>JAQGNS010000608.1 GCA_028291705.1 Nevskia sp.
TGGCCGGCCTCGACCACAAGCAGCGCCTGGTGGTGTTCGCCCACCGCCCGCTGTTCGACCTGGCGCCGACCTGGGATTGGGCCACGCCGGACGGCGCCAAGGCCGTCGATCTGCTGCTGCCGTTCCATGACGTGGTGGTGTTCTACGGCCACATCCACCAGGAAAACCATCACATGACCGGGCACATCGCGCACCACTCGGCCAAGTCGCTGATGTTCCCCTTGCCGGCGCCGCTGTCGGTGCCGAAGAAGGCGCCGATTCCCTGGGATGCGGCGGCGCCCTACAAGGGCCTCGGCTTCCGCGAGATCGACTGGGATGCCGGTCAGGTCGAGATCAGCGAATTTCCGGTCAAGGCCTGAGGCTTACATGAATTCATTCCTCAGGAAAATCGCGCCCGTCTGCCTGCTGGGGGCGTGCGCCGTAGCCGGTTTCGGCGTCGCTGCGTGGGCCGACGGCGCCAGCGCGCCCCAGCATGCGCGACTGATCAAGGTGTCCGCGCGCCGTTTCGTTTTCAGCCCCGATCATCTCACCGTCAAGAAAGGCGAGACGGTGGATATCGAACTGAGCACGGCGGACGTGCTGATGGGCTTCAGCGTGCCGGACATGAATGCGCGTTCGGACATTCCACCCGGGCAGGTGATGCACCTGACACTGACGCCGGACAAGGTCGGCACCTTCGTCTTCCTCTGCGACATCTTCTGCGGCAGCGGGCACGAGAACATGAGCGGCAGCATCACCGTGACCGATTGAAAGGCTTCTTGACCCGGCACTGTGCCCCCGGCACAGTGCCGGCATGAAGCTTGTAATCCTGGATCGTGACGGCGTCATCAACGAGGACTCGGACGAGTTCATCAAGTCGGTGGCCGAGTGGGTGCCGATTCCCGGCAGCATCGAAGCCATCGCGCTGCTGTGCCAGGCGGGGTACCAGGTCTATATCGCCAGCAACCAGTCCGGCATCGGCCGCGGCCTGCTCGACTTCGACGCCTTGTTCGCCATCCATGAACGCCTGCAGCGGGCGGTGGCGGAAGTGGGCGGGCGCATCAGCGGCATCCACTTCGCGCCGGAGCATCCGGACGAGGCGACCGAGATGCGCAAGCCGGCGCCAGGGATGCTGAAGGACCTGGCGCGGCGGCTCGGGATCAACCTGGAGGGCGTGCCCTTTGTCGGCGATTCCGGGTCCGACATCGAAGCGGCACGCGCCGCCGGTGCACGCCCTGTTTTGGTGCTAACCGGTAACGGAAAACGCACCAAAAGTAAGCTTGTCGGGGATGATGTGCCCGTCTACAAGGATCTGGCGGAGTTTGCGCGCACCATAATCGAGCAGGATCAGCGCCCGCAGACGGCGTAATCCTCGCGCCGGCGGTCGATGCGGATCGCCACACCCTTGGCTTCCGGCACCGCGCCGGGCTTGCCGATGGTCAGCCTCAGGGACAGGATCGGGTGCCGCTCGAACAGCAGGCGGGCCAGCGATTCGGCCAGGGTCTCGATCAGGCGGAATTCCTTCGAGGCGGCGTAGGCCACGATTTCGTCCGACACCGCCTTGTAGTCCACGGCGTCGCGCAGGCGGTCGGTGGCGGCCGCGGCCTTGGCATCCACCCCCAGTTCCACGTCGATCAGCAGGGGGCGCGGCTGGTGCAGTTCCCAGGCGTGTACGCCGATGACGGCGCGCGCCTGCAGGCCGCTGATGAGGATGTGATCCAGGGGGTTCATGCGGCGCTCGCGATTGGGGGAGTAAGTTCATGCAGCGGCCAGCGTGCCCGTGCCAGGATGCCGCTGCCGGTGTCTTCCGCCTCGGTATACCGGGCCCAGCCGGCGTAGGCGATCATGGCGGCGTTGTCGGTGCAGAATTCCGGGCGGGCGAAGTACATTTCGGCTTCGCCGCGCTGCTCCATCTGCGCGAACTTGTCGCGCAGGCGGCGGTTGGCGCCGACGCCGCCGGCCACCACCAGGCGCTTCAGGCCGGTCTCCTGCAGGGCGCGGCGGCATTTGATGGCCAGGGTATCGGTCACCGCTTCCTCGAAGGCCAGGGCCAGGTCGGCGCGGGTCTGGGTGTCGGCGTTCTTGGGCAGGGCGGTCAGCACCGCCGTTTTCAGGCCGCTGAAGCTGAATTCCAGCCCCGGGCGGTCGGTCATCGGGCGGGTGAAGCGGAAACGGCCGGGTTTACCGCTTTCGGCCAGTTTGGCCAGCTGCGGGCCGCCGGGGTAGGGCAGGCCGAGCAGTTTGGCGGTCTTGTCGAAGGCTTCGCCGGCGGCGTCGTCCAGGGTTTCGCCCAGGATGGCGTAGGCGCCCACGCCGTCGACCCGGGCAATCATGGTGTGGCCGCCGGAGACCAGCAGGGCCAGGAAGGGGAATTCCGGCTTGCGGGCCTCCAGCATCGGCGCCAGCAGGTGCCCTTCCAGGTGATGGACCGGGATCAAACGGGCGCCGGTGGCCGCTGCCAGCCCGGCGGCAAAAGAGCCGCCCACCAGCAGGGCGCCGATCAGGCCGGGGCCGGCGGTGTAGGCGATGCCGTCGAGGTCCTGCAGCTTGAGGCCGGCGGCCTTGAGGGTTTCGGCCACCAGGCTGTGGATGCGGCCGGCGTGGTCGCGGGCCGCCAGTTCCGGCACCACGCCGCCGTATTCTGCGTGCATCGCCGCCTGGCTGTGCAGCACGTGCGCCAGCAGCCCGCGCTCGCCGTCATAAACGGCCGCGGCGGTCTCGTCGCAGGAGGTTTCGATGCCTAGGATGGTGCCAGGAGTGCCCATGGGGCGGGTATTGTGAGGGAAAGGGGTGGGCTTTGCTTTACGGCCGGGAAACACTTAGAATCTCGGGCCCTTCAATGGGGGCAACCCTTTTCTGTTTCGAGAGTGATGGCATATGCCGAGCGTCCGCGTCCGCGAAAATGAGCCGTTTGAAGTCGCACTGCGCCGTTTCAAGCGCACCTGTGAGAAGGCCGGTGTCCTCACCGACCTGCGCTCGCACGAGTTCTTCGAGAAGCCGAGCCAGGAGCGCAAGCGCAAGCGCGCTGCTGCCGTGAAGCGTCAGGCCAAGCGCGT
>JAQGNS010000164.1 GCA_028291705.1 Nevskia sp.
GGCGTCGAACTGGTCAACCAGTCCATCGGCGAAGGCCTGGGCCGGCAATACGTCACCCGCTACTTCCCACCGGCATCCAAGGCGCGGATCGAAGGGCTGGTGCATAGCATCGCCGCCGCCTATGCGCACGAACTCGACACGCTCGACTGGATGGGGCCGGAGACGCGCCGCAAGGCCCAGGAAAAGCTGCTCAAGTTGCGCATCAAGGTCGGCTACCCCGAGCGCTGGCGGGACTATGGTGCGCTGGTCATCGCCGGTGACGACCTCGTGGGCAATGTCATGCGCGCCCGCAGCTTCGACTACCAGCGCCGGATCGACCGCCTGGGCCAGCCGGTCGACCGCGACGAATGGGGCAATGAGGACAGCCCGCAGAACGTCGATGGCAGCTACTACGCCGAGCAGAACCAGATCGTGCTCTCGGCTGCCTTGTTGCAGCCGCCGTACTTCAATGCGCAGGCCGACGATGCGGCGAACTACGGCGCCATCGGCGGATTCATCGGTCACGAGATCAGCCATGGCTTCGACAACGAAGGCAGCCAGTTCGACGCCGACGGCAACCTGCTCGGCCAGCCCGGCTGGTTCACGCCCGAGGATCAGGCACGCTTCAACGCCAGGACCAGCGCACTGGCGCAGCAGTACGACGCCTTCGAGCCGATGCCCGGCATCCACATGAACGGCGAACTGACACTGAGCGAAAACCTCGCCGACAACGCCGGTGTGGCCATCGCCTACAAGGCCTGGCGTGCTTCGCTCAACGGCCGGCCGGTGGCGACCATGGACGGACTCGACGGCGATCAGCGCTTCTTCATCGCCTGGGCGCAAATGTGGCGAGGCAAGATGCGGGACGATCAGGAAATCCTGTTTCTCAAGACCGAGGGCCACGCGCCGGATGCCATCCGCGGGTTCGCGCCTTTGCAGAACATGGATGCGTTCTACAAGGCCTTCGGCATCCAGCCGGGTGACCGCATGTACCTGCCGCCGGAACGGCGCATCACCGTCTGGTAACGCGCCGTTGGGCGGTATCGTGGCGGCTTCGTGCCCGCAGCGCTCCGTATTCCACCGCACAGACCGCGGCACCCGCCGGGACGCACAGTGACTCCACAAACCGGGTCTCTGCCGCGGTGGGAGCAACTCTATGAGCAAGCGATCGGACCGTCTCGCGGTCATCAAGACAACAGTCATCCACGCAGTGTGGTTCGCTGTCCTTCCCATGGCCGTAATGCTCGCCGGTTGCAACGCGCCGCCGCCACCGCCAGCCGCGGCACCCACGGTGATCGAGCGGACGGTGGTCGAGCGGCCGTCGGTGGTCCTGGATATACATGCGCATGACGACGACCAGCGGCGCCGCGAGGATGAGCAGCGCCGTCATGATGAAGAGCAAAGGCAGCACGACCAGCATGACCGCGATCAGCGCCCGCATTGAGACATAGGGTTTTCAGCACGCAGCCCGGGTAACGCTACGCGCTTTCCGGGTTACGGGCCCTCGATCTCAAGCACACAAAAAAGCCGGGGGCCGCGATTGCGGCCCCCGGCTTTTTGCTGCGTCCGTCTTCAGCCGGCTTGATGTGCCTGCATTACTGCGGCGGATAAGGTTGCGGCGGGGGCGGCGGGTAATAACCGGGTGGGGGAGGCGGCGCCTGCTGGTAGTAAACCGGAGGCGGCGGCGGGGCGGCGTAGTAGACGCGCGGGCGTGGGTCGTAGCCCATCACCTGGTTGCCCTTGGAATACATGCACTGCGAGTAGGCCATGTTGTACTGCTGCTGGATTGAGCGGTCCTCACGCGAGGAACCGTTGGCGCCGACGTTGGCACCGACCACGCCGCCCGCACCGGCACCGATCGCCGCGCCGCGTCCGCCGCCCACCGCCGCGCCGAGGCCGGCGCCGAGCGCGGTGGTCAGCACCGCCGCGCCCACGCCGCGGTCATTGGCCTTGTCGACCGCTCCGGCGATCTGCTGGCCGGCGTACTGCTTGCACTGTTCCTGCTCGCCCTGGAACACCTCGAACGGCTTGTTCTGCGCCGGGTATACCTGCACCGTCGGGCCGATCGGCTCCGAGGCGCAGGCGACGACGAGGCCGGCGCAGGCCATCGTCACCAACTTGAACGGGGTTGAAACCTTTGCGGTGTTCACTCGAATCTCCTGTCTGTTTGCCAGCGAAACCGGCGTGGATCTGGGGAATTTCCACACCGCCCGGCAGGCGTTTTTTGCCGTTGCCGCCATCTTCTCTCGGCAGGATGAACGCCGGCTTAACCGCGCCCCGGCTGGCCCATAAGCTTTACCTTGCGTAACAAAAAGGGCCGCGTTCGCGGCCCTTTTTGCTGCGTTCCTACAGTATGCGCTCAGCGCACCCAGTGGCCCGGTACATAGTGGTAACGCGGGCCGCGCTGGTCGTAGTGATCCGGCACCCAGTGGTAGCCGCGGCGCGGGGCAATGTAATGGCCCGGCACCCAGACATAGCGGCCGCCGTCCCAACGATGGAAGCCGGGCGCCCACACATAGCCGACCTGCGGCGGGGGCGGCGGAGCCTCTACGATCGCGGCGGGCGGGCCGATGTTGATATCGACGCCGACGCGGGCGGCCTGGCTGGCGGCCGGCAGCGCAAGGCCGCCGGCGAGCAGCAAGGAGGCGAGGATCAGTTTCTTCTGCATGGTGCTTCTCCACTTGCGGATACGTGGCATCACCTTACGCGAGCTGCCTTAACGCCTTCTTAACCCGGCGGGTTGGGCTTGCGTTAAAAAACGTAAAGGCGGCCAACCTGGCGTGAATCAAAAAAGCCCCGAGCACAATTATGTTGATGAATTTGTGCCCGTAGACCGTAGGGTGGAATAAGCGAAGCGCATTCCACCTTCCGCCGTAGGCGGAACGCGGCTTTTCCGCTCACTCTGATTTCGCTCTGAAACCTCGGCGTACGCGCTTGCAAGCGGGTCATTGACCGCGCTTATTGAAAGTTCGGTTCCGCCCTGAAGGCGGGTTACTTTTCTTTGGGTTTCGCCCAAAGAAAAGTAACCAAAAGAAATGCGACCCGATGTCTGCGCCGAGCAAACACCTATTGGTGTTTACTCGGTCCCCTGC
>JAQGNS010000063.1 GCA_028291705.1 Nevskia sp.
TAGGTTCATTTGCTCGGGCCCGAAGCCGGCGATGCTCAGTCGGGCCTGAGGATGCTGCCGCAGCACCATGGGCATTGCTTCGACAAGGTAACGCGCGCCTTTTTTTTCGACCAAGCGGCCAACGAACAGAATTTGGTGCGCGCTTCTTTGCGCGGTATTCGAAAGAGTAAAGCGGTCGCGCAGGTCCACGCCCATCGGCGCAACGCTCACTTTCGAACTGTCCGCACCTAGTCGCTCGAGCTCGTCCCGCATCGCCGTACTGACCACTGTCAGTGCAGCGGCGCGCCGGATCACCAGGCGCTTGGCAATCTCAAACCCGCGTCCGCGCAATGCGAATAAATCGGCACCATGGGAGGTGACCAGAAATGGCGCTCGGCGCTTGCGGCAAAGCCACGCCGCGACCAGGCCCTGCGGGATCAGCCAGTGGGCATGGACCGCCGCGAAGCGGAAACGCCGGAACAGCCGCGCTGCCAGCCACGCCTGCCCCACCACAAAGCTCGGCAGAAGCATCAACTTCCAGGGATTGCGGCGGAGATTGGCAACGATCCCGCCGTCGTTGACAAGGGTTTCGAGCCGACGCGGCGCATAACGAAAGCGAAACACTTCGACACCGTCCAGCAACTCGTGCGCAGCTGCCGACGGAGAACTGGGAACAACAGCTATCACCTTGAATGAACCAGTCAGCCGACGACACAGTTCGTGGACGAACCCGGGCTCGCTGTCACCGCGCCAGCGCGGATAAGTGGAGGCAAGTACCAGCAGCGAAGGCCTGAAGTCGCTGGCGCTCACTGGTCGCGACGATAGGTCAGAGCAGTGATCTGCTCGGAGATCAGGCCAATCAGGAATACGACTACCGAAGCGCTGAACATCAGAGCGCTCATATTGGTAAACCGATGGATCGTCAGGTAACTGTGAATGTAGTTCAGCAATCCGAGCCAGGAGAAAAAGCCGGCCACTGGAACAAAAAGCTTCAATGGTGAATACAACGTTGCGATCTTGAATATGATGAGCAGGAAACGGATCCCGTCCCGCAAGGGACGGATATGACTCTTGCCGATGCGCGCAGCTACCGGAACCGGCAAATAGTTTACCGAGTAGGCGCTACGGAAGAACGCCATGGTAATGGTGGTGGGATAAGAGAAGCCATTCGGCAGAAGGTAAAGGAATTCGCGAAACTTGCCGGCGCGCACCGCGCGGAAGCCGGAGGTGAGGTCCATCACCTTGAACCCGGTCATCCAGGTTGCTATGCGATTGTAAAGCGTGTTGGCCATACCGCGGCCCACCCCGGCCTGATCCGACCAGGAACGGCTGCCCACCACCATGTCGTAACCCTCCGACAGACGATCCAGCAGCGGCTGGATGCTGTCAGGGGAATGCTGGCCGTCGGCATCCATGAAGACCATAATCTCCCCCCGGGCCATCCTTGCCCCCCGCTTAACCGCCGCACCATTGCCCATCGAATACGCCGACGACAGGCACTGCACGCCATGCTCAAGGCAAAGCACGCGGGTTTCGTCGGTCGAACCGTCATCGACCACGATGATTTCCGCCTCGGCCTGGGCCGCGCGAAGCCTCGGCAGCAGATCTCGCAGCGCCGCAGCTTCGTTTTTTGCCGGCAGAATGATGCTGATCAAGCGATATCCCTTGTTTTCTGGGTTCGGGAAGGCTGCCGCACCAAGCTCTTGTCGGCTGGAATCGGCGGGGTTGCAACATTGTACGGGCAGGCCCGCACGGCGCCATAGCCAGCGCTTTTTCCATACGGCGGGATTGCATAATTGACGCTGCCGGCCGGGGAGTATAGGGTCCTTGGTCAAATAGCCAACTCGACGATCAATCGTTACCGCACGCCGTGGCCCTCAGTCCCAACGCAACCGTTTCCGGCCCTCCGCTCAGCGGCTTGGCCCGGCGCTTCGTCGCCAACCAGCTGCTGACCGAGGACCAGGCCCGCGAGTCCCAGGCCAAGGCGCTGCGTAATACCCGACCCATCGTCGCCCAACTGGTCGAGGACAAGCTGATTTCCGCGGCGCGTCTCGCGGAATTTGCCAGCAACGAGTTCGGCACCCCCCTGCTCGACCTGACCAGCATCGAACCTGATGCCAACACCATCCGCGAACTCGGCGAAAAGCTGATCCGCGCGCAGCACGCCCTGCCCCTGTACAAGCGCGGCCGCAAGCTCTACCTGGCCCTGTCCGACCCGACCAACCTGCAGGCCCTGGACGAGTTCAAGTTCGCCAGCGGCTTCGCCACCGAGGCGGTGCTGGTCGAGGAAGACAAGCTGGCCAAGGCGATCGAGGCCGCGGCCGGTGCCATCCAGTCCTCCAGCATCGGCACCGGCGACGCTGACCTCGAAAACCTCAGCATCGAGGGCGGCGACGAGGGCGCCCCGGAAGAAAAGAACGCCGGCAGCGACGAGGAAGACGCGCCAATCATCCGCTACGTCAACAAGGTGCTGATCGACGCCATCAACCGCGGCTGTTCGGACATCCATTTCGAGCCCTATGAGAAGAAATACCGCATCCGCTACCGCATGGACGGCGAGCTGAAGGAAATTTCCTCGCCGCCGGTGCAGCTCGGCGGCCGCCTGGCCGCCCGCCTCAAGGTCATGTCGCGCCTGGACCTGGCGGAGCGCCGTGTGCCGCAGGATGGTCGCATCAAGCTGAAACTGTCGGCGACCAAGTCGATCGATTTCCGCGTCAGCACCTGCCCCACCCTGTGGGGTGAGAAGGTGGTAATGCGTATCCTCGACTCGTCCAGTGCCATGCTCGGCATCGACGCCCTGGGCTACGAGCCGGTCCAGAAAGACCA
>JAQGNS010000080.1 GCA_028291705.1 Nevskia sp.
GCGCCGTCGGCGTGCAGCAGCGCCTGCCGCGGCAGTTCACGACCTACGTGGAAACCCTGTACCGCGGCATGTGGGTGGACAGCCTCAACCTCGGCGATCCCGCCGTGCTCGGCGCCACCCTGGCCAAAGCAGGCATCGATCCGCAGGAAGTTCTCGCCCTCTGCGCCGATCCCATCATCAAGGACCAGCTCAAGAGCGACACCGAGGCTGCGGTCAAGCGCGGCCTGTTCGGCGTGCCGGTGATGTTCGTCGGCCGCGACATGTACTTCGGCCAGGACCGTCTGGACTTCGTGCGCGAGGCGCTGGCCGCCTAGCGCCTGCTCGACACTCCGCGCGTAGCGGAGTGCCGGATGCCGCTAGCAGAGATAGGCCCCGCCATTGGCATGCAGCGTCTGCCCGGTGATGTAGCGCGCGCCCGGACCGCAGAGAAATTTCACCACTGCGGCGATCTCGCCCGCTTCGCCGCGCCGCCCCAGCAGGGTCTTGCGCGCGGCGTGATGCGCCGGCGTGCCGCCGGTGGCGTGCCCGCGCACCGTGTCGATCAGTCCCGGCGAGACGCAGTTCACCGTGATGCCGTCGGGGCCGAGATCGTGCGCCAGCGCACGCGTCAGACCGCCGATGCCAGCCTTGGCCGCGATCACGTGGGCGCGATCGGCCGAGCCGGCATAAGCCGACATGCCGCCGATGTTGACGATGGCGCCGGCGCCGGACTTGCGCAGGTGGGGCAGGGCGGCGCGCGAGCAGAGGAAGGCCCCATCGAGAATCACCGAACACACCTCGCGCCATTCCTGCCAGCTCAGTTCGGCGAACGGCGTCTCGCGGCGGATCGCGGCATTGTTGACCAGCAGGTCGATACGCCCGAAGCGTTGCACCGCCGCGTCGATCAGGCCCTGCGCGCCGGCGGGATCGCCCACGTCGGCCAGATGCACCAGTGCCTTGCCGCCCAGGCCTTCCACTTCGCGCGCGACGGCGGCGGCTTCCTCGGCCGAGCTGCGCGCATTGATCACCACGTAGGCGCCGGCGCGCGCCAGCCCCAGCACGATGGCGCGGCCGATATTGCGCGCCGCGCCGGTGACGATGGCGACGCGGCCGGCCAGTTCGCCGGCCAGTTGATTGGATGTTTCAGTATTCATCAATGCTCTCCAGCAGGATCAAGCGGTTGTACCTTGACGCCCGGCACCTGTAGCGGAATATCCGCCCGGATGCGGAACGACAGCACGATACCGATCAGCAGCAGGCCGATCGACAGTATGAACGGCGGGCGGTAGCTGCCGGTAAGGTCGGTGATGTAGCCGAAGGCGGCGGGCGAGACCATCGCCGCCACGCCGGCCGCGGTGCTGACGAAGCCGCCGGCCACGCCGGCAAAGGTCGGCGCCACGTCGATCGGAACCGCCCAGATCGGGCCTTCCGCCATTTCCAGCAGGAACAACGCGGCGGCCAGGCACAGCGTCACCACCGTCTGGTCATGGAAATACATGACGCAGGAGAGGAAGCTGAGCGACCCGGCGAAGCCGAAGATGATCACGTTGCGGCGCGACTTGTTCAGGTCCCCGGTGCGGCGATAGAGGTAGTCGGTGAGCAGGCCGCCCACCGTATCGCCGACCACGCCGGCGAAGAACACCGCCGAGGTATACAGCGCCGAACTCTTCAGCTCGATGTGATAGGTGCCGACGAAGAAGCTCGGCAGCCAGCTCAGGTATAGCCACAGCGTCCAGGCGTGGCAGAAGAACACCAGCGTCACCGGCATGATGCGCTTGATCAGCGGCTTCCACGGCACCGGCACGTTGACGGTGCGGCCCTGGTGATAGTCCGGCAGGTCCGCCAGTTCACCGGCGGTGATCGAGCGGTGCTGGCGCGGATCGTCGCGGAAGTAGCTGTACCACACCACCACCCACACCAGGCTGACGCAGCCCAGCGCGATGAAGGCGCCGCGCCAGCCGAGCAGGGGGATCATCGCCACCACCAGCGGCGGCGTCAGCGCCGCAGCGGCGCGGGCCGAGGAATGGGTGAAGCCCTGGGCGAAGCCGCGCTTGACCCGCGGTACCCAGTTGCTCATGGCGCGCGTGGCGGTGGGAATGGTGCCGGCCTCGCCCATGCCGACCAGCAGGCGCGACATCAGTAGCGTGCCCAGCCCGCCGACGAAACCGGTCAGCAAGGTGCCGATGCTCCACAGCACGCCAGAGAAGGCGAGGGTGCGGCGCGGCCCGAAACGGTCGCCGGCATAGCCGCCGAGAATCTGGAACATCGCATAGCAGTAGCCGAAGGCGGACAGCGCCAGGCCCAACTGCGTGTTGGTGAGGCTCAGTTCCTTCTTCAGCAGCGGCGCCGCCACCGAGAGGTTGACCCGGTCCACGTACTCGATAAAGTACATGGCGCAGAGCAGCATGAAGACCTTGCCGGTGGTGCCGGAAAACAGCCTGGCCTTCATGGTGCGCACACTCCTTCAAGCCGCCGTGCCGCGTCGCGGCCCATCATCGCCCGGACCTGCCCGAAGATCGAATGGACCGATTGGCGGCATACCCCTGTGCCTGATGCGTGCATCTGACTCCTCCTCGCAGCTTTTTGATGGCGCCGCCGCCATCCCCTGCGGCGGCGCCTGTCGGCGAAGCCGCGGCTGCGGCCCCGTGCTTCTTTATGGTTATGTGCGTCCGCGGCTTCAGGCCGTGGCAAGCGCCAGCGGCGCCACGTCGGCCGCGGTGTGCAGCGTCCAGCAAGCCTTGAGCAGGCCGGCGGCGCGCTCGGCGCCCAGTACCGGCGTCACCAGGTCGGTGAACTTGGCTTCCAGTTCGGCGTCGGTCATCGGCCGCTCCACGCTGCCCACCGCGTGCGCGATGTGCTTCTCTAGGCGTCGGCCGTCGGTCAGGGTGATGGTGATGTAAGCGGCGTCGGCCGCCACGCTCGGGTCGATCTCGGCGCTGACGCTGTCGCGCAACTTTACCGTCGTCGCCTCGTGCACCGCCGCGTCGCTGTACTGCTGCTCGCCGGCGCGGCCGTCGATGATCGCCACCGCGGCGGAGTGGAACACGCTGAACTTGCCGTCGAGGCCGGTCTTCGGCGTGCGCTTGCCGGTCAGCTCCAGCACCAGCGGATGCACCTTCAGCGCCACCGAGGCCACCGAGGCGGCGGTCAGGCCGTGCTCGTTGCGCAGCTGGATGCAGCCGTCGATCACCGGGTGGATGACGATGCCGCAGGCGAAGGGTTTGTAGCTGTTGAGCAGGCTCTCGTAACGCTGGCCCAGCTCGCCGGTGATCTCGTTGTAGTCGCGGTGCGTGCTGAGCACGTTGGCCCAGCCGCGCTTGGCCTCGATCGCCTGGTCCGAACTGGTGTAGCCGCCGGCGGCAAGCAGCGCCGCGGTGAGGCCGTTCTGCGCCGCGCGGCCGGGGTGGAAGCTCTTGGTCATGGTGCCGAACATCTCGCGCAGGCCCACCGGCTGCGTCGCGGCCAAGCCCAGCGCCCAGATCATCTTCTGCTCGTCCAGCTTGAGCAGCTTGCCCACCGCCGCCGCGGCGCCGAACACACCGGCGGTGCCGGTGATGTGCCAGCCCGTGTGGTAATGATCCGGATACACCGCATTGCCGATGCGGCACTCGGTCTCGATGCCCAGCGCCAGCGCATGCAGGAAGTCCTCGCCGCTGACCGGCTGGTACTCGGCCAGCGCCAGGATCGCCGAGGCCACCGGGCCGGCCGGATGGATCACCGTCTTCAGGTGCGTGTCGTCGAAGTCGAAGACATGCGAGCTGATGCCGTTGAACAGCGCGGCGTGGAGGATGTCGACCCGCTCCGCGCGTCCCAGCACCGTGGCCTGGGCCGGGCCGAAGAACGGCTTCAGCGCGGCGATGGCGATGTCCACCGCCTCGTGCTTCGAGGCGCCGATGGCGCAGCCCAGCCAGTTGAGGAAAGTCCGCGC
>JAQGNS010000106.1 GCA_028291705.1 Nevskia sp.
CGGCGCCGGTCGCGAACTCCGCGACAGCACCGAATCCTTGTGCGTCATCGCCCGTGCATGGTGCGGCCCTGGGGCAGGTGCAGGTAGCGCGCGGTCCCGATGCCGCGACGTGGTTGCAGCAGATCCGGCGTCTGCGGGATGCGTCGGATCTGGATGGGGCGCGGGCGGAGCTGGCTTGTTTTAGTTACCTGCATGCACCCGAGCAGGTGCCAGATGATTTGAAGTCTCTATTACCAGGTGCACCTGCATCTTAATTCTTGATGTCGATTTGCCAATTGTGATTCAGATTAAAGAGTCGGACTCCGGGCCTTTTAATCCTTACATTGGCCCCCTAGAGAGATTGAGGAAGACAATGACTGTGAATGAACGACCAGTTCCGGACGCTGCACTGCGCGATAAAGACGCAGTTGAAATGTTGCGAGTCTGGATTGCAGAAAGGAAACTTCATTGCTCGATGAAGATTGGTATGTACCAAGAAACGATGAATATCCCAGAGGGACGTGCTTGGGGTGTAATTTTGGCGGATGTAACACGACATCTTGCCTCGGCTTTGAATGAGGAGTATTCAGTTGACAGGGTTGAGGTTACTAGAGCAATTCGAGAGAGCTACTTGAAGGAGCTCGACAATCCCACTTCTAAACCGGAAGGTAATTTTGTTTAGATTGCTCTTTAACTGCTTGGAAGTATTAAAGAGGCAGGATGAACTGACCTGGATAAAGTGGGCGCGGTAGTTAGGCTGTATCCACAATAATTTGAAAGGCCGGCTATTTGTGTGCGAGGTCCCTCGATACACCTTGCTTCGCAAGGCACTCGGGACGAACGGATGAGTGGAGGTTGCTGACGAACAGCAACGTCACTGCACTTTGAGCTAGTCGTTCTTCATCAACAAGTATCCAGTCGCCGCCGCCATTGAGCGCGGCGTGAAGCGCACGCTGAATGCGGCAAACCAGTTGAACAGGCCGATGACGGCGCTGGAGCGGCGGGCCAGCATCTTGCGGATGCCGATGCGGGCGGCGTCGGCGCTGCTCATCATGGTGCGGCGCTGGTACCAGGTGGGTTTCTGGCCGGAGACCTGGAGGAATTCGGTGGCGGTGACGCCGGGGGAGACAACGGTGCAGGAGACGCCGGTACCGCGCAGTTCGTAGTTGAGGGCTTCGCCGTAGCTCAGGACGTAGGCCTTGGTGGCGGCGTAGGCGGCATAGGTGGGGGTGGGCTGGTAAGCGCCGGTGGAGGCGATCTGGAGGATGTGGCCGTTGCCGCGCTTGACCATGTCGCGGGCGAACAGGCGGGTCAGCTCGGTCAGGGCCAGCATGTTGAGCTGGAGCATCTGGCGGGTTTTCGCCCAGGGCAGGTCGAGGTCCTTGCCGAACAGGCCGAAGCCGGCGTTGTTGACCAGCACGTCCACGGCCAGGCCTTGCAGGCGCACGAGGTCGTAAAGCGCCTGCGGCGCTTCGGGGGTGCCGAGGTCGAGGGTGACGATGGCGACCTTGATGCCGCACTGCAACAATTCCGCCTGCACCTGTTTGAGCAGGTCTTCGCGCCGGGCGACCAGGACGAGGTTGCAGCCCTGGGCGGCGAGTTCGCGGGCGAAATCCACGCCCAGGCCGGAGGAAGCGCCGGTGACCAGTGCGGTTTTGCCCTTGAGGGCGGCGTTTGCCATGTGTGTTCCCCACGCCTGGTACGGCGTTTGCGGAAGCAGCCTAGCACGCGTTTCCGGTGCTGGCTGTCACACCAATAATGTAAAGGCGTGCACTTACGAAAAAATCCTAAGTGACTGTTTAATGAGGCTGAGCCATAATCGACTTGGGAGTTGAATCACGTCCAAAGGCGCCACTCAAGCGCATACCGATCAGGGTGAGTCATCAATGATTCCGTCGCGCCTGCCGCCGTCGACAAAACGGCCGGCTTTCACTCGTGCCCGTGCCTTGTTTCTGGGCGCCGCCCTGTTTCCCGTGCTGGCCGGCGCCGCCGGCACGCAGCCGGCCGACCTGATCGGCATCTATGTCAAGGCGCTGGATGCCAACCCGCAGTACCAGGCGGCGGTGGCCGGGTTCCGCGAGGCGGCGGAAGCCAAGCCGCAGGCCCTGGCCAAGTTGCTGCCGCAGGTGGGCGCGGGCGCCACGGCGGGTGAGTTCGAGCAGGCGGTGAGCGGCAATTTCTTCCGCGGCGTGTTCGACGATACCGGTGCTGTCGGTGCCGCCGCCGGCGGTAACGGCATCAGTGTCAACCACCGCGACCAGTTCTATTCTCTCGGCTACCAGGTCGGGCTGACCCAGGTGCTGTTCAACTGGGGGCTGTTCAAGACCTATGACCAGTCCGAGCTGAAGGTGGGGCAGGCCGGGGTCAAGGTGTACGAGGCACTGGACGGGCTGCGCCTGCAGATCGCCCAGGCTTATTTCGATGTGCTCTCGGCCCAGGACGGTGTGCGCTTCGCCAAGGCGGAGACGGACGCGGTCAAGCAGCTGCTGGATCAGGCCAACAACAAGCTGGCCAACGGCATCGTCACCGACGTCGAGGCCAAGCAGGCCCAGGCCGAATACGACCTTTCCGAAGCGGAACTGATCGATGCGCAGAACACGCTGGACGTGGACCTGACGCAGTTGCAGTTCCTTACCGGCGGCCAGAGCTATACCAAGCTGAAGACGCTGGGCACGAATTTCCAGCCGGCGCCGCCGGACCCGAACAAGCTGGATGTGTGGCTGGAACGCGCGCAATCGCAGAACCTCGCGCTGCAGGACAAGCACTACGGTACCGAGATCGCACAGAAAGAGATCGAGAAGCAGAAAGCGGCGCGCCTGCCGACACTCGACGCCGGCGCCAAGCGCAGCTACAGCTACGCCGACGGCGGCATCAGCAACGGCATCGCGGCGGGCAACAATCACGGCCTGGACGAGAGCATCTATCTCAATCTCAAGGTGCCGATCTACACCGGCGGCGCCATCAGCTCCGCGGTGCGCGGCGCCGAGGCTGGCCTGGAAGTCGCGCAGTACGAGGAAGCGGCGGCGCGTAACGACGCCAAGCACGGCACCCAGGTGGCCTTCCTCAACGCCACCGCCGGCCTGTCGCATATCAGCGCGCTGAACCAGGCGGTGCAGTCCGCCGCCGCCGCCGAGGACGCCGCGCAGGTCGGCTACAACGTCGGCACCAAGACCTATTCCGACGTGCTGCTGGCGGTACGCACCCGCTACAAGGCGGAGCGCGACTACGCCCAGTCGCGCTATGGCTACATCGTCAACTTCCTCAAGCTGAAGCAGTCGGCCGGGGCGCTGAGCCACGCCGACTTGTTGACCATCAACCGCTGGCTGCAGCAGTAACAACAACAGAACTCAGGGAATCGACCCCAGATGGAAACGCCGCGCCACCCCTATCGCAAGTTCGTCTTCGCCGCCGCTACCCGCACCGCGGCCGGCTACTACTCGGTCACCAGTCCGCGCCACGGCCGCTCGTTCCGGCTGGAGCCGGCGGAGTTCGAGCTGGCGCGCCTGTTCGACGGCGACCGCAGCGGCAGCGAGATCCGTAGCAGCTCGGCCCGTCTGACCGGGCGCGAGTTCAGCGCGCCGGAACTGGAGCAGTTCGCCAACGAGCTTGCCCTGGCCGGCCTGTTGGCGCCGGGTACGCAGGAACCGTTGCCGGTGCCGCCGCAGAGCGATGAGGAAGCCACCGCCGCCGGCTGGCTCGGCCAGCGCGCCGCGCCGGGGCCGGATGTGGCCGCGCCTTCCACGGTGCCGGGTTCGCTCAGCGGCGGTGGCCGCATGGGCACGCTGACCTCGCTGTGGGGCGCCTTCCGCGGCCAGTCCGATCCGCTGGCCTGGTCGTTCTCGGTCAAGCCCTTCCTGTGGCTGGGCGCGCTGCTCGACTGGGCGCTGTATTCGAGCGTGCTGGTTTATGCCCTGATCGCGATTTCCTTCGGCGCGGTGTTCGCGCTGTGGGTCAACAAGGTCGGCGTGGCCGCCGACGTGGTGCGGCTGGCGCATCCGCTGACCTTCTTCCTGATGGCGGTGGGCTGCCTGTTCCTGCTCGAATTCCTGGGTGAAGTGGCCCGCTCGGCCGCGGTGCGCCGCGCTACCGGGGTGGTGCCGCGCTTCGGCATCCAGCTCGGCGTGGGCCTGATTCCGTTCTTCAAGACCGATACCTCCGGCCCGATCGAGTCGGCCGACCGCGCCACGCGCATGCGCGTGGTCGGCGCCGCCATGGTGTCGACGCTGACGGTGGAAGTGCTGGCCATCGGCGCCTGGTTCGTGTTCCATCACACGCCGGGCTTCCTGCCGGTGTTCTGCATCGGCCTCGCTGTCGCCGCGATGGTGTGGATGTTCATCCTGGTCAACCCGCTGGCCAAGCGCGACGGCTACCACGTGCTGGCCAACTGGCTGCAGGCGCCGGACCTGCGCGAGCAGGCGCTGATCGCCCTGTTCGGCTACCGCAAGCCCTGGCTCGATACGCGCCGCCTGCCGGCCACCACGCTGGTGGTCTATGGCGCGCTGTGCTTCGCCTACCTGGCCTGGATCCTGGTATGGCTGGTCGTCTTCCCCGGCGAGTGGCTGGCGGGCGGCTGGGGCCCGGCGGGCGTGGTGGTGTTCCTGGCGGTGCTGGGGTACTACATCTACCTCCAGGTCAGCCGCATGCTGTCGCAGCGCTCGAACATCGGCGGCGAGATCGTCATTCCGCCGCCGAACCGGCTGGACTGGATCATCATCGGCGGCATCGTCGCGGTGGCGCTGTTCCCCTGGCCGTATGAGCCGAGCGGCGATTTCACCGTGCTGCCGCATGCGCGCGCCGACGTGCGCGCGCTGATCGCCGGCGACGTGCGCAAGGTGCTGGTCAAGGAAGGCGACCTGGTCAAGGCCGGCGATGTCATCGCCGAGCAGGCCGACGACGAGGAGCAGGCCGGCGTCGCCACCAGCAAGGCCGATATCGCGCGGCTGTTCGCGCAGTTGCAGCTGCTGAAGCAGGGCGCGCGTCCGGAAGAAGTGGACCTGGCCAAGCAGGAAGTGGCCACGGCGCAGAAGAAATACGACTACGCGCAGTCTGAGGCGCAACGCCAGGAAAAGGCCTTCACGCAGAAGGCGGTCAGCGAGCAGCAGTACCAGCACTTCCTGTCGGAAGCGCAGGTCGGTCAGCAGCAGTTGCTGGAAGCCAAGCGCCACCTCGACCTGGTGAGCGGTGCGGCACGGCCGGAGAAGCTGGACGAGATCAAGGCTGAGCTGGCCAGCGCGCAGGCGCAGCTGCAGTACCACACGCAGCAGCTCGAATACACGAAGATCCGCGCCCCGGTGGCCGGCCGCGTGGTGTCCAGCACGCTGCTGTTCGCGCTGGGCGATTACCTGGAGCGCGGCGCCCTGCTGGCGCGGGTGGAGGACAGCGACAAGCTGCAGGTGGAGATCCGCCTGCCGGAAACCTCCATCGGCGAGATCGCGGTCGGCAACCGCGCCTGCGCCAAGGCCTGGGGCGTGCCGTTCGACTGCTATAGCGGCGTCGTGACGCAGATCGCGCCGAGCGCGGACAACACGCCGGACGGCCGCGTCGTCCGCGTGCTGATGCAGGTGGACAAGGTGGATGGCCAGCTGCGGCCGGAGATGACCGGCTACGCCAAGGTGCACGCGGCGACCTATCCGCTGATCGTCGCCTTCACCCGCCCGGTGATCCGCTTCTTCCTGGTCGAGATCTGGTCTTGGCTCCCCTAGGAGAACTGCCCGGAGGATTGCGGGGCGAGATGCCCCGCACCGGCCCACTGGCGCCGCAGACCGGCGGCAGCGGGCTGCGCGAATCCGATTTCCGCCTGATCAACCAGAGCGGTTTCGGCGACGGCCTCAACAACTACGCCCACAGCATGGCGTGGTTCGAGGGGCGGCTGTATGTCGGCACCACGCGTGGCACCTGGGCGATGACCAAGATCAACACGCCGGTGCCGGATCTCAAGCCCTGGCCGACCGAGTGCCCGGACGATGTGTATGAGGTCGACCGCCGTGCCGAGATCTGGGCGTATGCGCCCGAAACCGATACCTGGACCCGCGTGTTCCAGGCGCCTTATGTGAAGGGCCGCACCAAGGCAGTGGTGCCGCGCTACATCGGCCTGCGCGGCATGACCGTGTTCCAGGGGCCGACCGACGCCAAGCCCTGCCTGTATGTGTCCACCTGGGCGCCGCAGCAGGCGGAGCCGCCGGACATCCTGCGCTCCGAGGACGGCATCACCTTCGGCAATGTGCCGCGCCCGCCCTGGGATGTGACAGTGCGCTCGTTCCGCACCTTGCAGGTGTTCAAGGGGCGCGTGCATACCAGCCCCACCGGCTCGAGCGGCGCGCCGGGGCAGTCGCAGGAATGCGTGGCCTCGGAGTCGGCGATCTATTGCACCGACGACATGCAGGGCGCGCGCTGGGTGGCGGCGAGCCCGGACGGCTTCGGCGACCCGACCAATCTCACCGTGTTCGAGATGGCGCAGTTCAACGGCCATCTCTACGCCGGCACCGTCAACGCCGAGCAGGGCTTCCAGTTGTGGAAGACCGAGGGCGAGGGCGGGCCGCCCTACAAGTGGAAGCGGGTGTTGCAGCATGGCGCCTGGCGTGGCCCGCTCAACGAGGTCTGCGGCAGCCTGTGCGTGTTCAAGGGCGCGCTCTATGTCGGCACCGGCATCGTCAACGGCGGCTACCACCGCACGCTGCGCATCGGCCCGGCGGCGCCGGAGCTGATCCGGGTGTACGCGGACGATTCCTGGGAACTGCTGATGGGCTATTCGCGCCTGACGCCCGACGGGTTGAAGGTGCCGCTGTCCGGATATTCCGGCGGCTTCGACAATTTCTTCAACGGCTACGTCTGGCGCATGGCGGTGCACGGCGACTGGATTTATGCCGGCACCATGTCCTGGGCCAACGTGATTCCCTACCTGCATGTCGAGGTATGGCCGGAAGAGATGCTGGTGCTGATGCGGCGCTGGGGCAAGGAGGAGATGGTGCGGCGTTACGGCGGCTGCTCGCTGTACCGCTCGCGCGACGGCATCCGCTGGGAGCCGGTGACGCGTTCCGGCTTCGGCAACAAGTACAACTGGGGCATCCGCAACATCGTTTCGACCGAGCATGGCTTGTTCGTCGGCACCGCCAATCCCTTCGGCCCCACCGTGGCGATCCGCCGCGACAACCGCTGGGTCTATGTCGACAACCCGCGCGGCGGTTGCGAAGTATTCCTCGGCAAAGATCTGAGCCAATGATCGCTTCCGCGCCCTTGCTGGTGCTGTCCGCGCCCGGCGCCGAGGCGGCGCGCTTTGCCGCCATGGTGGGGCGTCATCCGGATGCCTACGGCCTGCCGGAACTGAACTTGCATTTGGCGCCGACGGTGGAAGGCCTGCTGTCGGTATTCCAGATCACCCAGGGCAATGTGCAGGACGGCTTGCTGCGCACGGTGGCGCAGCTCTATTGCAGCGGCCAGAACGCGGCGGGTATCGCCGATGCCGGCCACTGGCTGAAGCGCCGCGCCGACTGGAGCAGCATGGAATTGCTGGACGAACTGGGCGGACGTATCGCGCCGAAGCTGCCGGTGCTGGCCGAGAGCGGCCTGGCCTGGCGGCCGCACGATGTCGAAGCCTGGCTGGCGCGGGTGCCGGACGTGCGCGTGCTGCAGGTGGTGCGCCATCCGCGCGCACAGTGCGCCGAGGTGGCGGTGCGCCTGAACGGGCCGCTGTTCGTGCCGCCGGATTACAAGGATTACGGCACCGACCCGGCGGTGATCGATCCGCAGCTGGCCTGGTACCGCATCAACCGCAACATCGAGCAGGCCACGGCGACGCTGCCGGCGGCGCAGTGCCGGCGGGTGCAGGCGGAAGACCTGTTCGCGGCGCCGGAGGATACGCTACGGGTGATCTGCCAGTGGCTCGGCCTGCCGTTCGGCGACGCGGCCTTGCAGCGCATGTCGCATCCGGAAGATGGGCCCTATGCGCGTGTCGGTACGGCCGAGGCGCCGTATGGCATGGAGCCGGAATTCCACGAGGCGCCGACGTTCAGCGGGCGGCTGCGGCCGCGGCAGATGCTGGACGGCGCGGCGGAGTGGCGGGGTGACGGCAAGCCGTTGGCGGCGGAAGTGGTGTCGCTGGCGCGGAGTTATGGGTATCGCTGAATAAATGGTTTGTCATCCTGAGCGCAGCGAAGGATCTGGCCGCCGCGCACAGCCAGATCCTTCGCTGCGCTCAGGATGACAGTTGGAAAATTTCGCCGGGATTGCGAACGTACTACTCATGACCACTGCCAAGAAAACCAAAGCCAAAACCAAGCTCAAGTCCGCGAAGAAAGCCGGCTCCATCGACTGGAGCACCAAGACCGCGCTCGTTACCGGCGGCAACCGCGGCATCGGGCTTGAAGTCGCGCGTCAGCTTGGCGTGGCCGGCTGCAGGATCGTGCTCGCGGCACGTGACGTGAAGCTGGGCGAGGAAGCGGCGCAGCCGCTGATCGCCGTGGGCCTGCGGGTGCGGGTGGAGCAGCTCGACGTGTCGGACGAGCAGTCGGTGAAAGATTGCGCCAAGCGCCTGAAGAAGGCGCGGGTGGCGGTCGATATCCTGGTCAACAATGCGGGCATCTACGACCGCACGCCGATCATGGAGCTGGAGACGGAGACGTTCATGAACGTGTTCCGCACCAATACCCTGGGCGCGCTGTGGTGCAGCCAGGCCTTCATCCCGGGCATGGTGGAGCGGCAATGGGGGCGGGTGGTGATGGTCAGCTCCGGCCTCGGCACTTTCAGCCGCGGCATGCTGGGGCATCCCTGTTACGCCATTTCCAAGGCGGCGCTGAATGCGCTGACCATCAAGCTGGCGCAGGCGACACCGGAGGTGGTGAAGATCAACGCGGTGCGGCCGGGCTGGGTGAAGACGCGGCTGGCCGGGGCGATGGGCAAGGATACCGTGGAGACCGGCGCGGG
>JAQGNS010000129.1 GCA_028291705.1 Nevskia sp.
CACGCAGTTGCCGGCCGAGATTGACGTCGGCGAGCAGGGAAATGCGCTGCCGCTTGTTCCACCACTTGCTCGGGCCGCTGAGAGTTTCGATGACCTCGGCTACCGCGCTGCGGAACCGGACCTGCTCCGCCCGGGTGATGGAGCCCGCGGTGAAGTCCAGGCGCGCCAAGTGCATGGCCGGCATCAGGACCGAATCGCAGTACGCGGCGAAGGGTTTGCTCTTCAGGATGGTGCGGGCGCGCTGGATGACGGAGCCGGCGTCGCCGGAGAGCGCACGCTGGTAGAAATTCTGCGGCAGCGTCAGCGCCGGCACCTCGCCGAAGAGGATCTCCAGCGCGTTGAGCGCCTTGACGTAGCGCCCGGCCACCACCAGGCACAGGGTCAGCGGCGTGGACACCACCAGCCCCACCGGCCCCCAGATCCAGCCCCAGAAGATCGCCGCGATCACCACGGACAGCGGCGACAGGCCGGTGGTGTGGCCATACAGGAAAGGCTCGATGAGCTGCGCGACCACCATCTCCACCACCACGAACAGGCCCAGCGTCATGATGGCGAGGGACCAGCCGGGCTCGACCGCGGCGGCGAACAGCGTGGCGCAGCCCGCCGCGATCCACACCCCCACGTAAGGCACGAAGCGCAGCAGCGCCGCCACCGTCGCCCACAGCAGGGCCTGGGAATGACCCAGCAGCGCCAGGCCGGCCCAGATGACCACACCGACCGAAAAATTCACCGCGAACTGGTTGGCAAAGAAATGCGCCAGGCGCTCGCCGGCATCGTTGACGGCGATGGTGGTGGCGCGCAGATCGCCGCCACCGGCCAGGCGGATGAAGCGGTCCCGCAACGCCTCCTGCTCCAGCAGGACGAAGATCAGCACCACGATGACGATGCCCGCCGACGAGAGCGGCCCCCACACCGAGCCGAGAATCCGGCTCAGCATCTTCAGCGGCCCCAGCGGCGGCTGGTGCAGTTCCACCTGGAGCGGCCGTGCTGCCGGGACGGGCTTGGACAGCGCGCCGGACAAAACGTTGGCCGGGGCATCCGGCGGGCTCTCGCCCTCCTCCGACACGCGGTCGATCACCCGCTGCACCGGGTCGATGACCACGCCGAGCTTGCCCAGCGTCATCTGGTCCAGGGCGGCCAGCTTGCCGCGCATCGTCTCCTCGTATTGCGGCATGCTGGCCCCCATGCGGAGCACCTGCGAGCCGATGACCGTGGCGATCGCCGACAACACCAGCACCAGGACCAGCACCACCGTCCAGACCGACGCGGTCTGGCCCAGGCCGACCCGCCGCAGCCCATGAATCATGGGGGCGACCAGCAAGCTCAGCATCACCGCCAGGGTGATCGGAATCAGCACCTCGCGCCCGAAATAGAGCAGCGCCAGCAGCGCACCCGTACCGAGAATGCCGATCACCCGGGTCTGGACCGTTTGAGCTTGCGCCTGGCCAGGGATCGGAAACTGGGTGCTGGGCTTTGCAGCCATTTGGGACTCCGTTCGGCGCGCTGGGATGATCAGCTTAGGCCAATCGCGACCGGTTGGGGATGGCCACAGCTAAGAAACTCTAAGCCCTGGAATGGTGAAGTATTTGGTGTGCCAGGGAATTAGACGGAGCGGGGCAAGCTCCGTCTCGAACTGCTTGGATGTCGCGGTACTGATCGAGGCCGCATATCGCGGAAGGCGACCAAGCTACGCCAATGTACTCCGCAGTAATTGGCTGCGCTTTCTATTCGGGTTTGGATACTACTGCTTTGGGGTAACTGAAATCATCTGAAGTGCCGTCCTTTCTATGCACATGGAAGCCGTTGGTGCTCCAAAGATCTCTCGTATTCCGCTCTCGCGAGAAAAATTCAACACCAACACCAATTTTTGTGCTGCCTCCAGGGGAAACTAATGCATCGTATCGTTCTAGGAGAGCGCAAAGGTGGTCTGCCAACTTAAGAGTTCGCACTGTGCGCGCATTGACTTTCCTTGAAACAGCTCTACTCGTAGAAGTGGATGGCGCCACGGCTCGCATAAACATCACTCCGAAAGGAAAGTTTGTGGCCGATCAGGCTCAGATCGGCGAGTCTGATTTGGCGCATACGCTTCACGTCATAGAAAGAAGTTATAGAAATTTGAGCGTAGAAAAGCAGATATCACTGGGGCTCGAATGAGACTTCATAGCGTGCGCTTGGAGCCGTCTCGTCCGTCTGGATGGTTCTCTGGCGAGTTGTTGTTTGGCGACCAGATAACTGAGCTTTATGGTCCAAATGGTTGCGGGAAAACGCCTGTAATTCAGTCGATCTCATTTGCCCTGGGGTATCAAACCCGCTTTAGGGACGATGTAGTTAGTAACTGCCGTGCGGCAGTACTTTCGCTGGAAACAGATGACGGGCTTGTTGAACTTCACCGGAAAATGGGCGGGTCGTTCGACGTTGAAGTTTGGCAGAAAGGAAGTTTAGATAAGAGTTTCTACAATGAGAAGGAATACAGTGAATTCTTATTCAATCTTTTCAAATTGGATTTTCCAACATTAACTTCAAGTAGCAATGTGGCAATAACGCCATATATGTCTACTCTTCTTCCTATTTTCTATTTGGATCAAGACGTAGGTTACACAGGTGCGTATCGTTGAACGTTTCTACAACCGCTTTCAGAATGCCATTTGTGAAATCGCCAGCTTCTAAGGCTGCCGCCGCTGCTTCGAGTTCATCATCAAAATGAACATTCGTTAGAAAGACAACTTTTGCGCAGGCGTTCTCAAAGCGAATCGTGTGCAGCATTAGCTTGCCAGCAAAGCTCGCGGCTATTTTTTCAGCGACGGGTTTCTGCTTTTTTGTTAGGCCAAAGAGTTGGAGCTTCCCCCATTGAAAGTTTCTCTGGGCCTTAGTCTTGACCTGATAAAAGCGATAAGTAGTGACGCCGCTTTGTATCTCGCGGCTTACGAAGTCGTCGTGATAATCGCAATAAACCCTATCGATTGTTTTGCCGGTCAAGATTTCGAGGCATTCAAAAGCAGCCGCACAGAACTGAATTTGATAACGAGCAATAGTATCCCGCCCGACTGTCTCGGTCGGGGTTATTTGGTGAATAAGTGGGCCCCGAGACATTTCCTTTCTTATATATAAGCCACAGAGAAACAATTCGCCGAGAGCAATCTCTCATAGCGCAGTATCGATAGCATGGCCTTTCCCAAAATTGCTGCTTCTCCCAAGGAACGTCACCCCTAATGGACGTGTCCTCAGATCGCTTTTGAATGCCTCTGCGCGGCATTTATGAACACTTCTTATGTACTGATCATACGAACTTTTCGAGGGTCGCAGCTTAGTGATGCGCCCAGAAATTACAACTGAAGCTGGCACTAGTGAATAATGCCGTCGCATTCGGTATGACAATTGTGCGTAAAGTCACAGTTCGCAATTTCTTTTAAGCGTACATAAAGGGAACAGGGCCCGTTTCCCCTACTAGAGGGGGCGAACTAACGGGGCCAGGATCGCATTTGTCCTGAAATAGGCCGACCAAGAAACGCCTAATTAATCATCCGGTTCGCACGCAGCTTCTCAACCGCGAACTCGACAAACGCCCGCACCTTCGCCGAAGCACGGCGCCCTTCCGGATACACCACGTGGACCGGCAGCGGTTCTTCCTCGAACTCGGAGAGGATGGTCTGCAGGCGCCCTTCGACCAGTTCCGAGCCGATCTGGTAAGACAGCACGCGGGTGATGCCCCAGCCGTCCGTGGCGGCGCGGATGGCGGCTTCGTTGGTGCTGCAATAGAGCCTGGGGTGGACGTGGATGCCGATCTCGCGTTGCCGGCCGAAGCGCCATTCGAGCGAGGCCCAGGCACTGGTGGAGGCGACGATGGTGTGGCCGGCGAGGTCGGCGGGGGTCTTGGGGACGCCGTGCTTTTCGAAGTAGGCGGGCGCGCCGCAGACGACGCGGCGCACGAAGCCGACCGGGATGGCGCGGTATTCGGAATCCGGCAAGTGACCGATGCGGATGGCCACGTCCACGCCTTCCTCGATGATGTTGACGATGCGGTCCAGGAACAGGGCGCGGCCGGTCATGGCGGGATGCTGGGTGAGGAACTCGGTGATGATGGGCAGGACGTGGAGTTTGCCGAACTGCACCGAGGCGGTGACGATGAGGGTGCCGCTGGGCTTGGCGTGCGAGCCGGCAGCGGATGCTTCGGACTCGGCGATGTCGTTGAGGATGCGGCGGCAGTCTTCGGCGTAACGGGCGCCGGCATCGGTGACCTTGGTGGTGCGCGTGGTGCGGATCAGCAGGCGGGCGCCGATGGCTTCTTCGAGTGAGGCGACGGCGCGGGTGACGGCGGGCGGGCTCATGTGGAGCTGGCGCGAGGCTTCGCTGAAGCCGCCCGTTTCCACCACCTTGAGAAAGACCTTCATCGCCTGCAAGTGATCCATCTGCGCTTCCCGTCGTGAGCTCGCCCATCCGGCGCAGGACTTTTGCCGTGAGGGTTATTCTAGCGGAGGCGGATGCGGGGGCTTTGCAGCCGATAGGACACGGCCTTGGCCTCCGGGATTGCCAGCAGCTTGTGCGCCATTTCCTCGATAGCCACGGCCAGGTCTTCGTCGATGCCGAGGCGCAAGGCGCGGGCCCTCGCCTGCTCGATGCGCTCCGCTGTGTCGTCCCGCACCACACAAGCAAGCGCGACGGCGGCGGCGATACGGACTTCATGGCTGCGGCCGGCGCAGGCGGCGTCGATCTCCGCACCGGTGAGGCCGAGCCGGCGGGCGTGCTCCGCACGCAGGGCCTGCCGCCCTGCCCCATCCCGGCCTTCGAGCAGGGCCAGCTCGATCTGGATTTTCATCCGTGCATCCATGGCGGCTTTCACAGGTCGAGCTGGACGCTGTTGTGGCCGTCCGGACGCGCGGCCGGCACGGCGCAGCAGATCAGCACTTCGTCCGGGCCGATCTCGGCGGTCGGCGCCTTGGTATAGGCGACGGTGCCGGCGAGCAGCCGCGTCCGGCAACTGCCGCAACTGCCGCCACGGCAACTGAACTCCGGCGCGAGGCCGCGCGCTTCGGCCAGCTCGAGCAGGGAGCCGCCGGCGGGCGCCCAGCGTGCTTCCTTGCCGGATTTGAGGAAGGCCACCGGCACCGGCTGCTGCGCGGGGGTGCCGAGGTCCACGGCGGGGGCGCCGGCATCGGCACTGCGCTGGATGCCGGCGGGGCCGAAGGCTTCGGCGTGGATGCGGGCGTTGCTGATATTGAGTTGGCGCAGGCCTTCGTAGCTGCCCTGCATGAAGGACGGCGGGCCGCAGAGGTAGAAGTCGTAGTCGTTGAACGGCAGCGTCTTTTTCAGCAGCGCCATGTCGATGCGGCCGGCGGCTTCGTAGTCGCGGCCCTGGGTGGCGCCGTCGGTCTGGCTCAGCACGCGGACGAGGGTGACGGCGCCGGCGGCGCGATCGACCAGGACGGACAGCTCGCGCTCGAAGGCGCGCTCGGCGGCCGTGCGCGCGGCGTAGAACACCCAGGTGGGCCGGACGCGGCGGGTGCGTAGGCCCTCGTAGACGAGGTGGCGCAGCATGGAGAGGATGGGCGTGATGCCGATGCCGGCGGCGAGGAGCACGGCGGGGCGGCGCTCCGCCGCGTCGATGGTGAAGGCGCCGGCGGGGGCGCGGGCTTCGATCAGGTCACCGGCATGCAGGCTGTGCAATTGCTGCGACGCCTTGCCTTCGCATTTGACGCTGATGCGATAGATGCCGTCCGAAGGGGCGGTGGAGAGGGTGTAGGTGCGCAGCACGGGCGCCACTGCACCGGGCAGCGTGAGGCGGATCGGCAGGTGCTGGCCGGCAGCATGGGGGATCAGGCCGGCGCCGTCGGTGGGCTCGAGCTGGAAGGAGCGGATGCCCGCGCTCTCGTCCACGATCTGCGCGATGCGGAATGGCCGCCAGGCGCTGGCGAGTTGCGCTGCCTTGAGGCGCTCGGCGGCCTGGCTCCAGTCGCCGGTCATGAGGGAGTTGGGCGACCAGCCGGCCTGCTCGAAGGCCCAGCGCAGCGGCAGGGCGTCCGCACGGTAGACGATGCGGCGCGGGGTGAAGCGCCACAGGCGCTCGGCGCCCTGGAAGGCGGCGATCTCCGGCGAGTCGGTCAGCACTTCGGCGGTGCCGGAGAGTTGCAGCAGGTCGCCGCTGGCGAAATCCACGAAGACCAGGCCGGCGCGGGGATTGAGCAGGAGGTTGCCGAGGGTGTTGAAGAACAGGTTGCCAGCGAAGTCCGGAATGGTGAGCACACCGTCCTCGCCCAGACGCACGAAGCCGGCCTTGCCGCCGCGGTGGGAGACGTCCACCTGCCGCGTGCCGTTTTCGCCATCGACGTAGGTGGCGACGAAGAAGGTATCGGCGCCGGTGATCAGGGCGCGTGCGCGCGGGTCCAGGCTTTGCAGTTCCTGCGATGGGGTGCTGGCCGGCGCGGCGGGCTCGCGGGCGAAGCGGTAGTCGCGCAGCTGGATGTATTGCGGGCAGTTGCCGTAGCTCTGCTGGACCTGGATGTCGAAGCCTGCAGCGACGCTGCGGCGGATGGTGCCGTTGAGGCGGTTGCGGCGGCGGGTTTGCAGCTCGATGCCGAGCAGGGCGATGGCGTTGCCGTCTTCCATGCCGCTGTCCGCGGGATCGGCTGCATCGCGCGCCAGGCTGGCGTGCAGCGTTCGCGGGTCCGGCGAGTGGAGGAAGCCGGGCGCTCCGGCGCGCAGGGTGGCCCAGGGATCGCCCTCCGTATCCACCGCGCCCACGGCCACGAAGGGAAGGAGCGGGTAGAACGCGCGGTGCTGGTCGATCAGGTGATTGCGGACGACGCGCCGGCCGACATCGGCCATGCGCTCCGCGACGCCCACGCTGCGCTGCATGGCGATCTCGCCGGCGTGCCAGGGCGATGCGGCTTGGGTTTCGGCTGGCGGGTTGGCTTGTGGGGTCATGGGAGTCTCCGCGACTGGGCTGCGGGACGGCGCCTGCACCGTCCCGCTCGTGCCGGATCAGCTTTTGGCGGACAGGCCGACGGCGGTCTGCTGGAACGGGACGAAGCCAGGCAGCGCTTCGATGCGGGCCAGCCAAGCCCGGACGTTGGGGTAGGCCGAGAGGTCCACATTGCCTTCCGGGGCGCGGGCGATGTAGCCGTAGAGGGCCAGGTCGGCGAGCGTGGGGCGTGCGGCGGCGATCCACTCGCGGTCCGCCAGCGCCGCTTCGACGCGCTTGAGCAGCACGTGGGCGCGGGCGATCACTTCGTCGGCATTGAAGGTGGCGCCGAATACCGTGACCAGGCGCGCGGCGGCCGGGCCGTAGGCCACGTCACCGGCGGCGACGGAGAGCCACTTCTGCACGGCGGCGGCCGCGGCGGGCTCTTCCGGCAGCCAGCCAGTCTTGTCGTACTTCTTCGCCAGGTAGACGAGGATGGCGTTGGAGTCGACGACGACCGTGCCCTGGTCGTCGATCACCGGCACCTGGCCGAACGGGTTGAGCTTGAGGAACTCGGGCGTCTTCTGCTCGCGCTTGCTCAGATCGACTACGGTCTCCTGGTGCTCGATGCCGAGCAGGGAGAGGAACAGGCGCACGCGGTGGGAGTGTCCGGACAGCGGATGGAAGTAGAGCTTCATGGTCATTCTCCTGGTGTGAGGTGGCCGGGAAGGACTCCCGTTCACGCAGGAGCAGGTTATTGGCCGGGCTGCCTGGGCAGAAGATGGTTTGTCAGGAAGGGACTATTTCAGTGGGAGGAATAGTGCGGGAGGGCAATGCGCTGCGCCGATTCCCATGATTCCTGCGAAAATGGTTTCTTCTCCAAATCCCTGGATACCGGCTTGCGCCGGTATGACGCCCTTGGTTTGGCATCGAATCTGAGTCAAGGACGTTGATGAGCCGCTTCAAAGCCGATCTGCTGCTCCTGCTGTGCGCCTTCATCTGGGGCACGGCCTTTGTCGCCCAGAAGGATCTACACGCCGCGGCGTGGCCGGTGCTGTTCGTGGCTTCGCGCTTCCTGTTGTCGGCGCTGCTGCTGGCGCCGCTGGCGCTGTTCGAGGGCCGCAGGCCGGCGGCGCCGCCGGTGCGGGGGCGCGACCTGGGGCTGGGTGTCCTGATCGGCGCCTGCCTGTGTACTGGGGCGACGATGCAGCAGTGGGCGCTGACCAGCACCACGGCGACCAATGGCGGCTTCCTCACGGCGGTGTATGTGGCTTTCGTGCCTTTCGTGGTGTGGGCGATTGCAGGCACCCGTCCGCGGCCGATGGTGTTGCTGGCCTGCGCCATCGCGGTGGGTGGAGCCTGGCTGCTGGCGGACCATGGGCACGGCCAGGGCTGGTCCACCGGCGACCTGGTGCTGCTGGCAGCGGACCTGCTGTGGGCGCTGCACATCACGCTGATCGCGAAATTCCTCGGGCAGTTGAACCGGCCGTTCCTGCTGTGCTTCATCCAGTACGCGGTGACTGCTGTCGGCGCCGGGATCTTCAGCTTCTGCACCGAGCATGCGGTGTGGGCGGATTTCCAGTTGGGGCTGCCGGCAATTGCTTATGCGGGCATCGCTTCGGGCGGCATCGCGTATACCTTGCAGATCGTGGCGCAGCAGCATGCGCCGGCGGCTGAAGCGGCGCTGATCCTCTCGCTGGAGAGCGTGTTCGCGGCGATCGCCGGCGCGGTGGTGTTGCATGAGCGGCTGAGCCCGGTCGCCACCGTCGGCTGCCTGCTGATTCTGGCGGGGGCGGTGATGGTGGATCTGGCGCCGGCGGTGCACCGGGGCCTGATGCGCGTGGTGCGCGGTGCGGCGAAGGCGCCGCCGGCTTAGTAGCCGGCGTCTTTCCCGACAGACCGGTCAGGGATACAGATCGGCCAGCTTGCGCGCCGTAGCGCCCTGAGCGGAAGCCTTGGGCAATGAGGTGAGGGCCGCGGCCAGTTGCGCTCCGCGCCAGGCACCGCCGGCATAGCAGGCGCGATCCAGTTCGCGCAGCAATCCGCCGAGCGCGGGATCACCCAGGCGCTGTGCCAGGGCATTGAGGCCGGCGACGCGCTCATCGGGCCAGGTGGCGCGCGCCCAGTCCAGCAGGTCCTGACGGGCGGCCTGCGCATCATCGGCGCCGCAAGCCTGCTGGAAAGCCTTGCGAGCGGGGCCCGCGTTCATATTCGTACTTTCAGGTACAGAATTTCCGACCGGCACCGGATAGCGCTGCGCATTGCGGCGCTGGAACCACCAAGCGGCAAGCGTGCCGAGCCAGAGCAGGCCGAGCGCCAAACTCAGCCAAGGCCACCAGGATTGCAATGCGGGCTTTGCCGCAAGCGGCGGCGCCTGGGGCAGATCGGCGCTTGCCAGCGGCGCCTGTGTGGAAGCAGCAGACGGCGGCGCAGCGGATGCGGGCGCTGCCGGCGCGAGCTCGCCACCGGCGGCGGGCAGGATCTCCAGGGTGCGCTCCGGCATCACGGCTTCGCGCTGCGCGTCCTGCGCGGTGTCCCACCAGGACAGGTGCAGCGCGGGTAGCTGATAGCGGCCCGGGCGGCTGGCGATGAGGGCGATGTCCTGCTCGCGGGTGCCGACGACTTCGCCGTTCTGCAAGCCGTTGTCGAGCTTGGGCTGGTC
>JAQGNS010000166.1 GCA_028291705.1 Nevskia sp.
CCTGTCAATAGACTGAAATTCCGACCCCGCCTTGCGCTTGCGCCGCCCGGCAGGGGCCGGTAAGGTCTGCGGTTGTGAAAATCGTCATCCTAGGTGCCGGCCAGGTCGGCACCACTCTCGCCGAAAACCTCGCCAGCGAAGCCAACGACATCACCGTCGTGGATTCGGACGCGGAGGCCCTGGCCAACCTGCAGGAGCGGCTCGACATCCGCACCGTGCTCGGCCATGCCTCCTATCCGGAGACGCTGCGCCGTGCCCAGGCCAACGACGCCGACATGATCATCGCCGTCACCGAGAGCGATGAGACCAACATCCTGGCCTGCCGCATCGCGCAGACCCTGTTCCACACCCCCACCAAGATCGCCCGCGTGCGCGCGGTGGAATACCTGGGCGAGGAGGACAAGCTGTTCCTGCCGGACGCGCTGTCGGTCGACATGCGCATCAGCCCGGAGCAGCTGGTCACCGATGCCATCGGTCGCCTGATCGAATACCCCGGCGCGCTGCAGGTGGTGGATTTCGCCGACGGTCGCGTGCGCCTGGTTGGCGTGCGCGCCTATTATGGCGGCCCGCTGGTGGGCCGCCAGCTGAAGGAGCTGCCCTCGCACCTGCCGGCCGATGTCGATGCGCGCGTCGCCGCCATCTACCGCCGCGGCAAGCCGATCCTGCCGGAAGGCGAGACGGTGATCGAGGCGGAGGACGAGGTGTTCTTCGTCGCCGCGCGCGGCCACATCCCGAAGATCATGGCCGAGCTGCGCAAGCTCGACCGGCCGGTGAAGCGCGTGATGCTCGCTGGCGGCGGCAACATCGGCCTGCGCCTGGCGCGCGCCCTGTCGGACAAGGTGCAGGTCAAGATCATCGAGCGCAACCGCGACCGCGCGCGCAAGCTGTCCGAGGAACTCAACCACGTGGTGGTGCTGGCCGGCGACGCCGCCAACGAATCGCTGCTGATGGAAGAGAACATCGAGGACGTGGACGTGTTCTGCGCCGTCACCAACGACGACGAAGCCAACATCCTCTCAGCCATGCTGGCCAAGCGCCTGGGCGCGCGCAAGGCGCTGTCGCTGATCAACCGCCTGGCCTACGTCGATCTGGTGGAGGGCGGCGCCATCGACGTCGCCATCTCGCCGCAGCAGGCCACGGTGAGCGCGCTGCTGGCGCACGTGCGCCGCGGCGACGTGGTCAAGGTGCACTCGCTGCGCCGCGGCGCCGCCGAGGCCATCGAGGCGGTGGCCCACGGCGACCGCAGCAACTCCAAGGTGGTCGGCCGCCGCCTGGAAGAGATCAAGCTGCCCCCCGGCACCACCATCGGCGCCATCGTGCGCGGCGAGGACGTGCTGATCGCCCACGGCGAGGTAATGATCGAGGCCGAAGACCACGTCATCCTGTTCATCGTCGACAAGCGCAAGACCAAGGACGTGGAAAAGCTGTTCCAGGTCGGGCTGACGTTCATCTAGGGCCGGTCGACGCCCTCATTGGCGCGCGCCGGATTGAGACCTCGTTCCCGGTTTGAGCCGTTTTTCTCATTGACGATGGGTCACCCCGGCACCTAGCATCGGACAGGAACCTGTATCGCCGTCAAAAGGGATTTGCGCAGCAGGCGCAATCCGGGATGCAGCAGGCAAGGACGTCCGGGGAAAGCTGGTCCATCCGCTCAGGGTGGTTTGCGCACAACCCGTACCGCTCCATCGCGCGCGGTACCGCCGCGCGTTCCTGACCCGATACCCGCAACCCCGGCAGCCATCGATGCCGTCGCAAGACGGCGGGGCTTGGGGACGCTGCAATGCGAGGTAAGCCATGGTGATGGAAATTGTGCGTGACGTGCTGATCGTGTCGCTGTTGCTGGGCCTGGTCTGGTTCGTGGCGCGGCGTTCGGTAGCGGGCTATCGCGCACGCGCCGAAAACGCCGACTCCCTCAGCCGCGTGCTCGAGGAGCAGGGTCAGCGCTATCGCGCCAGGGAGTTGAGCGATGCCGCTGAACTGTCCAGGCTGAGTGCACAGTCGGAAGCGCAGCAGCAGCAACTCGCCGAGGCTAGAAAAGGCACAGAGACCGAACGTGAGCGATCCGAAGCCCTGATCCGCGCCCTGGCTCGGCTGCGCGAGGAATACCGTTCGGTGAAGGACCGCCTGGAAACGCAGCAATCCTGGGTCGACGAACAGGGCCAGAGGCTCAAGGCGCAGTTCGGTGAACTGGCTGCCCAGTTGCTGGTGGAGAAGGCCTCCACGCTGCACCAGTCGAACAGCGCCTCGATCGACGATATCGTTGCGCCGCTGCGTCATCAGCTGGCCGAATTCCAGGCGCGCGTCAACGAGGTGCACGAGGTCGACACGCGCGACCGCGCCGGCTTCTCGCAACTGCTCGACGGTTTCGGCAGGACGCAGCGGCAGCTGTCCGGCCAGGCCGAAGCCCTGACCCGCGCCCTCTCGGTCACCCCCGGCAATGCCGGCGCCCTCGGCACCATGCGGCTCGAGCTGCAACTGCAATCGGCCGGCTTCGAGGAAGGACGGCACTACCTGCGCCAGCCGGCGGATCAGGACGGCAACGGCGGCGAATGCCAGCCGCCCTTGGCGATGCGCCTGCCGGACCAGACCGGCTACCTGCCGATCGACGCTGGCCTCAACCTGAATGCCTGGGAGGAAGCTGCCACCGTCTCCAGCGCGGCCGCGCGCGATGCCGCGCTGGAACAGCATGTGGACGGCCTGCGCCGGCATATCGACCTGCTCGGTTCGCGCCGCTACGCCGAACTGGCCGACGGCGAAAAGCCCATTCCCTACACCCTGCTCTACGTGCCGGTGGAAGGCGCGGCGCTCGCCGCCCTGGATCGCGACCCCGAGCTGCTCGGCCGGGCGCATCGCCACAAGGTGGTGCTGGCCACGCCGGGCACGCTGTTCCTGGTGGTGGGGATGGTGGCCCAGCTGTGGCGGGTGGCGGCGCAGGAACTGCACGCCCAGGCCGTGGCGCAGGCCAGCGAACAGCTGTTGCAGCGCCTGGACGAATTCGTCGACAGCTTCGGCCAGATCGGCGCGGCGCTCGACGGCGCGCGGCAGTTGTTCAACGAGGCCGATGCGCGCCTCAGCACCGGCGACGGCAATGCCCTGGCCGCGGCCAGGCGCATGAAACTGCTCGGCAGCTCGCCCGGTGGCGCCCAGCCCGACGCGAACCCTGTCGCCGGACTGCTGACGACGGACAACACGCCATTGCGGCCGCCGCTGGAACCCACTCCACGCACGCGTCGATGAAGCCAGGCCGGTAGTTGCGATCAGCGGCAGCACCCGAACCCGGGTGGGCAATGCGTAGCCGGGTTATTTCCTTGAGCGCCGCAGGCGATTGCGCAGACCGAATCGCAGCACGATCGCTGCCGGAAACAGCAGCACCACCAGCAGGCTGGATAGAACCTCATTGTTACGGCGCTGCCTGACGTCGCCAGTGGTGTTCACGGAAGGATCGGCGGAAAGGTAGGTCACCCCGATCTCTTCGCCGGCCCTCAATTCGGAACAGTCCTTTGCAATACCGCCGCTGGTGCTGCCGCTGAACCACCGGCCCTGGGCCTGGAAGGTATAGCGGTAACGGTTATGGTTCGCGCAGGCCGTGCCGACGATCACGCCCCTGGTCTCGATGCCATGCGCGGCCAGGACAAGGTAACTGCGCAAACTGGTCAGCTGGTACATCCCCGCCGCGAAAATCGCCGCCAGCACCAGGTACGCGCCCAGGAACTTCAGAAGCCGCATCGCTTTACTCGCGCCAGAAGGCGGGCGTCAGCGGCACCAGGATCATGAACAGCTCCAGCCGCCCCGCCACCATGGCGAAGGTGCAGACCCAGGTCTGGAATTCGTTGAGAGCGCCGAAGGTGTGGGACGGGCCGACGCCGCCAAGGCCGTGGGCGCCGTTGTTGATCATCGCCACCACGGCGGAGAAGGCGGTGATCAGGTCCATGCCGCTGAGGATCAGCAGCATGCTCAGCACGATCACCGTGATGGTGTAGATGTGGACGAAGCTGAACACCGACAGCGTGGTGCGCTCGTTCACCACCTGGCCGCCGACCTTGAGCGACTGCACCGCGGTGGGATGGACCAGGCCGAACAGCTCGCCGGCGCTCTGCTTGAACAGGATCAGGGTGCGGACCATCTTGATGCCGCCGCCGGTGGAGCCGGCCGAGGCGGTAACGCAGGACAGCAGCAGCATCCACAGGCAGGCGAACAGCGGCCAGCGGGTGTAGTCCAGGCTGACCAGTCCGCAGTTGGTGACGGTCGATACCAGGTTGAAAGCGACGTGGCGCAGCGACAGCCAGTAGTTGGCGTATACGCCGAGGTGCCAGACGTACCAGGCGATGAAGACGCAGCTGCCGAGCAGCACCAGCAGGTAAGCACGCGCCTCGATGTCGCGGCGATAAGTCTTCAGGCTCTTGCTGCGCCAGACCATGTAATGGGTGGCGAAGTTGATGCCGGCGAGCAGCATGAACACGATCAGCACGAACTCGATCAGCGGCGAGTTGTAGTAGCCGATGCTGGCGTCGTGAGTGGAGAAGCCGCTTAGCGACAGGGCCGAGAAGGCATGGCAGATGGCATCGAACCAGTTCATGCCGGCCAGCCGCAGCAGCACCATGCAGGCCACGGTGAGGCCGATGTAGATCAGCCACAGCGAGCGCGCGGTCTGCACGAAGCGCGGCGTCAGGCGGCTGTCCTTGATCGGCCCGGTGGCTTCGGCGCGATACACCTGCATGCCGCCGATGCCGAGCAGCGGCAACACCGCCATGCCCAGGGTGATGATGCCCAGGCCGCCGAGCCAGCACAGCTCATGCCGCCACAGATTCACCGCGTGCGGCAGATTGTCGATGCCGCTGAGCACGGTGGCGCCGCTGGTGGTGACGCCGGACATGGCCTCGAAATAGGCGCGGGTGAAAGACAGGCCCGGGATCGCCAGCATCAGCGGCACGGCGGCCGAGGCGGCCGTGAGCACCCAGGCCAGCGCCACCAGCAGATACCCGTCGCGCGACTTGAGATCGCGCGCGTAGGGGCGGGTCAGACGCCATAGCGCCAGGCCGGCGGCGAGGTCGGCGAAGCCGGCCAGCAGGAAGGGTTGCAGCGCGCCGTCGCCATAGATCAGGGCGGCGCAGATCGGCGCCAGGTAGGCCGCGCCGAAGGCCGCCAGCAGCAGGCCCAGCGGGTTGGCAACGTAAAGTATGTCCTTGAACAAACGGTAGATCCCGGAAATCCCCTGGGGCCAGTTTACACGCGTGACGCCGACGGCACGCCGTTGTGCGGCGGCGGCGGGGTGTGCGACAGTCGTTCGGGAGCACCACAGGAGGAGTTCCGCATGGGCAGCAATGAGCCGCGCGTGGCCGACGACGAGGCCGCGATCCGCCGGCTGGCGGCGCTGTATGCGCGCGCCATGGACCGCAACGAGCCGCACTTGCTGGCGGAGATCTTCACCGCGGATGCCGTGATCGAGGGCACCGGCTTCGTCATGCAGGGCCTGGAGCAGATCGGCGGCATTCCCGCCATGCTCAAGGGCATGTACAGCCGCACCCTGCACCAGGTCCACAACCAGACCGTCACCGTCTCCGGCGACAACGCCGAGGCGGAAACCTATTGCAGCGCCAACCATCTGACCGACCTCGGCAGCGGCGCCGCCAGCAACCTGGTCTGGGCCATGCGCTACCAGGATCGCTTGCTGCGGCACAATGGCCGCTGGCGCTTCCAGCGCCGCACCGTGGTGATCGACTGGACCGAGACGCGTCCGGCACAATTCACTTCCCCGCCCGTCACGGGCTGAAGCACCGCCGGCCGCTTTTCATCCATGTCCGTCTTCACCAAGGTCAGCCACGCCGAGTTGCAGGAGTTCCTCAAGCGCTTTCCCCTGGGCGAGCTGATCGGCTACCAGGGCATCGGCGAAGGCGTGGAGAACACCAACTATTTCGTCGACACCAGCGAAGGCCGCTGGGTGCTGACCCTGTTCGAGCGGCTCAACTACCAGGACCTGCCGTTCTTCCTCGGCTTGATGGAGCACCTCGCGCACCGCGGCTTCCCCAGCGCCATGCCGGTGCCCGACAACGAGGGCCGCAACCTGAGCCTGCTGCACGACAAGCCGGCGGCGCTGGTGATGCGCCTGAACGGCCAGAGCGTGCTGTTCCCCAACCTGGCGCAGTGCGCCGCGGTGGGCCGCGTGCTCGGCGACCTGCATGTGCTGGGCCAGACCTATGCCGGCCGCTGCCGCAACGACCGCGGCGTGGACTGGCGGCGCAGCACCGCCGAAGCGCTGCTGCCCAAGGTGGACGTGGAGGCGCACGCGCTGATCGAAAGCGAGCTGGCGGCACAGGCCACGCTGGACCTGGCCGCGCTGCCGCAAGGCGTGATCCACGCCGACCTGTTCAAGGACAACGTGCTGTTCGTCGACGACCGCCTTAGCGGCGTGATCGACTTCTACTACGCCTGCAACGACGCCCTGCTCTACGACCTGGCCATCACCCTCAACGACTGGTGCACCGAGCCGGACGGCCACGTCAACCAGGCGCGCGCGCATGCCCTGCTCGAAGCCTACCTGGCGCGGCGCGAGCCGAACGCGGCGGAGCGCGCCGCGTGGCCGCTGGTGCTGCGGGCCGCCGCGTTCCGCTTCTATCTATCGCGGCTCTATGACTGGACCTTTCCGCGTGAAGGGGATCTGGTGCATATCAAGGATCCCTTGCAGTATCGGCGGATATTGGAGCGGCATCGGGAGCAGGTGGCGCCGCTGTAGTCCGGTGTTGCGGTTGGATAAGCAGGGCGCGCCAGTTTCGTAGGATGTGCTGAGCGTAGCGCATCAATCGCGGCTGTATTGCTTCCTGGCTCTGAGACCTTGGTGTACGCGTTTGCACGCAGGTCATTGCCGCGCTTGGTGGAAGTTCGGTTCCGCCCTGAAGGCGGGTTACTTTTCTTTGGGTTTCGCCCAAAGAAAAGTAACCAAAAGAAATGCGACCCGATGTCTGCGCCGAGCAAACACCTATTGGTGTTTACTCGGTCCCCTGC
>JAQGNS010000167.1 GCA_028291705.1 Nevskia sp.
CCCACCGCCAGCGAAGGGCTGGCCGGCGCAGCGCCGCCGTCAGAACCGCCCGAACACGCCGACAGAATCAGCAGGCCGGTGCCCGCCAGCGCCCCACCCCACACCAGACGCCGCGCCTGTGCGCGCAAAACATCGAATTTCTTGTGCATTGCCAACTCCCTGAAAATCGGACCATGCGCCCTGGCCGGGCGCTGAAAATCGAACGGGACACCCAAAGGTCCCGGCGACTGGATCGCACAGACTTAAGCCTGCGGATCGCGCTTGCCTCGGCGGGCGGCGAGCTTCGCCTTCACCCAAGGCATGCCCGCGGCGGCAGCGCCCAGCAGCCCCAGAACCGCCGTGGGATTCTCGGGGGAATCCACACAGCCGCCCAGATCGGCCAAGGCAGAGCCGGCGAAGAGTTGGGACAGGGCGGCTACGGCAATCAGCTTGGTCATCCAGCGCAGCATGGTGTGGCTCCTTGATAGTCGAACGGCGGCAAATGTAAAAAACATGTAAAGACTTTGTTTTTAATTTGTTAAGCAATTACCGAAGAAATTTTGAAATTACTTCAAATTAACAAGTTGAAACAAGCAACTTGTTAATTTGAAAGAATTTTTTTCAACTCAATAAATTATATTTTCTGAATATGACCATGGCATGAAACCAGGTCGGCCACAGACCGATTTACCGAATGCGGGGAGAGGCAAACGCCTCTCCCCGCACCTTCGGTGCACCGCGGAGCCCGCGGTGTGCGGAACTGCTTACGGCAGGCGCGGCTGGCCGATCAGCGGGGTCTTGACCGGCGCAGCGGCGCCGACCACTTCCACCACGTTGTTGCCGAAGCTGCCGGCCACCCAGACGTTGCCGGAGGCATCGACCGCCAGGTTGGCCGGCTGGCGCAGCAGCGCGCCGTCCGCCACATACGGCGTACCGCTGAGCGGCGCGCCGGAGGCGTTCAGCACGGCCACGCCGTTGACGCCGGCGATGTCTTCGTTGGCGATCCAGGCATTGCCGGCACCATCGACAGCAACGCCGCCGGGCAGGTAGACACCGTTGCCGCTGAAGTTCACCAGCGAGTAGCCGGTGCTGCCGTTGAGCAGCTCGGTCACGCCGTTGGAAGCGCCGAAGGTGGCCGAGTTCGGCACCCAGACGTTGCCGGCGGCGTCCAATGCCAGGGCCTTCGGCAGTGCCAGGCCGCCACCCTTGAAGGGGCTGCCGGCGAGCTGCTGTGCCGGGTTGGCGGCGCTCAGTGCCAGCACCGCGACGTTGGTGGAATCCGATAGCCAGACATTGCCGGCGTCATCCAGCGCCAGGCCACCCACGGCCGGCGGGAATCCGCCGACGGGAGCAGGCAGCACGTAGCTGGTCGGAGCATAGGCGCCGGCGGCGCTCAGCACCGTGGCGTTGCGGCGCGCCGCAGCCCACACATTGCCGGAAGCATCGACTGCAATACCCACCGGGCTGCGCACAGCAGTGGTGAGAGAGAACGGGCTGCCGGACAAAGATGCGCCAGTGCTGCCCAGGCCGCTGGCCGTGGTGCTGCCGCCGTTGGCGACCCAGACGTTACCGCTGCCGTCGATGGCCACCGCGGAAGGACCGTGCATGGCGTTGTTGTCGGTGAACGGCGTGCTCTGCACGCCAGCCGGGCTGAGTGAAACCACGCTGCCCAGGCCGCTGTTGACGCTGCTGTCGCTGACGACGTTGGCTACCCATACCGTGCCGGTGGCGTCGACCGCAAGGCCCTTGGGCTGGTCGAGCGCGCCGCCGGTGAAGCTGATGGCTACGGTCCAGTCGTTCGGGGCGGCGCCCAGGACGGGCAGGAACGGGCCGCTGCTGCCGGCCAGGCCGAACACTGCAGCGACGTTGGCACCCGGGGCGCGGGCGATATTCAGCGCGGCCTGCAGGGTGCTGGTCGGAGCGCTGCTACCGGTGGGGGTGGCGGCGCTGAACAGGGCGGCGCACGCGCTGCTGGTCGGCCCGGACGCGGTGACGCAGGGAGCCAGGGTATTGGCCAGGGTATTGACGGTGGCGGTCGGCGGGGTGCCGGTGGCGCCAGCCGCCAGCGTGGTCTGCGCCAAGCCGGTGGACAGGTCCGCCAGATTGCCGAAGGCCGCCACGGCGCCGTTGAGACCGACGGCGTTGGTGACGGATGCGCCCGGCTTCTGGCCGGAGGCGTCGAGGAACTGCGACAGGGCATAGACCGAGGCCACGGTGGTGACTTCGTCGATCACCGCCGACGCCGGCAGGCTGTTGCAGTGCCCCAGCGCGGCGCTCAGGCCGATGGCGGTGTTGTAATGGTTGCCCACCAGGCCGCCCTGGGCCACAGCGTAAACCTGCGGGTTGCCAGCCGGGCAGAAGTAGACGGCGGTGACATCGCCGTTCTGGTCGGACAGACCCAGGCCGATGGCCGAAGCGCTGCCGGCGCCGCTGTTGCCGGCGGCGTAGAGGGTGACGACGGACAGGGCCACGGCCTGGTCGCCGCCCTTGGCCTTGCCGCGGAGGATCTTGGCGCCGGAAGTGTTGGCGTTGGCCTTGACGTAAGCGGCGCTCGCCGTGACTTCAGCGGGGGCAGCGGACATGCCGCCGCTGGAGTCACCGCCGGAACAGGCGGACAGGGTCAGCGCGGCCAGTGCGGCGCCACCGAGAAACAGCCCGCGCACCTGCGCAAGCCCATTGTTGTTCTGCTGCATGCTCATGGTAATGCTCCTGATCATTCGAACCGCTTGTTTGGTTGATCGCGTGAGCTGCCGGGACCGGCATTGTGGAAAGATTCTTGAAATCCCCGAATGCCCGCCCCAGGCCTCCCTGCGCTAATAAGGGGGAGGAGCATTGCGCCCCTCCCCCATTACAGCGTTACAGCCAGTACCGCTTGCTGCCGCTTAGTTGACGCAGCCGGTCACCTTGGCGCTGGTCAGGTTGCCCGACGTATCGGACAGGTAGGCCAGGCCGGTGCCCGCGTCAATGTCGGCGACACGAGTGGTGTACGGCGAAGCCAGCAGACCCTGCACGGCGGTCTTGTGGGTGCCATTGGCACCGTAGTAGCCCAGCAGGTTGGACACCGCCACGATCGGGTAACCCGAGGACGGCGCGGCGTAGGACGCCGGATCAACGATCACCACACAGCCCGGCTGCGGGGGAGTGCCCGGCAGGTTTTCGAGGACCGGACGGCCCGTGGAGCTCACGGTGGTGGCAATGTCCTTGCCGGTGGTGGTGGTGACGGTGAAGGTGCCGGTGGTGGCGAAGTCGTTGATCGGGTCAAGGCCGTTGACCGTGGCGATCTGGCCGGCGCCGCGGGCCACCGCATCCGCCACTTCACCGTAACCGATGGTGAACGAGTTGGCGGCGACGAAGTTCACCACGCCCGGGTTGCCGCTCTGGCCGGAGGAGCCGGAGGGCAGGCCAGCGGCGGTGGCGACCACGTTGGTGAAGGTCTGGTCGGTGGTGTAATGGCCGGTGCTGAGGCCGCCGCACGTGGCCGCCAGGTGGTTCGACAGCGAGAAGGTCGTGCCGCTGCCGTCAGAACGATACACCACGGTGATGGGGTGGTTGCCACCGCCGAACGAGCTCCAGTTGCTGATCTGGCCGGTGAAGATCTGGCACACCTGGGTGGTGGTCAGGTTCAGGCTGGCGAGAGCGGCGTTGTTGTAGATGATGGCGACGGCGCCGGCCACGGAGGGGAACTGCACCGGGGCGGTCCTGGTGGCGCCGTAGGCGCTGATGACGGCGTTGTACTCGCTGGCGGACATCGGCGCATCGGAAGCGGCGAAATCCGGGGCGGCGACGGAGCCGACGCCGAAGCCCAGCGGGGTGGTGGTGAAGTCGCCGCAGGCATTGCTCGCCGCATAGCCGGTGACGCCGCCGAGCACGCGCTTGCCGGTGCCGCTGCCGGTCTGGCAGTAGGTCACGGTGTTGCTCGTGGCCGACGCAAAGGCGCCGAACAGCGAGTCCGTGTCGCTCACCGGATTGGTCAGGCGGGCGTTGCTGCCGCTGCCCAGGGCGGCCGGGCCGCCGACGTAACCCACCGCCGGCAGCGTGGCGCCGCCGCCGATCAGCGTGGCGGCCTGCGCGCCCACCGTGGTGACCGCGCCCATCGCCAGCAGCACGGCACGGGCCAGGTCACGATTCTTCGATGAAGCAAAATTCCTTTGCATGTTCCACTCCTCTGTGTTGATGAGTTGCTCCCCGAAGTAGGAAGCACGAGCGGTTCTAGGCGTGGAATTTGTCGTTTTCTTGACCGCTTCGTGTCAGACCCGCAGCGCAGCTCGCAAATCTGATGTTTCCCCTTTGACTTCAACGGCATGCCGGATAAAAACCGCCGCAGCGCCGGCTTCCGATTGCAAAGGGAATGTAGGAAGCACATTAAGGAAGTTTAAATTTCCGATGACGGAGGCGAAGACGCGGCATCGGATTGCGTCGGGAATGAACGAACGCTCAGGTCAATCCCCGGGATTCGGTTTTATGATACTGATTAGTATGATTTATACGACAAGAGCGCGAACCTCTTCCCTGCCCTAGCCGCCCTCGCACGCAATAGATTCGTGCCCGCGCGCGATCACAAGCAGAAAAAGCGCAGCGCGTCAGCGGCGGCTCTTCCTTCGGCAACGGGAGAGGCATTGCGCCTCTCCCCATTTGTCCGACGCGTAACGCTTGCAGTTGATCAGTTGTTGATGCAGGCATTCACCTTGCCGGCAATGACAAAAAAAATACCGAATGAACTTCCAACTCAAGACACCGGTCGCGGCCGCCGTGCAATCACGCCGCGACGGACTCCCGGGCAGCTTGGGTGGCGATGAAGCCGCGCAGGGCCTGCGCCACTTCCGCCGCCACCGCGTCCCATTGGCCGAGGGCCGGCTGGCGGAACAGGCGGGCGCTGGGATACCAGGGCGAGTCGCTGCGCCGCTCCAGCCAGCGCCAGCAGGCGGCGTGGCGGTTCATGATCCACACCGGTTTGCCCAGGGCGCCGGCGAGATGCGCCACTGCGCTATCGACGGCGATGACCAGGTCCAGGTTTTCGATCAGGGCGGCGGTATCGGCGAAGTCGCCCAGCATCTCGCCGTGGCGCTGCAGGACCGGCAGGCTTTGCAGCAGCGGCAGGTCGGCGGCGGGCACTTCCTTTTGCAGGCAGATCCAGTGGACTGGGAGTTCGAGCAGCGCCAGCAGGCTGTGCAGCGGCATGTCGCGCTTGGTGTTGATCGGCGGATACTGGCGGCCGGCCCACAGCAGGCCGATGCGCGGACGGTCGCGGGGACCCAGGGCCCGGTTCCAGCGCTCGGCCAGCGTGGCGTCCGCGCCCAGGTACGGAACCGGCGCCGGGATCGATTCCAGCCGGGTGCGGAAGGCCAGCGGCAGGCTCATCAGGGGACAGTGAAAATCGAACGGCGGCAACGGTTCGCCGTCCACCGGCAAGGCGATGCTTCCCTTCAGGCTGGAGAACAGCCGGCGCAAGTGCAGCGGCGCGAACAGGATCACTTCGGCGCCGAGTGCCGCCACCATCGGCGCGTAGCGCACGAACTGGAGGGAGTCGCCGAAGCCCTGCTCGCTGTGCAGGAGAATGCGGCGCCCTTCCAGCGGCGCATCACCCAGCCATAGCGGCGCGGCGAAACTGGGGCGCTGGGCCTTGAGTGAAGAGCCTTCCCAGCGGCTTTCCATGTCGAGAAAGCCCTCCTCGAGGCGGCCGAGGGCGAGATGGATGACGCTGCGGTTATGACGGCTACTGGCGCATTGCGGGTCGAGTTCCAGCGCCGCATTCAGCGCGGCCAGCGCCTCGACGCGCCGGTTGAGCCGCTCCAGCGACACGCCGCGATTTTCATGTGCGGCCACGTTGCGGGGTGCAAGTGTCAGGACGCGATCGAAGACTTCCAGCGCCTCGGCGCAGCGCTCCAGAGCCAGCAGCGCCACACCGCGATTGATCTGCGCCTCGACCATGCCGGGCTGGAGCTGCAGCAGCCGGTCAAGGCTGTGCAGCGCTTGCTCGGGCTGGTGCAGTTGGATCAGCGCGAAGCCATGGGCATTGAGGGCGCCAGCGTGATCGGGCTGCAGCGCCAGCGCGCGCTGCAGCGGCGGCAACGCTTCCTTGCTGTGCTCGAGCTCGACCAGGGTACGGCCGAGCAGAAACAGGCTTTCGGCATGGCCGGGACGCTGCACAACGGCCTGTGCCAGGCACTGCGCCGCCGCCTCGCGCCGCCCGAGATCGAGCAGGATGTAAGCACGATTGCTGAGTGCGGCAAAGTCGCCGGGGCGCACGGCCAGCACGCCATCGGCGCAGGCCAGGGCTTCGGTGGCACGCCGCAGCCGGTGCAGCACGTAGGCGCGATTGCACTGCGCGTCCAGGTAGCAGGGCGCGCCCGCGGGCACCTGGCCGAGATCCTGCAGCGCTTCGTCGAAGCAGCCCAGCTGCGATAGCACGGCGGCGCGGTTGCTGAGCGCGTAGGCGTCGTGCGGATTGCCTTGCAGCACCTGGCCGAAGCAGTCCAGGGCAACGCCGTAGTCGCCGCGTCCGAAGGACTCGGCGCCGCGGCGCATCAGAGCCGCGGCGTTCATGCCTCGGCGCTGGCCCGTGCTGTCAGCAATGCCTGCAGTTCGCCGCGAACCTGCTCCGCCACGCCAGCCCAATCGCGCAGCGCCGCCTGGTAGAACAGTCTCGCACTGGGATACCACGGCGAGTCCGCGCGCCGATCCAGCCAGCGCCAGCAGGCGGCGTAGCGGCTGATGATCCACACCGGCTTGCCCATGGTGCCGGCAAGATGGGCGACGGCGGTGTCGGCGGTGATCACCAGGTCGAGCCCGGAGATGAGGGCAGCGGTATCGGCGAAGTCGCGGCAGGCCTCGCCATGGCGGGCCAGGACTGGTGAGCGTTCCAGCAGCGGCAGGTCGGACGCCGGCACTTCGTTCTGCAGGCTGACGAAATCGGCGTCGAGCGCCAACAACGGGAGCAACACTTCCAGCGGCAGGTCACGGGTGTGATTGACCGGCGGATATTGCCGCCCGGCCCAGGCCAGGCCGATGCGCGGACGCCGCGCCGGCGGCCCGAGCCGCTCCGACCAGAACGCTGCCCGCGCCGGATCGGCATGCAGGTAGGGAATTTCCGCCGGAATGGTTTCGAGCGTGGTGCCGAAGGCCAGCGGCAGGCTCATCATCGGGCAGTGGTAATCATGCGGCGGCAGGGGGCGCTGCTCGCCGGGAAGCTGTGCTTCGAGTTGCACTTCGCAAGACAGGCCCATCAGGAGATCGTGCAGGGCCGGCGGCCCCAGGATCACCACGCGGCCGCCGCGGGCGGCGATCAGCGGCGCGTAGCGCACGAACTGCAGGGTGTCGCCGAAGCCCTGCTCGTGGTGCAGCAGGATGGTCTTGCCGTGCAGGGGCTCGCCGCGCCATTGCGGTGCCGCGGTGTCGAGACGGATGCTTTTCAGGAAAGCATCCCAGCGGCTGTCGAAGTCCTCGAAGCCGCCCTTGAAGTCGCCGCGGCCAAGTTTGATCAGGCCGCGGTCGCAGCGCGCCTCAGCCAGCTCCGGGTCCAGCTCCAGCGCCCGTTCGAAACAACTCAAGGCCTCGTCGCGGCGGCCGAGCCGGTCCAGCATGATGCCGCGGTTGAGATGTGCGTCGGCATCTTCCGGATGCGCCGCCAGGATGCGCCAGAAGCAGACCAGGGCCTCTTCGAACCGGTGCAGCTTGCCCAGGGCCAGGCCGCGGTTCCTGACGATGCCGAGATCATGCGGTGCCAGGACCAGCGCCTGCTCGAAACAAGGCAGCGATTCCTCGTGACGCTCCAGGTTGGCCAGCGCCAGGCCGCGGCCGTTGAGGGCATCGGCGCGCGGCGCGGCGCGGGACAGCACGGCATCGAAGCAGTCCAACGCTTCTTCGAAACGCAGCAGCCGTCCCAACACCAGGCCGCGGTTGCACAGCAGGTCCACGTTGCCCGGCTCGATCGCCAGGGCCTTGTCCAGGCACACCAGGGCTTCATCGTTGTAACCGGCACTGGCCAGCGTGGCACCAAGGTTATAAAGGGCGCCGACGTGGCCGGGCTCGCGCTCCAGAATCCGGGTGAAGCAGCCGAGGGCGGTTTCGTAATCACCCCGCGCGGCGGCGGCCACGCCCTGCTCCATCGGCAGGTGAGGATCGAACGCGGCAGGCGCCGTGATGGCGGCCGGCGCCACCGTTGCGCCGCCGTGCGCCAGATATTGCTCCAGCGCCCGCCGTGTCCGCTGCACCACCCCGCTCCAGTCATCCAGCGCCGTCTGTCGGAACTGGCGCAGCGTCGGGTACCAAGGCGAATCGTCGCGGTCGCGCAGCCAGCGCCAGCAGGCGGCGTAACGGTTCAGCAGCCAGACCGGCTTGCCCATCGCCCCGGCCAGGTGCACCACGGAGGTATCGACGGCGATCACCAGGTCGAGATTGGCAATGAGCGCGGCGGTGTCGGCAAAATCGGTGAGCGATTCGCCGTGGCGCGCGAGTTGGGGCAGTGCGTCCAGTACCGCGCGGTCCCCGGCCGGAACGTCCTTCTGCAGGGTGATGAATTCAGCGTCGAGATCGAACAGCGGCCTCAGAAATTCCAGGGTCATGTCGCGCGGGATGTTCAGCGGCGGATACTGCCGCCCGGCCCAGGTGATGCCGATGCGCGGACGCTGCGCCGGTCCCAGCCGCTGCGCCCAGGCGGCGGTACGCGCCGGGTGTGCGGCCAGATAGGGCACCATCTGCGCGGGAATGGTCTCGAGCGTGGTGCCGAAAGCCAGTGGCAGCGTCATGAAGGGGGTGTGCAGATCGTGCGGCGGCAACCGCTCGCCTTCGACGACGAATTCGAACGCTCCCGGCAGGCTGGACAGCACGTCGCGCAGGGCGGCCGGCACCGCCAGGATCACCCGCTGCGCACGGCGCGCGGCCAGCAACGCATAGCGGGCGAACTGCAGGGTGTCGCCGAAACCCTGCTCGTGGCTGAGCAGGAGGGTCTTGCCTTCCAGGGGCGCATTGCCGTTCCACAGCGGCGCGGAGGTGACGAACCGGGCGCGCCGCATGCTCTGCGTCTGCCAACGCAATTCCATGGCGCCGAAGCCCTGCGGCAGCCTGCCCAGCGCCAGGTCGATGACGCCGATATTGGTGATGGCGCCCGGATGACCGGGACTGTGACGCAGCGCCTTGTCGAAAGCGGCGCGCGCTTCGTCGCAGCGGTTCATGTTCCACAGCAGCGCACCGTAGCTGTTCAGGGCCTCGACATGATCCGGCGCAATCGCCAGCGCCTGTTCCAGGCACCCCTTGGCGTCTTCGATGCGGTGCAGGCTGAGCAGGCAACTGGAGCGGGAGATCAGGGCATCCAGGTGGTTCGCCTGTACCGCCAGGACATGATCGATGCAGACCAGCGACTCTTCATGCCGGTGCAACTGGCTGAGCATGAAGGCAAGGTTGAGCCGCAACTCCAGATCGTCCGGGCGCAAACGGGAAATCTGCTCGCAAGCGGCAAGCGCTTCCTCCACGCGATCAAGCCGGGCCAGCGCGACAGTGCGGTTCTTCTGCGCGCCGAAGTGCTGCGGGTCCATCGCCACGGCCTGATCCAGGCAGGCCAGGGCCTCTTCATGCCGCCCGCTCTCGTTGAGCGAGAAGCCGCGGTTGCAAAGCACGTCGAAGCGTCGCGGCGCATGCTGTGCGGCACGGTCCAGGTTGACCAGCGCCTCTTCATGGCGGCCGAGCATGCCGAGCAGCAAGCCGCGGTTGTTGAGCGCGTCGACATGATCGGGATCCTGCGCCAGCGCGGCGTCGAAACACGCCAGGGCTTCCTCCGGCCGCCCCATGGCGCCGAGCGCCGCACCGCGGTCATTGAGCGCGGCGGACTTGCCTCCCGCTTGCCGGCCGCCGGCGAACGCGCCGCTGCCTGCGGCAGCGATGGGGCGCCCGGGGATGGAAGCTGGAGACTTGGCGCGAGGCCGCTTACCGTGTCGATGGTGCATGGGTGCAGGATCCTGGCGTCGCGCCGACACGGCATGGCGGCGTTGGCGTCGGTCTGGCGCAAGCCCGGACCCGGCTGCTGGGGCCTGACCGGGCTTGCGCCAGATGACGTCACCCCGCCGCACCCCCCGGCACGACGTTCCACTGGGACTGGTGAGTGATACTTGCACCCCAAGCTACGGAGCGATATTGACAGTTTCTTTGCACGGTGCCGCTGCTTCGCACTCTTTTTTTGATGCTCTGCTTTTTCTTCTTCAATTCAAATCGTTAAGCGCGCGGCGCAGTCCCGGGAAAGCACTGCTTGTATGAACTGCGTTAGCGAACGTTTAAGGAAACGTAAAATTGCGCGGCTGCACCATCGACAACACAGGTCCGCGGCAATCCGCAGCCTTCATCGGCCTTTTGCACCCGGGATTCCCCGGGGACGCCCCGCAATAGGAAAAACCGATGGATGTGCCGGCAGCCCTCTGGCCACGCCGGAGCCGGCTCAATGACCCGGCAGACCCGGACGGACCGGCGGCGGCGGCGGAGCCGGCCCATGGCGAAAGGCCACGATGCGCTCGTTGGTGGCGGCCTGATTGAACACCGCCGTCTGTGAAGGCGCCAGCGGCGCGCTCTCCTGCACCGCCATCTGCTGGGCCTGCTGTCGCCCGTCCTGGCGGCTGACGACGTCGCGCAATTCGGCGTTGATGCAGTCGAGGTAGCCGGTCGATTCGGTACCGATACGTACGTCCACGCAGACCTGGCCGTCGGCGGCGGGCGGTCCGGCGTGGGCCGGCGCCAACCCCTGCAGAATGCCGAGCAGGAGAACGAGGGCGCATGGAAACCTGGCTGTGAAGTTCATCATCGGCGTTTCCGGTATTCGGCTCTTGCTGCATTGGACACTTGAATGCCGCGGACGATCCACGCCCTCATGCCGCGGCGGCCTGGACACCCTGCGCGGCATGGCTCCGCACGTGCAGATGGAGCTGTTGCAGCAGGCGCACCCATATTTCGAACTGGGCCCTGAGGTGAGCCTCGGTGACGCCGCCAGCCAGCAGGGATTCCATGCTCAGCACCAGGATGCCGCCCTGCAGCGACAGGTGTCCGAAGCGGGTGCTGCGGTTCCAGGATTCGATCAGCTCCCGCGGCAGCTCGCCGCGCACTGCGAGTGGGCAAACCCAGGTGAAATCGATGCAGGCCTCACTCCCGGGCTGGGGGTTGCCCAAACGCAGGAAAAAGCCCAGCGCCTGTACCGCGCTGTGGACTTCCCGACGGCCCCGGTTGTCGATGACGCTGGCACGGCAACCGGCAGCCTGGAGCATTCCGGCAAGCTGCGCGGCGGTGGTGGAGTGGAGCAACGGCCCAATCGGGCTTTCGGTATCCATGCTCAGTTCATCTCGCTTTTCTTCTTCTGCCGCATGCGCTTCTTCTGCTCTTCGTCCGGGGTGCCGAAGCCGACCACCTCGACGCTGATCTGGGAACCGGCATCCGGGCCTGGGCGATTGCTGAGGGCGCTGGCATCCGTGGCGGCGGCCGCGGCGGAACTTGCTGCGCTCAACGCGCCGGTATCGACGCGGGCAACGACCGGCACGCCGACGGAGGTGCCCTTGACCTGGATATTGAAGGCGTTGGCCACCGCCAGCGCGGCGATCACCAGGTTGCCGGAAACGCGGATGCCGGCGGCGCCCGCGTCCACCGTGCCGCGCGGAGCGACCAGCTCGACGTCGCCGGGGGGCGCGCCGGGGGTGGTCTGCAGCGTGGCGATACCGGCGCCGGTCACCTCGCCGGCGGGCTCGACGGAGCAGAAGTGGTCGAGGTCGCAGGTGTATTGCAACGGCGGCACGAAGGCAGTGGTCTTGGTGCCCTGCCCGGCGTTGATGTCGCCGTTGGAACTCCAGATCAACAGGTTGCCGCCCTCTTCGGTGAAGACGCGGCTCTGCGCCAGCAGCATGCTGCCGTCGGTGAAGATATTGATGTTGCCCTGCTGCAGGGTCAGCACGCCCTCGGTGTTGGGTCCGGCCAAGGTTTTGCCGTTTCCGTCCACCAGAAACGGCGGCGCCGAGGCGCTGGCCAGCAGGATATTGCCGCCGGGGCCGAGGATGGAAATATCCCCGCCCTGCTGGGTCTGGATGGTGGAGCCGCGCACGTCCATGTCGCCGGTCGAAACCGGGGCGCTGGAGCCGTTGGTGCCGCCGTTCAGGCTGTTGGCGGTGTAGCCGAGCGAGGCGGGGAACAGGGTGTTGATGGCATCGTAGCCCCGGGCGTACTGCTGGAAGTTGGGGCTGGCGGGATTGTGGAAGTCCTGCCCGGTACGGAACAGGATGTCGTTGAACACCTGTTCGACAAAGATCTGCTGCACGTAGCCCGGCAGGGACTGGAACTTGGTCCAGGCCTGGTCCGCGGTGAGCGTGACGGTCTGCCGGTCCTTGAGCCGGCCGCTGTCCCACACCTGGAGCAGGCCGGCCTCGTACTGCTCGACGAAACTCAGCAAGGCCGCGGCGTAGCTCGGCACGCCGCTGACCGAAACGCCCGGGGCGATGTAGCGGGCGATGAAGTCCTGGGCATCGATGCCGGGCCCGATGCCGAACAGCACGCTGACGCTGGCGCCCTGGTGCGTGAGGTAGGGATTGTAAAGATTGCCGACGGTGTCGATGCCGGTGATGTTGCTGGGATCGGACGAGCCGAAATATCCGTACGTCACCGCCTGGATCTGATTGGTGAGCGGCCCGATGTTGCGGCCGGCCTCGATGTCGAAGTACCCCGGTCCCGCCAGTTGCAGGCTGACCGCTTCCTCATTCGGGCTGCTGAGAGAAGTGTCCCCGGTCACGGGTGTGTCGTAGATGTCGCGGCCAGCCTTGATGCGCGTCACGTCCGAGTCGGACAGGTTCTGGCCGACGAAATCGAGGTTGACGATATCCTGCCCGGCCTGGATCAGGGTCGGCTTGTCGGTCACCAGCCGCAGGTAGTCGGCGTAGAAGCCGCCCTGGGTCAGTTGGCCGTTGACGATGCTCCCTTCCAGGCTGTAGATGCGCACCGGCTGCGGATCTCCCGCATGCAGCGGCTCCCCGGCCTGGTGCTGGGTATAGGCGCTGTGGTTGTCGCCAGTGGTGGAAGACGCCGATGCCAGGGTCAGCCCGAAAGGCAGGAGGTCAAGGCCTCCTTCGATCGGATTCAACGGCATCAGCGGCGACGGCATGGAAGCGGGCGCGGCGTCGATCATGCCGAAATAGGCCTTGCCGGCGAAAGCATCGCCGTCGACGAAGCTGATGGACTGGTCGGCAACCAGGCTGAGTTCGCCCAGCGGCGAAGGAAACAGTTCACCGGAATTCTGCACGCTGATGCCGCCGTCGAGCGCGGTGATGTCCAGAGTCGCGGGCAGCACTACGGTACCCGTATTGACATTGACACTATTGTTCCAGAGCACCAGGGCAGCCAGGCTGAAGCTGTCGAACCGCACCTCGCCCGCCGTGGCCGACAGGGTCAACGAGGAATCCTGGCTGTAGGGCTGCGAATCCGGCGCCCCCACGATGCCCCTGTACGCCAGGTAGGAAGGATCGTAAACCCCGCCGATGTCCACACCCTGGCGAGCCTGCACCCGCACTTGCGCGTCCTGCAGGGCCAGCAGGGGGGGCGCCGCATCCTGGAATATCGTATTGGGTTTACTGGCACTGCCGGTCGGGAGCAGGTAGGTGAAATCCGCGGCATCGTCGCTCACGCCGATCCCTGCGCCGGCCTGGATGCTGCCCTGCCCCCGGGCAACGAAGTAGGCGCCGCTGAGGATGTCGCCGCCGGCGGAGACCTGTAGATTGCCGCCGCCGAAAGTCGTCCAGGTGCTGTCGCCCGGAGCCAGGGTCCAGGTGGTGGGCAGCGATACCGACAGATCGGTGATGTCGCGGCCGGCGTTGATGCTTACGTTGCCGCCGCTGCTCAGCACACCCTGGTCGAAGTTGCCGAAATTGATGGAGGAGGCATTCGGAGTATTGCCGGTCTCCAGCCAGGGACTCCACAACTGGCCGACGAACTGGCCCGCAGTGCCAGTGCGGCTGCCGTCGCTATCGACGAGGCTTTCGAGGCCGCCGACGATGTCATTCTGCGCCCGGATGGAGAGGTCCCCGGCGCCTTGCGGATTCACGGTGCCGGTGACGATCAATTCCGGCAGGATGCCGCTGCTACCCAGCCGCAGGATATCCACGCTGCCGTTCTGCATGCCATCGGGTGCGCCGGCGGTATAGACGACACCGGGTGCGACAGCGCCGGCATTGGCTGCCCCGGAATCCTGCGCGGTGGTGGGGTTGAGGCTGAAGTCGTTGCCGGCGGCGATGTCGATGCTGCCGGTGCCGGTGCGGACCACGGTGGGGAAAGCCAGTACCGGGCTGTTACCCGACTGGCTGCCCGCGAGAGTTCCGAAGACCGAGAGTTCATCCTTGGCAAGACTGTAACCGCCGACCAGCACGCTGCCCTCATCGGCGCCGAAGCCGGATACCGGCCGCACCGACAGCGGGTCGGCACCGTCCGCCGCACCGGCAACCAGGCGGTAGGATGTGCTGCTGCCGCCGACCAGGGTGGCATAGGCCAGCGGCGCCACGTTCTGCGTGCTGCGCACGTTGGCCGGCGCATTACCGTCCGCGATGGCGGCCTGGACCGAGGCGGTGGAGGCCGCTGGCGGCTGCGGCGGATAGATGTAGTAACGCAGGGTGGAGATGCTGCCGAAGGGGCTGATGGTCCCTTCCAGGGTCTTTACCTTGGTGTCGTAGGCCAACCACAACTTCATATAACTGAGTGCGGTGCCGCCGGAAGGCGTACCGTAAAGCTTGGGGTCCGCAGGCAAGGTCGGCGGCTGCGGCGTACCGCCAGACGCGGTGAGGTTGGTCAGGTAGGTATTGTAGGCCGTCGCGTAGGTGGCGAAGTCCTGCCCCTGAAGGACGGGAGCCCCGGGCGCGACGTTCTTGGGGGATACGGTGTAGTTGGTATTGCTGGTGCGGCTGGCCAGCGTGCTCCAGGTGCCCACGCTGCCAACGTAGTAGCTGTTGTAGTTGTTGTAGTAAGTGGCGGGTTGGCCGGCCGGCGGGGTCTGCAGCGGTGCGAAATTCGGATCGGTGCCGATGGGATAGCCCGCCTGCCCCGACACCTTGATGGTGCTCAGGAAGAATTTGCCGTCGCCGGAAATCGTGTTGAAGCCGGTGCCGGCAGCGGTGGCGGCAGCGGCCGAGTAGCTCAGCTCCGGCCCGGCTACCAGTTGGCTGAAGCCATCGCTGAGGCTGGCGTTGATCTCCAGGTTGTTCTCGGCGCGCACGGTGAGCACCGGCGCCTGATTCTGGTAGCGGTAGAGGAACGTCGCATTGGTGCCGGAGCAGGGATTGCAGGCGCCGAGATTCCAGTTGCTGGCCACGACGATGTTGCCGCTGTTGATGCTTTTATCAGGGTTGTCGAGCTCGATGCCGGGCGCGACGGTCAGGGCGTCATGTGAGCCGGAGGCGGTGAGGTGGTTCTGCAGCGCGCTGCTGAAGCCGGGATTCTCGACGAAGGCCATCAGGGTGCCGGCGCCTTTCGAAGGATCGCCATCGACGTAGCCGTAGAAACTCTGGTGAGCGGAGTTGGCCGTGGCAGGCGTGAACAGGTCAGTGGCGAGCAGGGTCGCCAGTTCCTGGTCGGTCATGGGAGCGGTGTTGGCGTCGTAGTTCAGCACGACGTGGCCGTCCTGGTCGGTGAAGGTGCCGGAGACCAGATGACCGCTGCTGTCGAACCAGCCGGCGGGGTCGATGACGCCGTCGAAATGCCGGGAATCGGCGCCGGGGGGCACGCCAGGCGAAGGCGCGTCGTCAGTGCTCCACACGGCATAGGCTTCGAGACTGAATACGCCGCCGGTCGGAGGCATACCCGTTTTCGGACAGATGCTGCCCGTACAGATCTTCGCATCATCGGCAATCTGCACATTGACGTCGCCATTGCTCAGCAGGGGCGCACGCAGGCTGACGATGCCGCCGTCATGGCCGTTGGCGGAACCGCCGGACACGTCGATCGTCGCGCCGGCGCCGATGGTGATGGTGCCGGAGTTGCCGGGATCGATGTTCTCGTAGCCGTATTGATTGTTGAGGGGGCTGACCGAACCCGCCGGATTCGGTGTGCCGGAGGTGCCGATCTGCACCGTGCCGCCGCGCTGGTATGGATTGGCGGTGGCGGCGCTGAGCGTGCCTTCCACGTCCACGCCCTGGGTGCCGTACAGCGCGATGCTGCCGCCCGGGCCCTGGGTGAAGGATGCGGGATCGCCGGCTTGAGGGTTGGGGCTGCTGTCGCCTACACCGTTGGTAAGACCGTCGGCATGGATGCTGCCGCCGCTGTCGATCCTCACGGTGCCGCCGTCGGCAACCAGCTCCACGGAATTGGCGTAGATGCTGTGATCGACCAGCTCGATATCGCCCTGCCCGGTATGGATAGAGACCAGGGCCAGGGGGTTGTCGTTACTGCTGGGCAGCGCCGCCACCAGGCTGTCGAGGTCCTTGAAGGCGGCGCCGGTGTCGAGGCTGAAGGAGCCGCCGATGAAGCCGGCCGGGGCGCTGCCATTGAGCACACCGGCGATCACCGGGGCCTGGCTGGAGTCGATGATGAGAGCACCGGCATTGCTGCCGCCGCCTTGCGTGCCCGAAACCGGCCGCGCGCCGGAGAAATCCAGCGTGGCGCCGGAATCGACCAGTACACTGCCGTTCTCGGCGGTCAGGCTGATGCTGCCGCCGGGAGCGTAGCGGTAAACATCGAAGAATTGCTTGCCAACGCCGGCGACGCTGAGCATACCGCTGCCTTCGATGGTCAGGTTTTGGCTCTTGGCATCAAGGATCAGATTGCCCGCGGTCGCCTGCAGCTTGCCGCCGATATCGATGCTGCCGCCGTCCAGTTCGAGCTGGCCGCCCAGTTGGTCGTCCGCGCTCAAGGGCGTGCCGGCCGCCCCGGCCGCGGGCGTGACGAGGTTCAGGGCACCGGTGGTGCGCAGGACGGCGTTCGAATTGGTCGCCGCGAAGACGATCGGCGCGCTGAGCGTGACGTTCACGCTGCCGAAATCGAAAATGTTGCTCTGGCCGACGATGCCGGCCGCGGCGCTGGCCTGTACATCGCCGAAACCAGAGAACACCACCGTATTGCCTGCCGCGCCGCCGGCGGAGCCGAACTCGATTTTGTTGGTGGCGGAGAGCAGCAGCTCTCCGGAAGAAGGAGCGGCAGCGGTGGGCTGCGAAGTCGCCAGGTCGTTGCCCAGGATCAGGGTACCGGCCGTGAGGCTGACGGTTCCGCCGCCGTTGGTGAAGCCGCCGGCGCTCAAGGCCAGGGTGCCATTGACAGTCACCTTGACATCGCCTTCGAAGTCGATGCCCTGGTAGCTGCGCAGGGTGATGCTGTCGGCTTCTTGGAACTGGCCCAGGGTCTGGTCGCCGATCAGCAGGCCGGCGGCGTTCGGCTGCGGCTGGCTGCCGGTGAAGAAGACGATCGAACCGGCGTCGGCGGTAATGTTGGCGCCCGTGAAGACTGCGCTGCCGTCGACGCGCGTGTCGCCGGTGGAATCCAGGATCAGGGAGTTGCCGCCGCTGATGTTGGCATTGGCCTCGATGTCGAGCAGGCCCGCTACGCCGGCCCCGGTCGGGCGCGTCAGCACCACCGGCTGGCCATTGGAAACCATCAGGAAAGCACCGCCGCCATCGATGCTGATGGGTTTGTCCGCGCCGGCGGCGACATTGCCTACTGCGGCGATTTTGCTGCCGGCGACAACGCGGATGCTGCCTTCGGTGACATTGCCCATGCCATCGGTAGAAGTCTTGGCGACCAGCAGCACTTCGGGCGCCTGCAAGGTAGCGGCCTGGAGTTTTCCGCTTCCGTCAACCGGAGCGTCATCCACGACGATATTGCTGGCCACGGCGCTGATACTGGTACCGCTGCTGCTCTGACTGTGGGTGCCGCCGAGCAGCAGGCTGCCCGCGTTGAGACCGTTGAGCTGGTCCACGGTCAGCACGACGTAGCCGTCGAGCTGCGCCTGCGCATCGGACGCCACCACCTGGATGTTCTGCGAGGCGATGTCGATGCTGGCCTGCACACCGCCGGAGGCGGCCGCGGTATCCGGCGAAAAGCCCTTGCCGAGGTCGAGGCTGGACGTAGCGCCGAGAATCAACTGGCCGGCGTCACGCGGCAGTTGCGGCGCGGCATTGCCGTTGAGTGCGGCCAGGGCCGGGAAGAAAGTATCGGCGGAGGTGCGAGTGTAATCGGAATACTGGCCCCAGGTCGCCGCGGACTGGATCTCGAAGGTGGTGGTGCGGGCATCCTGGGCGCCGTTGAGCGCGTTGACATACTTGCCCTCGACGAACAGGGTGCCGTCCGGCGCGAGGTTATTACCACCGGCCACGCTGTCGACGGCGGCGGTGTCCTGCACCACGCGGAAGGCTCCCGGCAGGGTGGCGTACTTGGCCGGCATCAGCACATAGCTGCCCGCCGGAATGCCGGGTGCGCCGCTGATCTGGATGGCCTGCCCCACACCGATGGCGGCCTGCCCCTGCGCGAATACCGGGTCGTACGGTGCAACGGCCATGGTCGCATGGTCGGCCGGCACCAGGGCATAGATGCCGCGTTGATCCGGATACAGGGGCACCTGGGTACCACTGGGGCTGGTGGCGTAGCTGAGGTTGAATTGCGACAGCACGTCGCGGGTGCCTCCGGTGCCGGGCACCCACTCGGTGGCCTGGAGCTGGCCGCCGCCGGAAAGATCCACCGTGGCCTTGGGATCCACCGTGATGCTCGCGCCCTCCACCTGGATCAGCTTGGCCGGCGGCGCCGTCAGGTCCGGCTGCGATGCGTTGCCACCCAGGCCTGGATTGCTGTTGTACTGCCATTCCTTGCCGTCCAGCGTGGTGCCGTAAGGAAGCACGGCGCCGCCCAGGGATACGCTGGTGGTGCTGTCGCTCCCGAGCGAGACGGACTGGGTCTGCACCAGCGCCAGGCTGTTGAGCGTGCTGCCCAGGATGGAATCCGCCGGATTGAACAGCGCGACGGTGGCGGCGTCTTTCGGGTCGCCCACACCCAGCACGATGCTGCCGGCCGGCGCCCACAAGGTGCCGTCCTGGGTGATGAAGGCGGCATCCAGCAGCAGGCTGCCGCCGGCGGAAAGCGGCACTTCCGCTGCGCCGCCGGTAGAGGCGATGACGATGGTGCGGTCGTTGCCGGGGGTACCGGCTTCCACGACGAAGCTGTTGCCGCTGGCCGGGTAGAGTTCACGGCCGGTGAAGGTGAGATCACCCGCGGTGAGCAGCGCGCCGCGCTGCGGTGTGATGCTGGCGCCGTTGCCATGGTCGCCGACGAAGTCGAATTGCGCCGGCGTGACGAAGCGGATGTCGCCGCCCAGGCCGGCGGAATTTGGCGTACTGGTGAAGCCGGCGTTGGTGAAATTCTCCAGTGTGAAGGCGCCGCCCAGGTCGATGAAGCTGGCCTGGATGTCCAGGCTGGAAAGAGGCAGGGGATCGCTTGCCGGCAGCGCCATGCCGCCGGAGAGCAGGTTGCTGGTGCGATAGAACCCATCAAGGGCGACGTAGGGCGCGGTGATGCTGACCGCGGTGGGAGTGGCCGCGAGGTCGCCCAGCGTGGTCGCGCCGTCCGCCAGGGCGACGTAGTTCATGGCATCGGCGGTGAAGGACAAGCCGAGGTTCAGTGTCACGTCGCCGGCGAAGCCCAGGGTGATGGGCGCCAGGTTGCTGAAGGTCTCCGGCGCATTGCTACCAGGCGTCGCGTCCGAACCGACCGCCAGGCTGGCGATGCCGGAGTTCTTCAGGGTATCGACGGAGAACAGCAGCGTGCCGTTCTGGTCTGTGGGCAGGGCGCTGCCGGGCGTCCACTGGTAATCCTGCGGCAGGGTGTCGCCGGACGGGCGCAGGATCAGGCCCGAGGCGCTGCCGAGCGTGATCAGGTTCAGGGTGCCGCCCTGCCCGGCATGGCCCGGGGTCTCGCCGCTGCCGCCGGCGGAGCGCAGCACGCCGTCGAAATAGAGGCCGCTGCTGGCGGCCAGGGTGACCTGGCCAGCATCGCTCCAGACCTGTTGCGGGGCGTAACTGCCGTCTTGCTGCGGCAGGTCGAAAATGTACTGCCGCTCCGCGCCGGCGCCGGAGACGTCGATGCAGGCGGCGCCGGCATCGGCACAGCCGGCGGCGGGGTTCTGCGCTTGGCCCGCGGCGTCGGGTTGTCTGGCGGCGACAATGGTACCGCTGTAGATGGAAACGCTGCCGCCATCCAGCACCTTGCCGCTCACCGGCGGCGCTACCTGGCCGGAAGTTGCCGGCGGCTGGTCGATATAGGGATCGACGACGGCGACGCCGGAAACGTCCAGCACGGCATGATCACCGAGGACCACCGACTGACCCGGGATGAACGATGCGGAGGACGCGGCATCGGCGGGATCGGTCAACTGCCCCCGCTCGATATCGGAGGCCCGCAGGCCATCCAGCGCGATGGAGCCGCCATGGGCGGTGATGCTGCCGAGCACGGCCACCTGCCCCGGCGAGCCGAGCAGGATGTGGGCGCCATTGTCGCCGTTGATCGCGGCCCCCTCGCCGACCAGCAGGGTGCCGGTGGCGACGGAGGCTGGAATGCTGGACGGCGGGCCGGCGGCATCGGCATTGGGACTGCTCCACGAAAAATAGTCCCCGGCGGTAATGGTGAGATCGGTGGCACTGCGATGGTAGTCGTCCAGCGTGCCGACACCGAGGATGCCCTTGCCGAGCAGATCCCGGGTGATGCCGCCCGTTGCCACCGACGCCAGGGCGGCGTAATCCGGCAGCAGGTTCTGTTGCTTGAGCGAGATCTGCGTACCAGGCATGACCGTGGCGTCGTACTCGGCATTGAGCACATAGTTGCCGAATCCCTCCACCTTGCCCTGGTCGAAACCACCCTGGCCGGAGAAGAAGCTGGCGGGAAGATACAAATCCCAGGAACGGGCCTCGTCCGGCCGCTTGCCGTCCTGGCCGATGAGGATGCCCAGGGCCTGCAGTTCGAGTGTGCCGCCTTCGGAAAAGCCGTAGCCGATCAGTTGGCCGCTCTCGCCGAGCGAGATCGTGCCGCCGCTGGGCGGCGCATCCGGCAGCGGGATGTTGGCTCCAGATGGACCGAACGATCCGTTCGACGAGATTGCGTAAACCGCCAGGTCGATACGCCCGGCGCTGCCTTGCGGCACGCCACCCACGGCCAGCACCTGGCCGGTCGGGTCGATATAGCCGCCGCTGGAAACGTCGAGTGTGCCATCGATGGCGATGCTGCCGGTGGTATCGACGATCGTCGTACCGCCTTGGCCGTTGGGTACCGCCAGACTTTCTTGCTGTGTCTCGACGACAATGCTGCCGCCGTTGATGAACTCCTTGCCGCCGATCTGTTCCGGTCCGAGCCCGGTATCGTTGACCCATTGGCCGCTGGCATCCAGCAACGCACCCTTGCCGATCACGATGTTGCCGGACTGCGGGGCATCGGTGCTAGTCGAATCGTAGCCGAAGGTCGGCCCCGTGGTAAGGCCGTTGCTGACCAGGCTGATGGTGCCGGCGTGGGCGGTGAGCGTGCCGTCAACGGTGATGCTGGCGGCGTTGAGCGCGATATTGCTGGTCTGGTCACCGTTGATGTAAGGCTTGACCGACAGTGTCGCACCGCTGGATACAACGATCTGACCCTGCGGGCTGGTGATGTTGATCGAGGAGAAGCCGCCCGCCGCCAGCGCCGCGCCGTTGACCGGCGTCCAGTTGGTGAGGTCGAAGACCGCGGTATTGGGATCGGCGCCGTTCGGCACCTGGGTGGGATCGACCCCGCCGGTAAGGCCGGGAAAGGCATCGGCCAGGCTGGTGCCGGCGTTGAAACCGTCCAGCAGCACCAGGTTCTGGTCGGTAATGAAATAGCTGGGGCTGAAGCTCGTAGTGCCCAAGGCGACGCTGGCGCCGATATTGAAAGTGCCGCCCTCGGGCTGGCTGCCGGAACTGACCTGGTTGCGCCCGGCCATCGCCTGGGCGGTGATGGTGCCGTCCAGGATCGCCGTGCCTTCGTCGATGTGCGTGCCGCTGGACTGCGCGGCGTTGACCACCACGGTGAGCGTGCCGGCGTTGCCGCCCTGGATGAAGCCGGGCTCGTAACGCGACAGGCTGCCGGACAGCAGCGGATCCACCCAGGTGTCGGTCCGGTTCCAGCGGGCATAAGTGGTGGAATAACTGCCGGCGAAACCGACATATTCGATGTTGGGATCGGCATTGCCGATGCTGTAGAGGCGCCCATCCGCGCCCTGCAGCAGCGTCTGGCCCGCGACCATGCCGCCCTGGTAGTTGACGTAGCCGCCATCCAGGTCCAGTACCGAGCCGGTCTTGGCGATGACCTGGTGGCCGCTGAGATTGATCTTGCCGCCATTGACCAGCAACTGATCGATGCCGCGCGGCACCGCCTCGATGTAGCCGCTGGCGTTGATCAGCGGGCTACCCACCCAGGGCGTGCCGTCGGCGCGGGTGCCGGCCAGGGTGCTGTCCACGGTGACAGTCTGCGAAAACAGGAAGCCGTCGCGCAGCAGAGGCGAATCGGCCAGGTCATTGGCGGTGAGCGGGCCGATGGTGACCATGGTGTCCGACACCGGCAGGATCACGTCCGGCATGCCGGCGACGTCGATGACAGCGCCGGTGGTGCATCCGACCGGGATGCAGCCGTCGATAAAAATACGGCCCGCCTGGCCGGGTTCGACCGATGACGTATAGGTGCCGTTGAGGACGGCATTGACCGACACAGTAGCGCCAGGCGCGTCGAGCAATGAACCGCTTTCGAAGGTGACGGCACCGCCGGTGATGGACGCCGACGGGGCTTTGAAGGCGGCGCTTGCCGCGCTGCTGGACGTAGTGATTTCGCCGTCTTCGCTGGGCAGGATGGTGGTGAGCGAAGCGGAGCCGAAGTCGACCGAACCGGATACCGGATTGTTGGGATCCGTAGTGACCGACGCATTGATGGTGATGCTGCCCGGGCGGGTCACGCTGGTAGTGGCGCCAACGATGCCGTCCTGCCGGATGTCCAGGCCCAGCAAGGTGACGTTGCCGCGCAGCGACTGGATGATGCCGTCGTTCACCAGGGTGCTTTCCGGGTGTGCCGGATCGTAGGCAAGGGTGGGCGCGATCAGGCCGGCGCTGTTGGCGGACTGGGACAGGCTGACACCGCTGCCCGCGGCAAGAATGATCTGGCCGTCGGTGGCGGTAATGCTGCCATGGTTTTCGATATGCGGCGCGGCGATCAGCGAAAAGCCCAACTCTCCGGTGGTAATGGAGGCGCCGCTCTCGATGGTGATGCTGCCGGCGGCGCTGTCGCCATGGGTGAGCAATCCGCCCATGGTCGGGTCCGGGGGGGCACCCGCATTGGACAGGCCCGAGGCGAGGAACTTGCTGTCCGCGGTGGCGCGGTCCGTGCTGAGGAAATTCAGCGTCGAGGCGATCAGCGAGTGGGTGTCGACCTTGCTGCCGGCACCGAACAGTATGCCGTTGGGATCGATGATATAGACATCGCCCTGGGCCTTGATGCTGCCCATGATCTGCGTTGCGGGACCATTGACGCGATTGAGCGCCACCCAATTGTTGGTGCCGTCTGTCTGCGTGCCCGCGCTCTGGTCGAAATCGAGCGTGGTGTTTTTGCTGATGTTGAAGCTGCTCCAGTCGAGGATCGCCCTCTGCTGGTTCTGCGTGACCGTAACTTCGACCTGGCCGTTGGCGCTGGCGGAAGACTTCAGCGCGCCGTCCGCGCCAATCCAGTCGCCATTGATATCGCGCTGCAAACCGCCTGCGCCGACGCCGTCCGGAATATGCGGGTCACTCACGCTGATCTGTCCGGCTGCGCTTTTCTGCAGACTCTGTGCGGCACTGATTGTGGCGAGGGCCTTGGACAGGTCAGCCAGCGATTGTTGTGCCTGCGTCTTCGCCTGCTGCGGCGTGGTAATGGCACCCGGTACGCCTGAACTGGGCGCGGCCGGATTCACCGGCTGCTGCGTCCCCTTCTGCGCCAGCCACGCTGGGGAGCCGAATGCGGGCGGCGCTCCCGCCTGTGCGGTACCGGCGAGGCCGATTGGCGCCAGCGAACAAATGCCGAGGGCGCTGAGCATCGCCAACCGGCGCAGACGGCCATCCGCGGAAAGGCGGAAGACTTCGTTCCGGCCATTCATCTGCCCCGATCCGCGCTGCATGTTCTTCGTCATGAGGTTAAAAAAATCCTTCCGCGACGGGCGCCATTCCCGGGGCCGACAGACGTCACTCGGGAAAATGTTTAGATATTGTTAATTTTATGTAATGGATACGTAAAAATGATTTACTTGCACATCACTTCATAAAATAGTTAATGAAATGTAAGCAATTATTTTACTTAAACATTTACGATATAAGTACTCATTATACCAATCAGGTATTGCATACTTATTTCTGTCATTAACTGGATTTATTCGGTGCATTGCAAGCAGCGTCCAGCACGCCCACGCCCCTCTCAGTCGTGTTTGGCTGAGAGCCGGCGCAGCCGGGTTTCGCGGCATGCGGAACGAAGGCGGCTCGCACCCGGAGAGCCCGTTGGAAGCAATAGCGTCAGGCGCCCTTCAGCTCGTGGATATTGGCCCGCGTGATGGAATCCAGGCCGTTGAGTTGGAGGTGTGTGGCCAGCCGGGCCGGGATGCCCAGGAAATTCTTGGCGACCCCGTAGAGCGCGTAGTTCCATCGCCAAAGCCGCTCTGCCAGCGCAATGGGATCACCTTTCAGGTACTCGAGGAAGAGGATCGGCTGGCGGGATTCGATCGTCTGGGCGGCGCCGTCGAGAACGTCCATCTCCATACCTTCCACGTCGATCTTCATCAGGTCAACACGCGGCAGGGCCAATGAGTCGACGGTGATCACGTCCACGAATTCCTGCCGGGCCGGATCGGCGATCCGCTGTTGCCCGATGAACTCTTTCTGCTCGCCGCCGAACTCCACGCTGCCGAAGCTGAGCGGCCTGGAGTAATCGAAGGTCGGAATCGCCAGGCGCCCTTTCTGGGCACCGACGGCATTGTGATGCGGAAAGACGTTTTCCAGGCTGGCGATGGCGACGTTGCCGGCCAGCATGTAGAAAACGATGCGCTGCGCCTCGAAGGACAGAACTCGCCCTCCCGTCGCCCGCAGCGCCTCACCGATCACCACGCTATGCACGCCAAGGTTGGCGCCGATGTCCATCACCACCGCGCCGGCCCCGCAGGCGAGTGCAAGCTGTCGCAACAGGTCCACCTCCGGCGGATCGTAGGCGCCGAACGTCGCAAGCTGCCAGCCGACTCCGGAATCGTTCCGGTTGACGATCAGGGTGCCTTGCGTAGTCGACAGCAAAACATTGTTGCGGGGATACATACGCTACGCCTCCTGGGGACTGGGTTCACCGGCCGCCGGCCCGTGCAGAATCCTACTTGCCGCCAGGACCAGTCGCCCGATGCGGTGGAGCACTGGTCACGGAACTCCCGACGGCGGATTTCCACCGGGTTCCTCGGAGGCAGGCGGGGTTTGCAGAATCGGCGCCGAACTTGAAGCCGTTGCGTGCCGCCTGAAGACATGAACGGCACGAAAAAGTATTGATGCTTGATTACAATTTCGTGTTCGCAGTCAAATCACCGGCGTATGCGCCAGGAGTTGCAGACAAAGCCTTGAATGGCAGCTTGTTTTTATGGATGGCGTTGCAGGCAACATTTACAATGCCTTTAAGATCTCTTAACAATTCATCGGAGTTCGGACCGGAATTCGATGCTGGCGGTTGACTCTCCCGCCGGCCCATCAATCGTGCGAATGCAAACGCTTGTGCGGCCCAGCCGGCACCACATGGACCTTGCCGTTGCGCACACCCCGCTCGGCGATCAATGCCTGCGCCTGAGCCGTCACTTCGGCACCGGCGCCGCGCAGCAGCGTGACTTCCAGGCACTGGCTGTCGTCCAGATGCACATGCAGGGTGGAAACGGTCAGGTCGTGGTGCTGGTGCTGCTGGTGGGTCAGCCACCGTCCCAGTTCGCGTTCATGGTGGTCGTAGACGTAGACCACGCTGGCCACGCAGTGCGGCATCTGCGCCTGCTCCATCGATTCCTCCGCCAGCTTCCCGCGGACCAGGTCGCGCACGGCTTCGGAGCGATTGTCGTAGCCGTGACGCTTGATCCAGGCGGTGAACTGGTCGGCGAGCTTGTCTTCGAGAGAGATGGTAAAGCGCTGCATGTCACGCACACTCCGGATTCATGGCTGGATAATTTTTAACACGTTGCGGGCAAGCCCGCGCCTCAGTAATACCAGGCGATGTAGGCACGGACATTGGTCGGCTCGATCGGGTGAAAATGGATGGAGTTGACGCCCTGTGCCGGATCCTGGTTCGGCATGCCCGGCGGCGTCAGCCGCGAGGCGAAGTAGTAGTCGATATCGTGATCCTTGCTGTTCAGCGCATTGATCACCTGCACGCCGACCTTCACCTGCCGGTTGAAGCTATAGCCACCGGTGAGGTTCACCACCTTGGTGGCGTGCGAGGACACGCTGTTGTCCTCGATCAAGGGCCGCGGACCGAAGTAACGGAAGCGCGCCGCCGCGAACCAGCCGAGCGGGCTTTCATAGGTGGCGCCGAGGGCGAAGACGCTGGTCGCCGCCTCGGGGATATGGAAGCCGATGCTGCCGTCGTCCAGCACCTGCGGCACGCGGAAGCGCGAATGCGAGTAGGCGTAGTCGGCGTCGATCACCAGGTGCTCCAGCGGCTTCCAGTAGACCGCGCTCTCGGTGCCGTAGCGGCGGGTGGCATCGCCGGGCGAGGTGTCGCCGCCATCGCCGTTGAAGGTCAGCTCGGAGTCGATGTCGAGGATGAAGAAACTCTGGCTGAACTGGACGTGCGGAATGATGGTAGTGCGCAGGCCCAGGTCCGCCCCGCGCGTGGCGACCAGGGCATTGTCCTTTTGTACCTGGCTGATGGCATCCACATGACTCTTCGGATCGCCTGGATTGGCATCGGCGTAGCGCGGATCGAATACGGCGGTCTCCGTGGTGCCGCGGCCATCGTTGCTGTGGAAACCTTTGCCCAGGTTAAGGAAGATTTCGGTCTTGTAGAACGGCCCGGCGACGAAGGTCAGCTTGGGCTGGGTGATGCCGGCCGAAGTATGGCCGGAATTGGCCGGGTCGTTCATCACTACTTCCGAGGCCGGATTGGCCTCGTCGTCCGCAGTGACGCCAAAATCGTAGTGGTCGTACCGCAGACCGGCAGTCGCCCGTAGCCAACGGGTCAGTTCGATGGAAGTCTCGGCAAAAGTGGACTGGCTCCACTCGCGCACGTGATCCTGGCTGACAGTGCCGAAGCGCGCCCGGTTCTCGGTGTCGTACAGGCCCACGGTGCCGATATCGTCGTAGCGGGTCTGCACCCCGATCTCGTTCAGCGTGCGGAAACCGAACAGCGTATACGGCAGCTTGTAGGCGACCTTGCCGCCGTAGACATTGCGCGCATCGAACTGCTCGAACTGGTCACCCTTTTGCGGGTCCAGCAGGTAGTAAGTGAAGTCCGAGAACAAATCCAGCTTGTAGCGCAGCGCATAGGCCGAGCCGACCAGTTCACCGTCGCCGATTCTCTGATTGAAGCCACTGGAGAAACTGTAGCGATGGGTCTTGCCGCCGTCCGAACAGCCACCGTCGAAACAGCCCAGGCGGTCGATCAGCCCCTCGTCCACCGCGCGCTGCGGAATCTGGTCGGTGGAATCGAATTTGGCGTTGTAGCCCATAGCTGTGAGATGGAAGCCGCCAGTATCGCTCTGCTTCGAATAACGCAGCGTCACGCTGCCGTTGAAGAAATTGTCGTTCTTGATGTAGGCACCGTCGTAATGCTCACCCTCCACGCCATAGAGGACATTGCCGCCGAACAGCTTGTAGGAGCCGGCCGCGATGCCGCGTGCATAGCCGTACTCGCCGCCGGTGAACTGCACCAGGTTCTGCTCGAAGCTGTCGCGCAGACGGATGTCCGCGGCACCAGCGGCGGAGAAGTCGCCCCACTGCGGGTAGTACGGACCCTTGCGGTAGTCGATCGACTGCACCAGCTCCGGCACCAGGAAGTTGTTGTCGGAATAGCCCTCGCCGTGCGCATGGGTCGGCATGTTTACCGGCATGTCGTCGATCCAGGTGGCGAAGTCGGTGCCGTGGTCGAGGTTGAAGCCGCGCAGGAAGTACTGGTTCGCTTTGCCCTCGCCGCTGTGCTGGGTGATGATCAGCCCGGGCACCACCTCCAGCAGCTCACCGGGACGCGACAGCGGCCGGTTTTCGAACTGTTCGGCGTAGACCGTACCCACCGTCGCTGAATCGGCCTGATCGCTGAGGCGATCGGCCGTCACCGTCACCTGGTCCAGTTGGGTCGCCGTGCCGCCGGCAAAGGCCGTGGGCGCCGCCAGCAAGGCTCCACCCACCAGCAGGCCATGCATTCCCTTGCCCGGCGGAATTACCCGCGGATTCCGGCCCTTCCATCGTCCCCTCGATGCCTTGTCCGCGGCCTTTCCCCGCCGCGGAAGGATTTCACTGCCGCTCCACTCTTTCATCCCGAATTTCCAATATCTTCAAAAAAATGTTTCGTGGGATGTATTACGATTTAATAATTCGTAATACTGGAATACAAAAAAATAGAGCGGCAACAAGGCGCAATATAGCCGCCCCCTGCGTCACCTCGGCACGACATCGAACCATGGCCGTTCCATCCAGCCCGGTCATATCAATGAAAGTGCTTATGCGAATGGCTGGCTCCATGCCCGTGCTCATGCGGGTGCACATGCAGAGCCGGATCGCCGCCATAACGCTTTTCGACACGTCCGAATTTCCACATGGCCACGGAAACGCCCCAGGCCAGCAGGAACAGGCCGACGATGGCGTACCCCAGTTCGCCGAAATCCAGCCCGCCGATGAAATCGAACAGCGGCCCCTTCAGGTCCAGCATGCCGATGAAGACCTGCAGCAGCTCCACCGTGCCGATCAGCAGCGCTACCGCGATGGACAGGCTGGTGGTGGTGAGGTTGTAGAAGATCTTGCGTAGCGGATTGACGAAAGCCCAGTTGTAGGCCTTGACCATCAGCACGCCGTCGGTGGTGTCCATCAAGGACATGCCGGCGGCGAACAGCACCGGCAGCGACAGGGCGGCCGGCACCGGCAGGTTGCCAACCGAAGCGCCGGCGGTCATGCCGAGCAGGCCGACTTCGCTGGCAGTATCGAAGCCCAGGCCGAACAGCAGGCCCAGCGGATACATCTGCCAGCTATGGTTGATGACCTTCTGCAATCTGCCGCCGAACAGGCGGTTGATCAGGCCGCGTTGGGACAGCAGCTCTTCCAGGTGGGCATGGCTGTGCTTGCCGGTCTTGGCCTTCTGCCAGACCTTGAGGATGTCCAGCAGCAGCAACAGGTTTAGGACGCCGATGATCCACAGGAAGGTGCCGGACACGCCGGCGCCGATGATGCCGCCAAGGTTGCGCAGTTCCGGCAGGTCGCGCTTGACCGCCGCGGCGGCGAAGACGATGGCCACCGATAGCAGCAGTACGATGGTCGAATGGCCCAGCGAGAAATAGAAGCCGACGCCGAGAGGGTTGCGCCCCTTCTGCATCAGGTAGCGCACGGTGTCGTCCACCGCCGCGATATGGTCGGCGTCGAAGGCGTGACGCAGGCCGAACATGTAAGCCGCCAGGCCCAGGCCGACCAGAGCGGGATAATGGGCGGAATAGTGCAGAAATACCCCCACACCCAGGAGGTGCAGGAAAGCCACGACACCGTAGAGCCGAACCAGCTCGCGCCATTCGTCACGGCTGAAGCTCAGCCGCCGCGCCGGCGCAGCCGGAGCGACATAGTCGAAGGAAGCCGGCAGGCTCCGGGTGGCGGGACGCGCGCTCATCAGTGGTGATGACCGCCGTCGTGATCGTGCTCCGCATGCCGGGCGTCATACCCTGCCATCAGGGCGGCGACCGAGGTACGCAGCGGGTCTTCGCGCAAATCCAGTTGTCCGGCGAGGAAGCCGGCCACACGCGCCAGCACGATGGCTTGCGAGGCCAGTACGCGGTAGCGGTCGGACTCGGCCACGCGGCGCCCGTCCTTGATGCAGGCATTCAGGATGTCGCCGAACAGCCCGTCCATGTAGCCGTGCACCGCCGCATCCGGCACGGGGCTTTCCTGGTTGTCCAGGCGGTTACGCGAGCCGCCGCGGTGATCCACCATGTCGTGCAGCGCCGAATGCGCCGCATGCAGGAAAGCCGCGTAAAGGCGCTCGGCCTCGGTATCCTCTTCTTCAAGATCGCCGCACATGATCCGCTCCGTTGCTTGTCATCGTGTTGCTTGTAACCATTCTCAAAAATGCCGATGCTGACGCTCCATCCGGCCCGGCAGGGCCGGATGGAGCGGACGGCGATCAGTAGTCGCAGTTCTCGAGCTGCTCGAACCAGTCGAAGCCCATGGCCTTGACGATGCGGCTGTTCATCACCACGATGCGCGCCTCACCGGGGCCGGTGCTGAAGTGCTGGTGCGCGCAGTACGGCGGGATGTAGACGAAGTCGCCCACGGTCCACTCGAACTTCTTCGGCTCCTTCTCCCATTCGAATTCGATGGTGTCGGCGCAGTCGAACTTGACGTCCCAGTGCAGGTCGTAGCCGCTGCCTTCCACCACATAGAACACTTCCTCGGAAAGGTGGCGATGCTTGCCGCTCTTCTTGCCGGAGGGGATGAAGTGCATGTAGATGTCGAGGCACATCTCCTTGGTGTTCATCTGCTCGTGGATGATGTGCTTGAGCAGGCCGTCCGGAGACCGCTCCAGCGGCATTTCCGACGACTTCACCACGTTCATGTAGCCGTCGTATTCCTTGCGGAAGGCTTCCGACTGCTTCACCGCCTCGCTGTAGAAATTCACATACTCGACCTCGGCGTGGGCGCGATCGCGCTCCTTCGGGTCGATGATCCGCTCGATTCCCATAAATCCTCTCTCTTCTATCGAATTCAGTTGTAAGGGGTGTGCTTCACAGTTCCGGCGGCGGCGCGTAGTTTTCCTGGCCGGGGGAGGCTTCCGTCGGCGGATAGCTCACCACCTTCTGGAAGATCATGTGCATGAACAGGAACAGCGGCTTGGCCTTCATGATCAGCACGATGCACTCGCCGTCCTTGTCGTCGCTAAAATGCTGGTGGACGCAACCGTTCTCGACGATCAGCGCGTCGCCGGCATCCCAGTCGTGGCGCTTGGTATCGTGCACGTCGTGGCCCTTGCCCTTGAGGACGTAGAACACGGCGCTGTTCATGTGGCCGTGCTTCTGGCCGTAGCCGCCCGGCGCGTAGACGTCGATGTGGCATTCGATCGACTGCGCCACCTTGACCGCCTGCGGGTTGATGATCTTCTTGCCGAAATTCTGCGGGCCGCCTTTCCACTTCCAGTCCTTGGTGTGGTACACGCGCGGCTGGTTGAACAGCTCTTCCTTCAGCTGGCCGTAGGTGCCTTCCAGGGCGCGCACGAAGACGCGCTTCTTGGTCCAGCGCTCCCACTCGGCCGGCGCGGCCGTCTCGCCGTGCGCGACGGGTGTATCGATCTGCTCTCCACTAGCCATTGCTGGCCTCCTTTGCTATTTGCAATTCAACGATGGGATGCACGCGCGATACGGGGCGTAGCGGCGCACGATGGGGCTCCCGCATCTACTGACCGGCCTTGACGGCCTGGGTCAGCAGTTGGAGATTCTGGGGCGTCTGCTGCAGCGCCTCGGCGATCACCTGCTGCACGTGTTCACCGGTGGCCGGTGCGATCGGCGCGTCCATCTTCTTGGCGTCGGCCAGCAGCTGCGGATCGGCCATCGCCTTCATGAAGATACTGCGCAGCAGCGCCAGGCGGTCGGCCGGAATGCCCGGCGGACCGGCGGTCAGGCGCGCCACGTCGGATTCGGCGGCGATCATCTTCAATAATTGCCGCGCGTTGTCGTCCTTGGCGAACTGGCCCGCCTGCGGAATCTTGCTGTCGGCGGGGCCGCCGGCTTCCATGATGTAGACGCCGTTGCCGTCGTCGACGAATTGAGTGTAGGACGACTGCGAGCCGATGGTGCCCTGCGTTTCACCGCGCAGCATGCTCATGGTGCCTTCGCTGCCGTTGTAGCCGGGAATCAGCTGCACGTTGAGATGCAGCGCCGAGATGGCCAGGCGGGTATCGATGTAACCGGCGGAGCCGACGCCGGCGGCGAACAGCTTGATCGGCGGCTTGCTGCTGTCCAGCAGCTCCTGCACCGTCTTCACGCCGGAGCTCTTGCTCACCACCAGCACGCGGGTATCCGAGGCCGCCTTGCCGATCCAGCTCATCTTGGCCAGGTCGAAGCGCACGCCCGATTCCTTCAACAGCTGCAGGTAGATCAGGCCGGTGTTGAAGGTGCCGATGGTCAGGCCGTCCGGCTTGGCGGCATAGATGGTGTTGGCGCCAACCACATGACCCGCACCCGGAATGTTGCGGATGATGATCTTGGAGTCGGGCATGTACTTGTTCATGTAGCGCGCGACGAGGCGGCCATAGGTGTCGTAGCCGCCGCCCGGCGCGGTCGACACGACGTAGGTGATGGTCTTGCCCTTGTAGAACTCTTCCGCGGAATCCGCGGCCTGGGCCAGCGGCACGCTGGCGAACAGGAAGGCCGCGATGGTCATGGCGATTCTGGACATGTTGCTTCCTCTTGAAGACGATACTGCAGGAACAGCTTCAGGCAGCGGGAACGGATGCGGCTGGCGCGGCGGCGTTTCAGCCGCCGGCTTCGGACGGGAACAGCCAGTCCTTGATCAAGGGTGTCACCAGGCCTTCGAACAAGGGCACGCCCAGTGCGATCTGGAACAGGCCGTAGAGCAAAGCCAGAACCGACGCCGCCAGGATCAGGCTCAGCCACCACGATTCGCGCGAGCGGAACTTCAGGTAGCCGAACAACATCAGCGGCGCGGCGATGACGAAGCCGAACGCGACCACCGCGCCGACGAAGGACCATACCCACAGGTAAATCGGCATGTCCTTGCGCAGGTCGATCTGCTCCTCGTAGGCGCCGCGGCTGGCGCGCAGTTCTACGATCACCTGCAGCAGGCTCAGGGCCGCGCCGATGCCGCCGATGATCAGCGGCATCGAGGCCGCCTCCGCCGGGTAGTTCACCTGCGCCACGATCACCGCGGCGGAGAAGATCACCAGGAAGGTCAGCGACAAGGCAACCGTGCTGGTGAAGCGGACACGTCCCTGGGGTACAGGCTGGGGCTGGGAACTCATTCGATTCACCCGGTCAGATGGAGCCGCCCGTCGGCTTCGGGTGCGCGGCAGCAGCGACACCCGGCTTGCGGCGGTAGGTCTTTCTAAGATTGAAGAACAGCGTGACGGCGATGATCGACATCATCACCAGCGAGGTCGGCTGGACCAGGAAGGTGAGGCCGTGCAGCGCGAACGCCTTGTGGAAGGACAGTTCCGCGGTCGGCCCCAGCACCAGGCCGATGATGAAGCAGGGCCGCGGCCAGTGGTTGCGCCGCATGACGTAGCCGATGGCGCCCATGCCGGCGAACACCAGCAGGCTCTCCCAGTGATCCTTGGCCAGGTAGGTACCGAGCAGGGCGAACACCAGTACCACCGGCACCAGTACGTTGGCACGGATGTGGGCGATGGAGCTCATGTGCTTGCCCACGATCAGCAGCAACACGGTACACAGCAGGTTGGAGATGGCGATGGCCCAGATCAGCGACCATACCAGCGGCAGGTCGTGCACGATCATCAGCGGCCCCGGCTTGATGCCGAGCATGATCAGCGCGCCCAGCATGATCGCCATACCCGAGCCGGCGGGCACGCCGAAGAACAACGTCGGCAGCAGACCGCCGCCTTCCTTCGCGTTCATGCCGGTGGACGGCGCGATCACACCCTCGATGGCGCCCTTGCCGAAACGCTCGGGGTCCTTCGAACGCGACACGGCGAAGGCGTAGCACATCCAGCCGGCCGCTTCGCCGCCGAGGCCCGGAATCATGCCGATAAAAGTGCCCATCACCGCGGTGGTAATGGTCAGGCCCCAGTGGCGGAAGTTTTCCTTCACGCCGTCCCACACCTCGGCGAAGGTGTACTTGGTGACTTCGGGTTTGATCTCGGGCATGCCTGCTTCGCGCTTACCCTTGCCGCGGCCCAGTTGCATCATTTCCGGCAGGGCATACAGGGCGAGCACGCCGCTGATGACGTCGAAGCCGTCCCACAGGAACAGCTGGTTGAAGGTGTAGCGTTGCACGCCGGTCTGCGGATCCAGGCCGATCATGCCGATCAGCCAGCCGAAGCAGCCGACGATGAGGCCCTGTACCAGCATCTTGCCGGCCAGCGCCGAGATCAGGGTGATGCCGATAATGGCCAGCCAGAAGAATTCGATCGGGCTGAACGACAGCACGAAGGGCTCCACCACCGGCAGGATCAGCGCCAGGCAGACCACGCCGATCATGCCGCCGATGCCGGCCGCACTGAGCGCCGCGCCGAGCGCGCGCCCCGCTTGACCGTTGCGCACCAGCGGATACCCGTCGGCGAGCAGCGGCGCCTCGGGGCCGTTGGTCGGCACGCCGAAAAGGATGCTGGGGACGATGCCGCCGGTGTGCACGATGGCGTGCATCGACAGCAGGAACACCGCGCCGGGCAGCGGATCCATGCCATAGACGAAAGGGATCAGCAACACGATGCCGAGCTTGCCGCCGAGGCCCGGCACGCAGCCGAAGAAGATGCCGAGCGGAATCGCCAGCAGCATCAGGCCGAGCAGCTTGGGGGTGAAGAGAAGACCGAGCAACGAGGAAAAGATGACGTGCAAATCCACTTCAGAGGCTCCCACCGGATAGTCGGAAATCGGCTGCGGCGCGGGTCATCGTTCCATCGATGGGGCTAGCAGCATCACGGGGCTTCGAGGCCCGCGGCATTGCGGCCGCGGAACGGTATTGCCCGGACATGACCGGGGCGATCCGCCGCCGGAATAGGTACATCTGCGTTTCCATGCTCCTCCACATTCTCAACGTGTGCTCCTCACGTCCACTTTTTATTGTTCTTTTATACGGAACGTGTTTCCTGTATAGTGAACCGACTGTAGCGATGTTGATCGGACACGTCAAGCACGAATTTCTTGCTGCGAATGCACATTGGCATGGGCCTTGGCTCGTCTCGTCAAAAGCCGACATCAGGCCTTCACCGAACCGTCTCGGAGCTGTCATTTTCCGAACGGTGCCTGGCGAATCGAGAGGCGCAAAAGCGCACGAACCCGCGCCGGCATTGATGGAAAATCACCACGGGTAGCGTGGGGCCGCCCGTCTACGCGCCCTCGGAATGTGGTGCGGCCACCATCACCAGCGCGTCCGCCCTACCCCGCGACTACGTAAGCCGCACCGATCAGGGCCAGCAGCAGCAGCGGGCTCACCTTGGTGCTCATCAGGGCCGCCGCACACACCAGCGACGTCGCCGCCGCGACCAGCGGATGGTCCGCACTGCGTAGCAAGGTCACCACGCTGGCCAGGGTCAATCCGACCGCCAACGGCGCCAGCCCCCTAGTGATGGCTTGCTTCCAGCGCGATTCCGGCAGACGACCCCAGATGGTGGTCACCAGGTAAACCAGCAAACCCGACGGCAGGAACATGGCGACCGACGCGACCAGCGCGCCTGCCCAGCCCGCCACGCGCCAGCCGATCAGGGTCACCAGCTGCATGCCCGGCCCCGGCGCCGAGCGCGCGATGGCATAGAAATCGAGGAATTCCCGCGGCGTGGCCCAGTTGTGGGCGATGACCTGGCGCTGCATCTCGGCGATCACCGCGCTGCCGCCGCCGATGGAGATCAGCGACAACGTGGCGAAGACGCGGGCAAGGTCAGCCAGGTTGCGCAGCATGCGCCCTTATCTCCCCGCCCGGTGATAGGCCAGCAAGATGCTGAGCGGGCCGACCGACGCGATCGCATCCAGGATCGGCCAGCGCAGCCAGCCCACCATGGCGATGACCGCCAGCGCCAGCAGCCATTCGATCCGGCCGCCGAAGCTCCTGCGCGCCGAGCTGAGTCCCATCTGCAGGGTCAGGCCCACCGCCGCCGCGGAAACCCCGGCCAGCAGGTGCTGCATCAGCGGGCTCTTGCCGACATGGAAATAGGCCAGCCCCGCCAGCACGATGATCAGCATCGGCGGCAGCACGATGCCGGCACAGGCCGACAATGCCCCCGCCGCGCCGCGCAGCTTGGTGCCGCAGAAAATGGAGAGATTCACCGTGGTGGCGCCAGGCATGACCTGGCACATGGCGTAGCCGGTAAGGAATTCATCCTGCGCCAGCCAGCGCCGGCGCTCCACCAGTTCGCGGCGGATCCAGGCCGCGTTGCCGCCGCCGAAGCTCGACATGCCGATCCTGGCGAAGGACAGCGCCAAGGCCAACAGACCCGGCGGCTCCGCCTGGGGCTGCTCCGGCGTCATGGCCAAGGAATGCTCCGGCGGCTGCAAATCAATTCCTTGCGAGTCGGGTCCGCATGACATGCGGGCACCGGTTTGTTGTCGATTGGACTGCGAGCGCCGCCTCGAGCGTAGCGGCCATCTCACCTTCCTGACACCCGCCTATGTCGGCAGGTTCCCTGCGCCGGAATCCCGAGCGGCGCCTGGCCGCCCGGTCCGGAGAAACCCGATGCCGCTTATTAGTAGCCGGAAGACGGGCCGAGTCCACCGCCCACCAGCACGTCGACACGCTCCGCGTTATCGAGGTGATCGCGGATCACCGGCAACGTAGCCTTGGCGTATTCCGCGATGCCCGCATCGGCGGACTTCGCCGCCGCGGAGAAGTTGCGGAAGGCATCGCGCTGGCTGTCGACCATCGTATCCATGAAGATACGGTCGAACTGGTCGTGGGCCACACCGCTCAGGGCGTGGATCTTGGCCAGGTCGGCGTTCGACAGCGGCGCCGGGAAGCCCACCTTGTTCTGCTCCGCCACTGCCTGCAGCAGCTTGTCGTTCTGCAGGCCATCCACCACGACGCGCTGGGCGTAGGACTTGACGTCGTCCGACTTGGCGCGCCGTATCGCCAGCTGCGCCATCGCTTCCTCTAGCGCCCGGTCGCTTGCCGTCTGCGCCGCGAAGGTCGCAGGGTCGGTCATCAGCGAAAAGCGGGTAGCGCCGTTGTGGGTTTGTTCGCAGCCGGCCAGCGTCAGCACCAGAGCCGCCAGGATCACTTTCTTCACTTTATAGGTCTCCCCAGATTCTTCTATTGTTTAACTGAAATCCACGATCGCTCGTGTCGTCTGCAACAGCAACACGGCAGGTTCGAGCAAGTAACGTACCACGGGTACCAAGGTCCATTTTCCATACGCAGGGCGCCGTTTATCGTGCAATCCTGCAACATCGTGCAAGCAATTTTTCAACCTTGCAATAAGCCCTCGCAACGGCTTACAGAAAACTTCCATTCCGCCGGCAACGCGGCTTCAGGCCGCCTCGCACGCCGCCAGCCCGGCCTGCAGCGCCTCCACATCGAGATTCCTGCCGATGAACACCAGCCTGCTGCAGCGCGTCTCATCCGGCTGCCATTCGCGCTGGAAGTCTCCTTCCAGCAGCATGTGCACGCTCTGGAAAACCAGGCGGCGGCTTTCGCCCTTCACCTCGAAGATGCCCTTGGCCCGCAGGATGTCCCGTCCGCTGGTTGCGACCAGGGCGTTGAGCCAGTCCGACAGCTTGGCGCCGTCGAACGGCACCTCCGCACTCAGTGACACGCTCGAAATGCCATCGTCGTGGACATGATCATGATGGGCACCGTTCTCATGGCCATGTTCGTGATCATGGTCGCAATGCTCATCGTGCACATGCCCCGCCTCGTCATGGGCAGGCTCGAGAAAATCCGGTTCCAGCGACAGGATGTGCTGGAGATCGAAACCGCGGCGTTCCAGCAGGCGGTCCAGCGCCACCTCCGCCCGCTGCGCGCGATGGATCGGCGCCAGCGGGTTTAGCTTCCTCAGCCGCGCTTCAATCGCCCGCAGCTCACCCTCCGCGACCAGTTCGGTCTTGTTCAGGACGATCTGGTCGGCGAAGGCGATCTGCTCCACCGCCTCGGCACTATCGGCCAGGCGCAGGCCGATGTGCTTCGCGTCCACCACGGTGGTGACCGAATCGATGTAGGTCCTGGTCTGCAGGAAATGGTCGACGAAGAAGGTCTGCACCACCGGCCCCGGGTCGGCGATGCCGGTGGTCTCGATGATGATGCCGTCGAAGCTCCCGCCGGCCTCAAGCAACTGATGCAGGGTGCGGACCAGGTCGCCGCGCACCGTGCAGCAGATGCAGCCGTTGCTCATCTCGAACAGCTCTTCCTCGGTGTCGACGATCAGCTCGTTGTCGATGCCGATCTCGCCGAACTCGTTGACGATCACCGCATAGCGCCGGCCGTGATCGCCCGAGAGGATGCGGTTGAGCAGCGTGGTCTTGCCGGCACCGAGGTAGCCGGTCAGGACCATGACGGGAATCCGCTCCATTACGAAGCGATTCCCTGCCGGCGCCCTACTTCCACGGCAGCAGCGACACGTGGATCACATCCTTGGCGCCTTCGTTGCCGACCGACTTGATCGCGTACTCAGCCTCGGCCAGCCCGAAGGTGTGCGTCGTCACCAGCTCCAGCGGGAAGCGGTGCGAGGCGAGCTGCTGCAGCGCCAGCTCGCAGGAGTGGTAGCTGTGGCCGCGAGCGCACTTGATGGTGATGTACTTCACCGTGATCTTGCCGATGGGGAAGTTCGGGAAGTCGGTCATCTCGCCCTGGATCAGCAGCGTGCCGCCCTTGCGCTTGAGGGCCTCGACGCCCAGCATCACCGGGATGGTGCCGGCGCCGGCCGTGCAGTCCAGCGACACGTCCACGCCTTCGCCGCCGGTGATGTCCATGATGCGGGCCAGCGGATCTTCCTTCTGCACGTCGATGACATAGTCGGCGCCGAGCACCTTGGCGATTTCGAGACGCTTGGCGTCCTTGGTGGTACCCGTGACGATGATAAGGTTCGCTCCGGCCTGCTTGCAGGCCACGATCTGCGACAGGCCCTGCTGGCCCGGCCCCTGAATCAGCACCTTCGAGGCATAGCCGACCTGCGAATCGAACAGCGCCCACTCGATGCCGTTGGACAGCGGCGTGACGATGCCCGCCAGTTCCGGCGTGACCCCGGCCGGCACCTTGTGCACCACCGCATTCCACGGCAGGTAGGTGTACTGGGCGAAGCCGCCCCACAGGTGATAGGGATTGTCCGAGGTGGTGTAGCCGTAGCGGCGGCCATTCGGGTTGGAGCGCCAGTCGGTGGCGCTGCAATGGCGGTACTCGCCCTTGTGGCACCACTCGCACTTGAAGCAGGGCACGTAGTGCTCGACGAACACCAGGTCGCCTTCCTTCACGCCCTTGCGCTCGCAGAATTTGCGCCCGGCCTTGGCGATGTAGCCGATGTTCTCGTGGCCCATGATCACCGGGCCGCCGGTGGCCAGCGGCTGCTTGAACATCTTGACGTCGGTGCCGCAGATGCCGGCCACCTCCATCCTCATCAGCGCGCTTTCCTCGTCGATCTCCGGCATCGGGAATTCACGCATCTCGAGCTTGCTCGGGCCGATCTTCACGGAAGCCAATACTTTTTCCACGGACAACTCCTTCAAATGGGTTGGGGCGGCGCGGCGATCAGCCGCGGCCGGCAAGGCCGCGCGCGGCGCGGAGGTTGGCGAAGCTGCGCGGCGCGGCGCACATCAGGTAGCGGTAGCCTTCGGCCATGACGCGCTCGGCGTTTTCCGGCGTCACATGCGGATGGCCGACGATGACCCCGCGCTGCTTGCAGATCGACACGATCTCGGCCATCGCGTCGAGCACCACCTTGTGCTCGGTCTGGCGCGGATAGCCCAGTTCCTGGCTCAGGTCGCCCTCGCCGATCAGGATCGCGCCAATGCCCGGCACGTTATCGAGGATGTCCGGCAGGTTGCGGATGCCCAGGGTGTCTTCGATCTGCAGCACCACCAGGATCTCGCCGTTCGGCGCCAGCGGCCAGACGTCGGCCCGCTCGTAATATTCCTGCTGTGATACACCCCAGTAGCGCGTCGCCTGCATCGGTCCGTCGCCGCGGATGCCGGCCGGCTCGTACAGCGGCTTGTCGGACAACCGCTGGTAGCGGCAAGACGCAACGGCGTTGTACGCCTCTTCAACCGTGCTGATATGCGGCCAGACGATGCCGTAGCAGCCCAGGTCCAACGCCTGCTTGGCCAGAAACTGATTCATCTCGGCGCCATTGGCGGGAATGCGCGCGGTCGGGGTCACCGCCGGGGCCAGCGAGTTCGCGCCGGCGATCTGCTTGCGGTTGAGCAGGTACTGCAGGCTGTCGCGCAGCGCCTTGATGTCCCAGCCGCGGTGCTCGCCCTCGAACACCACGCCGTCGTACTGCGACTGCTGCAACTCCACCGCGTACTCGATCTCGCAGGGCGCGAACAGCGTGAACGAGTGCTGGCCGGACTCCAGCGCGCGGATGATGCCGTTGAGGCGTTCAGGCTTGGACATTCAGATTCCTTCGTTATGAGATGCCCTGACCGCCCTCAGGCCGCCAGGGGATGAAACAGGGCGAATATGACCAGATAGACAGCCGCGACCGCGCCGACCGTGCCGTAGGTGCTGATCTTGGTGGTGCTCTGCAGCACGCAGACCACCGCGGTGGTGACCAGCGCCAATATCCCGGCGTGGGCCGAACTCAGCACGATCACCGCACCGGCGAAAATGAGGCCCACCGCCACCGGCGCCAGGCCGCGTTCGATCGCCTTGCGCACTGGCGACTTCTCGTTGCGCTGCCACCAGGCGCTGGCCAGGTACATGATGATCGAGGACGGCACGAACACCGCGATGGTGGCCACCACCGCGCCGAGGAAGCCGGACACCTGCCAGCCGATCAGCGCTACGATCAGCGTGCTCGGTCCCGGCGCCGCGCGCGAGATGGCGAACATGTCGGCGAACTGCTGATCGGTGAGCCAATGGTGCACCGCCACCACCTGGTGCTGGATTTCCGGAATGGTGGCCTGGCCGCCGCCGAAGGACAGCACCGATACCGGCGAGAACACCAGCATCAGCAACAGCAGTCGGCTAAGGTTCATGGCGCAGCTTCCTCTTCTCGTGCACATACGCCAGCGCGATGCTGAGCGGCACCGCCACCACCACCACCGGCACCATCGGCCAGTGCAGCACACCGACGACGACGAACACGGTGACCGCGATCAGCGGCGTCAGCAGGTCCCGCGGCAGGCGCCGCGCCACGCGCACACCCATGGTCAGCGTGGCGCCGACACCGGCGGCGGCGAGGCCCAGCAGGACGAAATGCACAGCGCCCAGGTGGCCGTAGCTCCGATAGAAAAAACCGAGCAGCATGATCATGCAGAACGCCGGCACGATCATGCCCAGCACCGCCACCGCAGCCCCGACAGCGCCGCGCAACTGCAGACCGACATAGAGCGCAATGTTGACCGGGTTGGCCCCGGGCAGCACCTGCGCCACCGTCAGCCCCGACAGGAACGACTTGTTGTCGAGCCAGCCGAGCCGGTCCACCACCTCGCGATGCACCCAGGCCTGCACGCTGCCGCCGAAGGTCATCAAGCCGAGGCGCACGAAGGTGCGCAACAGCAGCAGCAACCCGACCCTGGGCGGCTGCGCCGGCTCCGCCGACAGCGGCACCGTAACGACCGCCTCTATCACTTCATTGCTATTGGGCATCACCCGCTCCTCCTCTCAGGTACCGACGATGCACGCGAGACCGGCGGCTCGCGTCCGGCAATGTCCCCACCGTGGAGGCCTTGCCTGGACGCGGCACGCTCTATGGCTTCCGCTCAGGCCGCGGCGTGGCGCGGCGGCGGCAGGTCGGCCAACTCGGCCTTGTAGGCCTCTTCCATGCGCGGCGTCATGTCGTGCTTGGCCAGCGCCTCGGTGAACAGCTGGCGCACCAGCGGCTTTTCGTCGGCGTAGTCGATCTGATCGCCGCCGATGCGCTGACTGATCCAGGCCTTGGGCACGCCCTGCGCGTTGCGGATCGAAACCACTTCGTGCTTGAACGCCAGGTAACGGCCCGGCGTGGTGCCGGTATTGAAATGCTGGTGGAACCAGAGATTAGGCGGCACCACCATGCTGCCTTCCTGCCACTCGTAGCGCTTCGGTTCCTCGCCTTCCGGCCACATCAGGGTGTAGCCCTCGCCGCTCATCACGATCACGTGCGCGCCGGGACCATGGCAATGCGCCTTCTTGTACGTCGCCACCGGGAACTGCGAGATGTGGCTGTTCATCGAGCCCTTGGCCATGTTGAAGCGGATATGGCCACCGCCGGCGCCGCGTTCCTTGGCGCTGATCAGCGGCAGGTTGATCGCGTCGGCGACGAAGTTGGTATCCAGCAGCAGGCCCTTCTGCTCGCCCTTGTTGGCGAAATAGTCGGGCTCACCCGAGAAGCGCTTCTTGAAGTCGTACTCGGTGTTGAAGACGAAGTCGAGATCGTCATACAGGTTGAGCACGGACGGGCCGTTGGTGACGGCGACATAGCGCGCCGGCGCACTGCCCTGGCCATTGAAGTGCTGGTGCCAGCAGTTGATCGGAATGGCGAACAGCGAACCCTTGTTCCATTCGAAGGTGATGCGGCTGCCGGCGTCGTTCCACACCGTGGTGGAACCGCGGCCGTCCAGCACGTAGATCATTTCTTCGAACAGCTGGCGCTGCGGGGCCAGCTTGCCGCCAGCGGGAATTTCGCAGACGTAGCAGTCGTTGGAGGTGCGCGAGGCTTCGTGGTTGATGTACACGCCGTTGCCGCCGCGGCGCGCCCACGGCTTCAGCTCCACCGTATGCAGGTTCTTGATGTAATGGGCGCTGATGATCTCCAGCCCTTCATTGCGCACCCAGTTCGTATACGGAGATTCCTTTTCCGTGGCGAACTTCTTTGCCATTTCGTCCGAAACGATCGCGTCCTTCGTCATCTGAATATCCTCATTGCTCTTAGCGCGGACCCGGTTGCGGTCCGTGATCATGGTGATGGTGATGCGGGTGGCCATCGCCGTGATCATGGCTGTGATCGTGGCTATGGCCGTGATGGTGGGTGTGTTCATGCGGGCCATGCGCGTGCGGCGCGGCCGGCGGAATCTTCTGGGTTTGCAGCGAGACGTCGTCGAATACCAGCGACTTGATCGTTACCGGCACCGTATGCGAAGGCAGGCGGATACGGCCCAGGTCGATGTAGTCGAAATCCAGCAGCACCACGCCGTCGATCACCAGGATCTCGGACTGGACGTGGAAATCCTCGTGCAGCACGCCGCCCAGCGTCTGCGCCAGGTCGCCGTCGAGGATCAGGTACAGCGGCTGCTTGCGCGCGATGCTCAGCGGCAGGCCGTCGACGATGCCCTGCGCGAACGCCGCTACCCGCTCGTAAGACGGCTCGCCGCGCCACTGGAAAGCCAGGGCGAACTCGCGATCCTCGGCCGACAGGTCGAATAGTGCCAGGTGCCGCTGGATCGAAGCGGCCACCGCCGCCGGATCGATCGCCTGCGGCAACTCGCAGGCGGGCTTCACCACCTGCAGGTTGCGCCGCGGCAGCAGGGCGCCGTTGTTGGAGATGTAGATGGTGTTGCCGGTAAGCTGCACCGAATACTCGGAGGCGCCCAGCGCCGTGGCGCGGATGCATTCCTTCGCCGGCAGCAGCGGCCAGGGCAGCGCCCCGGCTTCGAGCTTGCGGCGCAGGGCATGGCCCAGGCGCCGGCCGAGGTCGCCGAAATCGCGCGCTTCCCGGTCGTAGAGGTATTCGGCGACACCGCCGGAGAACATGACCCCGGCTATGCCGGACAGATCGGCCAGCCGCCCGGTCAGATACAGCTCGCCGATCTGCGCGGGAAGATCACCTTGGCGTACGGCCACCAGCACCGCGTCCGCCATCGACTCGGCCAACACGTCGAGATCCGCCGGATCGATCGTATCGCCCAGTGACCAGGAGAACCCTGCCATCGCCGCCAGGCGTTTGCCGGCGGGATCGAGACGGGTGATGCGCCCCGCATCGTCGACCACCTGCAAGCGACCACCGACATGGAATGCTGCGGTGGATACGACCCGCCCGCATTCGATCACCGCGAGCTTGGTGGTGCCGCCGCCAATGTCGATATTGAGCAGCCGCTGGCCCTCGTCGGCCGACACGCGCGAGGCACCGGAGCCGAAGGCGGCCAGCATGGCCTCCATGTGATGGCCGGCGGTAGCGCAGACAAAGTCGCCGCCCCGCTCCGCCACGATGCCGGCGATGGCCTCGGCGTTTTCACGCCGCAGCGCTTCGCCGGTAAGGATCACGGCGCCGGTGTCGATCTGCTCCGGGCCCATGCCGGCGAGGTGATAGGCCTGGTCGATGATTCCGCCAAGCGCACGCTGGTCGATGCGCTCTTCACTCTCGTACGGCGTCAAGGCCACCGGCGACTGGAACAGGGTCTCGCGCGACACCACGAAATAATGGCTGGACAGGTCTTCGCCGAGACGGCGTAGGTTGACCCGCGAGAAGATGACCTGGGTGCCGGAAGAGCCGATGTCGATGCCGACGCTGGTCAGGGAGACATGGTCCTGCATCCAGATCGGATTCTCTTCGAGCGGACCCAGGGTATCGAAATCATCGTGATCGTGGTCGTACTCGCCACCCGGCTCATGGGCATGCATCAGGTCGCGCCCGAGCGCGTGATCCTGCAGCGCATGGGCGCCGCCTTCGGCCGGCTTCTTCTCACCGATCATGGCAGGAACCACCGCAGGATTTGACCTGCCGCGATGTAAGTTTCCCGTAAGACAACGTAGACGACTCCTCCCTAATGACTGGGCATCGCACGCTCGGCCTGGGCCGCGCCGCGTTTGACTGAATGCACCGTCCCGGTTTCATTTTTTGATGTTCCTTTATATGGAACACATTTCCTATATACAGAACACACCTTAACAAGCTGCCGATGGAGTGTCAATCGAACCATCAGGCTTACAGCATTCATACATCGCCATAACCGTACTGGGCATTCCCGTTCCGCCAATGCTGTTCCGCCATGGGGAAAACTGCATTCCTGCCCGGTCCGCGGAAAGGTATGCGCTGCCCGCAAACCGGCCTACCGCGGCGGCATTTCGGAAGCTAGGCCTCTGCACGCTTTGTCAGCAGCGCATCGAGCCTGGGATAGACCCGGCGCGCGTTGGCCTCGAAAATCTTATGGCGGTTTTCGGCGCTCAGGCCGGTGACTTGGTCGATGTAGCGCTTGGTGTCGTCGAAGGCATGCCCGGTCTCCGGATCGATGCCCGGCACCGCGCCCAGCATTTCCGAGGCGAACAGGATGTTGTCGATCGGCACCACGCTGGTCAGCAGCTCGATGCCCGGCAGGTGATAGACGCAGGTATCGAAGTACACATTGTTCATCACGTGCTCGAGCAGGTTCTTCTTCTTGATGCTCAGGCTCAGGCCGCGGTAGCGGCCCCAGTGATAGGGCACCGCGCCGCCGCCGTGCGGAATCACCAGGCGCAGCGTCGGGAAGTCACGGAACAGGTCGCCCTGGATGAACTGCATGAAGGCCGCGGTATCGGCGTTGATGTAGTGCGCGCCGGTATGGTGGAAATTGGGATTGCAGCAGGACGAGACGTGGATCATCGCCGGCACGTCCAGCTCGCACAGCTTCTCGTAGACCGGATACCAGTAGCGGTCGGTCAGCGGCGGATCGGTCCAGTAGCCGCCGGTCGGATCGGGATTGAGATTGACGCCGACGAAGCCGAGCTCGTTCACCACCCGCTCCAGCTCGGGCAGGCAGTTCTTCGGCGACACGCCGGGGAACTGCGGCAACTGGCCGACGCCGGCGAAATTGTCCGGCAGCAAGGTGCAGATGCGGTGGATCAGGTCATTCGACACCATCGCCCACTGCTTGCTCACCACCTCGGTGCCGACGTGGTGCGCCATGCCGGCAGCGCGCGGTGACAGTACGGTCAGCGTGCTACCGCGCTCGGCCTGCAACTTGAGCTGCGGCTGCACGCTCTTGATCAGCATCTCGTCGCTGATGCCCAGATCGGTCGAAGCCGGCTTGCGCGCCGGATCGGCCAGGCCGGCCAGCTGCTTGTCGCGAAACTGGTGCAGCACCGCCGGTTCGGTGGTGTAGTGGCAATGTGCGTCGATGATCATGGTGCGGCTGCATCCTGGTTCGTTGAGGGGCTCGCCGCGGCGAGGAACTGCAGCAGCCGGGCGCTGGTGCGCTCCTCGGTCTGCTCGGCCACGGCGACATCCCAGTACTCCGCGCGTGGCAGGCACTCTTCGAGGTAGCGCGCGGCGGAGGTGGCATGCGAAGCATCATGCCCGGGCAGGATCAGGGCCGGGATGTCTAGGCTCAGCAGGTCCTCCGGCTCCGCGCCCGGTGCGGTATCGCGGTCGAACAGGCGGCGCTGCATGCCGACCACCGTGAGCTTGTAGCGCTCCACGTCCAGCGCGGCATAAGCCTTGGCGAAGGCGGGATCGGTGCGCAACACCGAAGCCCAGGGGCCGCCGCGGGGATCGGCACCGAAGGGCTTCCCGCTCTCCTGCACCAGCGCCACCACCTTCTCCAACCCGTTCTGCTGCACGAACGCCAAGTGCTCGGCGAAGCGCTGATGGCTGCTCAAGCGGTAGCGGGCGCCGCCCACCGGCCAGTACAACACCATGCTCAGCACCCGCTGCGGGTGGGCCACGCCGAAGGCCAGCACCGGCGAGCAACCCATGCAGCCGCCCATCAGGTGCGCCCGCTCGATGCCTAGGTGATCGAGCAGCCCCCTGCCCTGGGCGACGAAATGCTCCCAGCCGATATGTTCGACGCGGCCGCCGGACTGCCCGGTTTCACGCCGGTCGAAGATGATGCAGGTATAGCTGCGGCTGAGGTGCTCGAGCGGCTTGGTCCGCGCGTAGGCGCCGAGCGTCGACCAGGTTTCCAGCGTGGCGTTGAAGCCGCCGGGCGAGAACATCAGCAGCGGCGGACCGGAGCCGAGAACCTCGTAGCGGGTCTGGATACCGTCGATGGATACGATGGGCATGGCGTACTCCTCAGGGCGCCGGCTTGACCGGCGGAGCGCCCTTGATCTGGCGCGCGGCGCGTACATCCGCCGCGTAGGCGCCGATCGCATCGAGCGCGATGCGGGCGACGTTGGCGTAGCTCTCGACCTGCGAATCGATCGAACTCGCCGCATAGCCGATGGCGGCATGGGCCATGCGCACCCGCCCGTCCAGCCAGGGGCCGCCGCCGAAACCGCCGAGCACCGGGATGCGCACCGCCTGCGCCACCGCGGGCCCGGCCACCGGTCCGGAGTTGGTGAAATCGAGCAGTGAGGCCCCAGCTGCTTCCAGCCGCTTCGCCTCCCCGATCAGCCGCGCCGTCATCTCCGGCGGCACCTGCGCGCCGGGCGCCGAGGCCGCGGCGTAGGGGATGCCGTACTGCAGAGCCGTCTGCGGCGTGATGCCGAACTGCGCGAACACCGGAATACCGGCCCGCACCAGCGCCTGCACCGCCTCGGGGAAATCGGCCGCGCCATCGAGCTTGATCATGTCGGCGCCCGCTTCCTTGACCAGCCGGATTGCGGCGCGCACTGCGGAGTCGGTGCCTTCCTGCAGCGGACCATAGGGGAAATCGCAGCTCAGCAGTGCGCGCTTCACACCGCGCCGCACCGCCTTGCACACCACCAGCATCTCCTCCATGGTGATTTCCAGCGGGTTGGCGTGGCCCCACAGATTGACGCCAACCGTGTCACCGACCGAGACGATGTCCACCCCGGCGCGATCCACGATCTGCGCCATCTGGTAATCCCAGGCCACCACGCCGACGATCTTGCGGCCGTCGGCCTTCATCTGCTGCAGTGCGGGGATGGTCACCGCGGTACTGTCTGGCTTCATTTGTTTCTCCTTGTATTGCCGCCGGTCTCAGCCGGTCAACGCGGCGGTGCCCGGCACGAATAGTTCTTCCACAGCGCAGGGACCGGAAATGATGTGCTGCTCGACGGCATAGCCGATCAGCGCCTCCAGCATCGGCCGGTTGGCCTCGACGCCGTAAGGCAAGGGATCCTTGCCGGTGATTTCCAGCACGCGCTGGTACATGCGGTCCGGCTTGGTCGGCGCGGCGATGCTGCCGGCGCGCAACTGCTCCAGGTAAGGCTGCTTGGCCGCGACGAAGGCTTCGAACAGGCGCGCCGGCAGTTCCGGATGGGCTCGCAGCACCTCATCCTTGACCACCAGCAGATGGTTGATCGGGTAATGACCGTTCTGTTGCAACAGGCGTAAGCCATGTTCGGCGGCATCGGGAATCAGCGGCGCCACATCCGGATGCTCCACCTGCACGCCGATACAGGCCGCGATTTCGCCAGCCGTCAGCAGCTGCTCCAGCGTCTTGCCCTTCTCGATGGAAACCACGTTGGACGGCGGCTGGAACTCCGCCACATGCTCGTCACCCGACAGTACCCAGGTGATCTTGTCCAGGTCCACGCCATGCTCGTGTTGCAGGACGCTGCGCGCCCATACGCCGGTGGTCACCGTGTAGCCGCGGTTGACGCCGACCTTCTTCCCTTCAAGATCCTTCGGGTTGCGGATGCCCAGCGCCGTGTTGTGCAGGATGGCGCCATGATGGAAGCCGCGCACCAGGAAGATCGGCAGCGCGGTGAAAGCCTTGCCATGGGCTCGCGCGCAAAGATAGGTGGTGATGGCCATCTCGCTGACCTCGAACTCCAGCCCGCGCGCCATCCGCCGGAAGGCCTGGATGATGGCCGGCACTTCCTCGAACTCCAGCGTGTAGCCCTGCGGTTTCACCGCACCGTCCTTCAGCGCCCGGGTATGTCCCAGGGTCTGCAGGGCGGCTTTCAGCTTGTGTTCTGTCATCGTGAAATTCCTTCTAGAGATACGGACGCCTCATGCCTCCGGCCCCTCAGCAGCAGTCGTCGTCGAAGCCGTCGGGCGCCGCCAGCGAACGCATCAGCCAGTCGCAGGGCAGGTCCTCCTCGGTGATCTCGAGCGCCGGCTTGAACACCTTGAAGCGATGGCGCACCCCCGCCGCGGTCCAGAACACCACCACCGTCTCCAGCGGTGGACAGCCCGGCAGGGCGCAGGCGATCTCCGATACCAGCACCACCGCCCCCGGCCCCAGCCGGAAACGCAGTCGCGTCTGTTCGCTCAAGCGATCCAGGGCCTGCAACTGCTCCGGACTTTTCTTTGGCGCCCCCAGCATCGCAAGGCCTCAGCCAGTGCCCATGTTCAAAACCATCGGGTGGGGAAACGGACGGGGCCCGCGCGTGCGGAGCGGACCCCGTCCGTGCTCCTCAGACCGAAGACTGGGCCTCGCCGGCTCGCACCGTCAGGGCATCCTTGGCGGCCTCCTTGAACAGCTGGTCCGGCGCCAGGATCACCGCGGCGGAACGCACGCGGTGATGCGCCGGATCCACGCCCGGGGGCACCTCGCCCTTGTCCGCCAACGCCTTCGCCGCCTTCATCAGGCGCATGCGCGCCATGACGATGCCGTTGTCGGTAGAGCTCAGGTTCTCCCGCGTGCGGTCGCAGATCGGGCCCATGCTTTCCTGCAGCGAAGCGTCCTGCATGCCGATGCCGTCGATACCGCTGTAGGCATGGCCGGCCTTCTGCGAGGCGCGGTCCATCAGGTAGTTGTTGCTCTTGTTGGCGAGCGGGATATAGGTGCCCGGAATGGTGGCGACGTGGATGCCCTTGCCGGCCATCATGGCGTCGCGCTCGGTCTTGCTCAGGGCGCGCACCGGGTGGTAGTCGAAGCTCCAGGCCCAGCAGCTCTCGTCGTCGATCGGGATCCAGAAGTGGCCGTGCACCGGGTGGTCGCCGCGCGGCGGCACCATGGTGAAGCAGGGCATCACCCAGGGCGTGATGCGCCAGTAGAAATTCCCGGCCTCGGCGTTGCGGCGCGCGCCGATCATCAGGCCGCCGTCGGACGGCACCACTTCGAACACCGGCTTGGTGTCGTTGAGGTTGTACTGATTGCCCTTGGCGCCCTTGAACAGGGGATCGCTGTTGAGGTTGCCGCGATGCAGCCAGGAGACGTGGCTCGAATCGATGCCGCCTTCCATGGCCTGCAGCCAGTTGCATTCCTGCAGGCGCTTGGAGGTGTAGCTCTGCTCCGGCGGCACCAGGGAGAACTCGAACTCCGGCAGCGGCGGCTGCTTGTCGCGCGGGCCCATGTAGGTCCACAGCACGCCGCCCTGCTCCACCAGCGGATAGCCGGTAAGCTTGATGCGCGAGCAGAAACCATTCTCGGACGGTTCGGACGGCACGTCGACGCACTGGCCGGTGACGTCGTACTTCCAGCCGTGGTACGGGCAACGGATGCCGTTTTCCTCGTTGCGGCCGAACCACAGCGAGACGCCGCGGTGGGCGCAGAACTCGCTGATCAGGCCGTAACGGCCGGAACTGTCGCGGAACGCCAGCAAGCTTTCCGACAGCAGCTTCACCCGCACCGGCGGACAGTCGTTTTCCGGCAGCTCCTCCGCCAGCAAGGCCGGAATCCAGTAGCTGCGGAACATCGCGCCCATGGGGGTGGTCGGGCCGGTCTGCGTCAGCAGGTCATTCTGTTCTTTTCTAAGCATTTACTGCTCCAATCGTCAGATCTTGTGGCTTTCAAGCGTGGAAGGATGAAACAGCTCCTCCACCTGCAACCGGCGCTTGGACAGGCCCTGCGCGTGATGGTGGTGGAGGAAGTTATCAAGGACCTTGTGGTTCGGCGCATAGCCGTAGGACCAGAAATCCGGTCCCATCAGCGTGCGCGCGGCGCGCAATTGTTCCTCGACGAAAGGCAGCGTCACCTTGGTGGCGGAAGTATCGACCAGGCGCGACAGGGCGATGCTCTTGGCTTCGCCGAAAGCCTTGGCCACCGCCATCGGCAGCCAGGGATGCTGCTCGGCCAGTTCACGGCGCACGCCGAGTACATGCATGATCGGAAAGATGCCGGTGCGCCGGAAATAATCGGCGGCGGTGCGCGAAGGATCCGGGAACAGCCAGCCCACCTGTGGATTGCCCTGCTCGAAACAGGATGGCGCACGCGGGCCGATGATGGCGTCGATCTCACCGCGCTCCAGCATCTGCGACAGTGTCACGTCTTCCGGCGCCGTCTCGATACGGATGTCCGGCGGCAGCTGCAACGGAATCTTCTCCGGCCGCCCCGGTGTTTCCATGCCGCCGCGAACCCAGGTGATGTCCGACGGATTGACGCCGTACTCGTCCTGCAACAGCGCGCGCGCCCAGACACAGGCGGTCAACTGGTATTCCGGTGTGCCGATGCGCCGGCCCTTCAGGTCGGCCGGGCTGTTGATGCCGCGGTCGGTGCGGATGCAGATCGCCGTATGGCGGAAGGCGCGCGAGGGAAACACCGGCACGCCGACGTAGGGGTTAGTGCCGGCGGCGGTCTTCACCGAAAAGCTGCTCAGCGACAGCTCGCTGACGTCGAAGGCGACATCGCGGAAAGCGCGGAAGAACATCTCCTCCGGCGACAGCAGCATGTAGACCGGATCGGTGCCGTCGATCTGCACATCGCCGTCCACCAGGGGACGGGTCCGGTCGTAGTTGCCCATCGCGATGGACAGTTTTAGCTTCGACAAAATACGGCTCCTCAGGTCAGGCGGCTTTGGCCGACCGTTTCAGGTTGTTGAAAAGGGTGGCGAGGCTCACCGCGGGATCGGCCAGTTCGGCGGCGCCGATCTGCCCGCCCAGGGCGATGATCTCCTTGCCGAAGCGCACATCGCGGGCGCTGTTGATGCCGATGGCGGCAACCAATTTGCCTTCGCGCAGATGGAAGAACACCACCGGGCCGCTGCCCAGGGTGCCGCGCTGCACCACCTCGTCGCCGGGCTGCGGCACACCCGCGATCTGCAGGTTCAGGTCGAACTGGTCGCTCCAGAACCACGGTATTTCGGCGTAAGGCTTGCCGGCGCCGAGGATGTTGCGCGCCACGGCGATGGCCTGGTTCTGCGCGTTCTGCCAGGACTCCAGACGGATACGCCGGCCCAGCAGGGGATTGAAATGGCTGCTGACGTCGCCGGCGGCATAGATCTGCGGGTCGCTGCTGCGGCCGTACTCGTCGACGACAATGCCGTTGTCGATCTCCAGTCCGGCCGCCTGTGCCAGGTCGACATTGGGAATGACGCCGATGCCCACCACCACCGCGTCCGCCGTCAGCACCTCGCCGTTGTCGAGTTCTACCAGGGCGCGGCCGTCGCCGTCGCCGATGCGCCGCACGCTGGCGCCGGTGCACAGGGCAACGCCCTTCTGCCGGTGCAGGTCGGCGTAGAACGCGCCGAGCAGCGGCGGCACGCCGCGCGCCATCGGTAGCGGCGCCAGTTCCAGCACGGTGACCTTGCAGTCACGCAGCAGCGCGGCGGCGGCCACTTCCATGCCGATGAAGCCGGCCCCGATCACCACGATATGCGCGCCCGGCAACATGCGCTGCTGCAACTGGCGGCTGTCCTCGATGGTGCGCAGGTAACTGACCAACGGATGGCCGGCGCCTTCCAGCGTCAGCGGACGCGGCCGTGTGCCCGTGGTCAGAATCAGGTTCTCGTAGGCGATGCGCGAGCCGTCGTCCAGCTCGACCATGTTCTGCGCGCGGTCGATGCGCAGCGCCTTCCTGCCGTGCAGCAGGGTGATGCCGGACTCGGCGTACCAGTCGGCCGGCCGCACCCAGGCGATCTTCGCCAGGCTGGCGTCACCGAGGAACTCCTTCGACAGCGCCGGCCGCTCGTAGGGCGGATGCGCTTCGTCGCCGACGATGGTGATAGGCCCGCTGTGTCCGCCCTGGCGCAAAGCCTCCGCGGCGCGGCCACCGGCTTGGCCGGAACCGATGATGACGACGGCGCCCACAGGGCCCTGCCCTTCCGGCGCGCTCATACGGGCACGCCGAAAACAAGCGGCGCCACTTCAGGCAAAGACATTCGCCTCACGCCGCGACTCCGCGATGCTCGGACGGATCGATGCAGAGCTGGCCGTCGACGACGTGGACGGTCCAGGTGCGCAGCGCTTCGGTGCAGGGCGCCGCGGTGGCATGGCCGGTGCGGATGTCGAAACGCCCCTGGTGGAACGGGCATTCGATCTCGCAGCCCATGACGAAGCCTTCAGCCATTGAGCCGGGGCCGTGCGTGCACAGATCCTGCGTGGCGTAATACTGTCCATCGAGATTGAACACCGCGTACGCCACGTTATCCAGCACGACCTGGACCGGCATATCGGGTTCGACGGCGGCAGCGGCGCACAGGGCGACCAGCTGCGCCTCTTGAATCTGGGAATCGGCCGACACTTCTTTCCTCCTTCAATGACTCGGCACTTCGCCTCGGGTGGGCGGAAGTTTTATGGGAACGTCCGTCGCGGGCGGGCGCCCGCAACGTTCATGGATGACTTTCGATCTCGGCCCGGCCGGGAACATTGCTGATGCGCCGCATGCGTCGCCACAGCGTGGTCACGCTGATGCCGAGTTCGGCGGCGGTCTTGCCGCGGTGACCGCTGTTGCGATGCAGGGCGTCGAGGATGGAAGCCTCCTCGGCATGCGCGACCCGGTCGCACAGGTAGTTGCCCACCGCCGCCGGCTCCACAGCGCGCTGCAGCGGCCGATAGCCTTCGTCGGCGCGGGCGAAGTGATGCGGAAACAGGATGTCGCCGTCCGCCAGGCTGACCGCGCGCTCCAGCACATTGCGCAGCTCGCGGATATTGCCGGGCCAGGACTGTTCGACCAGCCGGTTCATCGCATCCGGATGAATCCTGCGGGTGGTGCAGCCATCGGCCCGATCCAGGCTGTCGACCACGCTGGCAGCGATCGCAGGAATATCCTCGCGACGATCGCGCAGCGGCGGCAAGTGGATGTCGATGACGTTCAGGCGGTAGTACAAGTCCTCGCGGAAATGACCTTCCTGCATGTGGCGGTGCAGGTCGCGGTTCGAGGTGACGATGATGCGCACGTCGGTCGGGATCGGCTTGACCGAGCCGATGCGGCAGACCTCGCGCTCCTGGATCACCCGGAGTAGTTTGGCCTGGATATCGACGTTGATCTCGGTGATTTCGTCGAGCAGCAGCGTGCCGCCATTGGCCTGCTCGAACACGCCGGGACGGCCGCCCTTGCGGGCGCCGGTGAAGGTGCCGTCCATGTAGCCGAACAGCATGCTGTCGACCAGGCTGTCCGGCAGGGCCGAGCAATTGATGGCGACGAAAGGACCGCTGCGGCGTGCCGAGGCGTTGTGGATGGCCTGGGCGAACAGCTCCTTGCCGGTGCCGCTCTCGCCGTTGAGGAATACCGGCGCGTTGCGGCGCGCGGCGGCTTTGCCCCGCTCGATGGCTTTGGCGATGGCCGGGCCGTCGCCGATGATGTCGTCCCAGCAGTATTTCGCCGAGAGGCTGCTGAAGCCGCGGCTGCTGCCCGCATGCTTGTCACCAGAGGCCACCGGCTGATCGAAGCCGAGGCCGAATTCCGCCACCGTACCGAGGCGCACCGTGCGCGCCGCCATCTTCGATTCGGCGCTCTGCGTGATCTCCAGGATCCGCTCGCCGACCGGAAACGCCACACGGATGGTGCCGGTGGTCTCATCCTCTTCCCATTCGGGGCGACCGCTGCGGGATACCGCGCGTGCGATCGCGCTCACATGCCCTTCACGCGTGGGAAACACCGTGCCGTTGCGATCGACGCGGCGGATGCAGCGCCCGCTGCCGTCGGCAATGACCACGTCGCCGGAACACAGGCGGGCCAGGAGCGGCAGGATCGCCAGCATGTCTTCGCCCAAGGTTCCAGCTTCCCGCATGACGTCTTCCAGAATGCCATCGCCGAATGAAGGCAGCGGACGCACGCCTCTGTTGAGCGTCATCAGAGGAACCCCGCGCCTTGCCGAATCTCATCGAGGTTCCTGCGCATAGCGCCGCCGGGAACCTGCCTCCAGATCCACTCAACCGTATTCATTTCGCGGACGCTCATGATTCGCACCTAATCATTGCTGCAGCCTTGCGTACCGGCATTTCTGCCTCTTTCG
>JAQGNS010000188.1 GCA_028291705.1 Nevskia sp.
CCGGATGCTGGCGATCGAAGCGGTTTCGTTGCGGTTGGCGCGGATCAGCGGCTTGATGTCCAGCGCGCTGCCCACCGCGTACTTGAACCAGCCCACGCTCTTGTCGCCCTTCTTGTGGGCGCGCGAACGCAGGTGATACAGGTCGCTGGGCAGGCCGTACATGTACAGCGCGGGGATCAGGTTGTCGAGCCGCTCGCGGATGCGGTTGGGCGTGTGCCCTTCACGGATCATGCGCGCCACTTCCGCCGCCAGGACACCCTGCGCGGCAAACAGGTTCTGGCTGTCGATGACGCGCAGCGCGAACGGCCCCGGCATGCCGGCGGCGGCGCGCACCGGCTTGTACTCGGAAAGGATGGACAGCGATGCCTGGGTGGCGTTTTCGAAGATCGGACTGCGTGAACTGGCCACGGTGAGGCAGAACACGAAGTCGTAATCGAGCACCAGGCGCTCGAGGAACAGGTTCTTGATCTGCTCCACGCTCAGCGGAGCGGTCTCGGCATGCGCGGCGTTGGTCAGGTGGCGGCGGTAGAACTCCAGCGTCGCCTGCGGGTCGCGGCGGTCGATGAATTCCTCGTTGCCGACGTGAATCGTCACCGGCAGGACCACGATGTTGTGCTCCACGCAGAAATGCTGCGGCAGGTCGCACGCCGAGTCCACCACAAGCCCGATTCTCATGCCGATCCTCCCCGGCTGCGAATTTCCGGTCCCCGGCTGTTTTTGGAATGCGCCTGGTCGGGACCGCGTAAGCAACATCGACTGCTTGCATCGACCGCTTTTTATTTCTTAAAAACAGCGTCTAATCAACTGAAGCTTAACTGTTTTTTCAAGGTCGCTCCAGTTTCTTCGCTTCCTGCCATAGCTGCTCCATGCGTTCCAGGCGCCGGGGATCGCCCAAGGGGGGCAGTTCCTGCAAGTGTTGCCGCACATGGTCGTAACGGCGGCTGAACTTGGCGTTCGCAGCCGCCAGCGCGGCCACGGCATCCACGCCCAGGTGGCGCGACAGGTTCACCACCATGAACAACAGGTCGCCCAGCTCCTCCGCCCGGTTGGCGGCATCCGGCGCCTGCTGCAGCTCCACGATTTCTTCCGCCAGCTTGTCCCACAGGCCGGCCTGGTCGGTCCAGTCGAAGCCCTCGGCGGCGGCGGCCAGTTGCAGGCGCAGGGCTTCGGCGAGAGGGTTGGTCATGGCGCCAGCATCTTCTGCCGCAACTCCCACAGGATGCCGGCGGTAGCGCCCCAGATGCGGCGTCCGTCGTGGTTGATTTCGCGCACCAGCACGTTGAAGCCGTCGCGCAGCAGCGACTTGCGCTCGAAGGCGTTCTCGGCCAGCAACACTTCCAGCGGCAGTTCGAAGGTTTCCGCCACCTCGCCGGGGTCGATCACCGGGTCGAAGGCCCGGCGCACCACGCCCACCACCGGGGTGATGCGGTAGCCGGTGATGGTGGGATAGTCGTCGAGGTAACCGACCACTTCGACCAGCGCGGGATCCAGACCCACTTCCTCTTGCGCCTCGCGCAAGGCCGCGGCGGCCAGGCTGGCATCGCCCGCGTCGCGGCCGCCCCCGGGCAGGCTGATCTGGCCCTTGTGGTGGCGCAGGGTTTCGGCCCGGCGCGTCAGCAGGATGGTAGGGCCCGCGGCATGGTCGATCAGCGGCACCAGCACCGCCGCGGCGCGCAGGCGCGACAGTGCCTCCGGCGTGAAGAAACGCTGCAGGTTGAGCGGCAGGTCCAGGTTGGCGATCGGCCGCTGCGCCTCGCTGCTGCCGAGCAGTACCCGGCGCAGGCGATCCAGCAAGGGCGGCATGGATGCGGCCTCGGCCACCTCAGGCGCCCAGGCCGCGGGCCAGGTCGGCGATGATGTCTTCGATGTCCTCCAGCCCCACCGCGACCCGGATCAGGCTTTCGCCGATACCGGCGGCCTGCCGCGCCTCGGCGCTGATGCGGCCGTGGGTGGTGCTGGCCGGATGGGTGATGGTGGTGCGGGTGTCGCCCAGGTTGGCGGTGATGGAGATCATCTTCACCGCGTCGATCACCTTCCACGCTGCCTCGCGACCGCCCTTCACCTCGAAGGCGACGATGCCGCCGAAGCCCCGCTGCTGGCGCTTGGCCAGCTCGTGCTGCGGGTGGTCCGGCAGGCCGGGATAGTAGACGTGTGCGATCGCCGGCTGCTGCCGCAGCCACTGCGCCAGCTTCAGCGCGGCCTCGCAATGGGCGCGCATGCGCAGGCCGAGGGTTTCCAGGCCCTTGAGAAAAACCCAGGCGTTGAAGGGGCTCATGCAGGGACCGGCGGTGCGCATGAAGCCGAACACATCCTTGCCGACCCGCTCCGCGTCGCCGAGCACGGCGCCGCCGACGCAGCGCCCCTGCCCGTCCAGGTACTTGGTGGCGGAATGGATCACCAGGTCGGCGCCGAGCTGCAACGGCTTCTGCAGCACCGGGGTGAGGAAGCAGTTGTCGACCGCCAGCAAGGCACCGGCGGCGTGCGCCACGTCCGCCAGGGCGCGGATATCGGCGATGTCGGTGAGCGGATTGTTGGGGGTCTCGACGAACAGCAGCCGCGTGTTCGGACGGATCGCCGCCGACCAGGCCCCGATATCGGCCGGGTCGACATAGGTCGTGCTGACACCGAAGCGGGCGAAAACGCCATTGAGCAGGTTGATGGTCGAGCCGAACAGGGTGCGCGATACCACCAGGTGGTCACCCGCCTTCAGCAGGGCCAGCAGCATCGACATGATCGCCGCCATGCCGCTGGCGGTGGCCACGCAACTGTCGGCGCCTTCCATCGCCGCCAGGCGCCGTTCGAAGGCATGCACGGTGGGGTTGGTGAAGCGCGAATAGATATTCCCGGGCTCCTGCCCGGTGAACACCGCCGCCGCCTGGGCCGCGCTGTCGAACACGAAGGAGGAAGTCAGATGCAGGGCGGCGGAATGCTCACGCTCACCAGTCCGCGGCTCGGCAGCGCGGACGCCGAGGGTAGCGCTGCCCCAAGCCGGGTCGATCTCGTCGTTCATCTTTCAGCCATTTCTCTAAGATGCAACAAAAAAGCCCGCAAGCTGAAGGCTAAACGGGCTTTTTTTTTCGCCCTTTTTAGCAGTATTTATTATGCGCCCCGCAAGCTGGCTACAAATCGGCGCATTGCTACTTTAAAGCTCTCGTACAGCCGGTGGCAAGTCACTGCCACCGGCCTGCCTGCTGGAAACCCTTACATCACGTGATTGCGGAGTGCCGTACGTTGCACAATACCGACATGCCGCTATCCCATGAATTCCGGAGGGTTCAGTTGCCTTTGGGGCTGATATAGCCACCATTCTGCATGGCACGGGCGCCCTGGCCCGCATCATGAGTGTCCGACGACGCGCAGGTGGTGGTGTGGTGAATCCGGGAGCCGGTGTCCTCGTCGGTCTGGCAGTAGGTGTCGTTTTCCTTGTCGGCGCTGGCAACTTTGCTCGGCTCTGTCGTGGAGCCGTCCCGCACATCCGAAGTCGGCGCACAACCAGCCATGGCCAGAGCGGCCAGAAAAGACCCGGCCAGCATGATTACGCTGCTACGCATTGAAATTCCCCAAAAATATTGAAAAGCCCGCCACCAGATTGCCAGTTCGTGCGTTTCGATTCAACCAATAAAAAATAACTACATACCGGAAGGTACGAAGCAACTGGAGCGGCGGCGCCCTCGGCAGGCGTCAGCGGGCGTTGTGCAGCTCGATCACCACATTTCCCGCCCGCACCCGGCGTGCTTCCTTGGCCGCGTCGGAACGGAACAGTTCGAGCTGGTTGAGGTAGTCCTCGTTGATGTCCTGCGTTACGTACTCCCCCGTGAAAACCGAGGTGTCGAAACGCTGGATCTTCGAGTTCTTGTGGCGTACGGCCTCGATCAGGTCTTCCAGGTCCTGGTAGATCAGGCGGTCGGCGCCGAGCAGCTGTTCCAGCTCGGCGTGACTGCGTCCATGAGCCACCAGCTCGCTGGAAGTCGGCATGTCGATGCCGTAGACATTGGGATAGCGCACCGGGGGCGCGGCGGAGGCGAAATAGACCTTCTTCGCACCGGCATCGCGGGCCATCTGGATGATTTCCTTGGAAGTGGTGCCGCGGACGATGGAATCGTCCACCAACAGCACGTTCTTGCCGCTGAATTCCAGATCGATCGGGTTGAGTTTCTGCCGGACTGATTTCTTGCGCTGGGCCTGGCCCGGCATGATGAAGGTGCGGCCGATATAGCGGTTCTTGACGAAGCCTTCGCGGTATTTCACGCCCAGGCGGATGGCCAGCTCGACGCCAGCGACGCGGCTGGTGTCCGGAATGGGGATGACCACGTCGATGTCATGGTCCGGCCACTCGCGCTGGATCTTGTCGGCCAGCTTCTCGCCCATGCGCAGGCGCGCCTTGTAGACGTAGATACCGTCCATCACGGAGTCCGGGCGGGCCAGGTAGACGTGCTCGAAAATGCAGGGCGAATACACCGGGTTCTGCGCGCACTGGCGCTTGTGCAGCTTGCCGTCGAGGGTGACGTAGACCGCCTCGCCCGGAGCGATGTCGGCGATCAACTCGAAGCCGGCGGCGTCCAGCGCCACCGATTCGGAAGCGATCATGTAGTCGGTGCCGTAAGGCCCTTCGCGGCGGCCATAGACCACCGGGCGGATGCCGTACGGATCGCGGAAGCCGACGATGCCGTAGCCGCTGATCAGGGCGACGCAAGCATAGGCGCCGCGGGCGCGCACATGAACCCGGGACACCGCTTCGAACACCTCGTTCGGGGTGACCCGCAGGGTGCCGCACATCATCAGCTCGTGGGCGAAGACGTTGAGCAGCACCTCCGAATCCGAATCGGTATTCAGGTGGCGGCGATCCTCGACGAACAGCTCGTGCTTGAGCTGCTCGGCATTGGTCAGGTTGCCGTTGTGCGACAGGCAGATGCCGAACGGGGTATTGGTATACAGCGGCTGTGCTTCGGCCGAAGTGCTGCAGCCGGCGGTGGGGTAGCGCACGTGGCCGACGCCCATGTTGCCGCGCAGGCGGATCATGGTGTCATCGGAGCGAAACACGTCGCGGACCAGGCCATTGTCCTTGTGCAGGTACAGGCGGTCGCCCTCGTTGGTAATGATGCCCGCGGCGTCCTGCCCGCGGTGTTGCAACATGGTCAGGGCATCATAGAGTTCCTGATTGACCGGTTGCTTGGCGACGACGCCGGCTATGCCGCACATAGAATCATTTCTCTCGCTGGGGAACGGTGACCGGGGAGGGACTCTGCTGCGCCTGCAAATATGTGAACCATTTGGCTGGAATCAAGCCCTGCACATCTGTTGCAAGCGGTTGAATCTGCGGAACCAATATCGACTGGTGCCACCAGGGCTCGCGCCCCAGCGCGGTGAAGCCGGCCAGCATCACCAGCGCCACCACGATGAACCCGCCGCGCAGCAGGCCGAAGCCCGAGCCCAGCATGCGGTCCACCGGCGCCAGCCCGGCGCCGCGCACCGCCCAGGAAATCAGCCAGATCAGCAGCCCGCCGACCAGCAGGATGCCGAAAAACGGCACGGCATACCCGGCAATGGCACGGATCGGAGCTGAACTGATGGTCGACTTGAAGCGCTCCGCGAATTCCGGGCCGTAACGCAACGCGGCGACGAAGGCACAGACCCAGGTGGCAAGGCTCAGCGCTTCGCGGATGAAACCCCGCAGAGCGCCCATGAGCACCGAAATGAGGACGATCCCGACAAATACGTAATCCACCCAACTCATGCGCATACGAGTCCGCTGAAGCGGTAACGCAATTTTAACATTTCGCCGGGGGCGCCGGGGGTTAAATAAAGGTAAATACATCCCCCCGGCCGGCGAAACTTCCCCACGCGGGATCAGCTCTAAGCGTAAACTTCGGACCATGGAGTCCCGCGGCCTTTACATGCTCAAACCTGCCCTTGTCTTCGGCGCCGTCTTCGCGCTCACCACCCTGCCCGCCTTGTCGCAGAAGGACATCGATCTGCCGCAATTGGGCAACCCCGCCGATCTGGCCTTGTCGCCCGCCGAAGAAGCCAAGCTGGGCGCCGAAGTCGTGGCCGAGATGTATCAGTACGACTACATCGTCGACGACCCTGAAATCACCGAATACCTGTCCAATCTGGGCTGGAAGCTGGCGGCCGCGGATACCAGCTCGCCGACCCCGCCGGCCTTCAATTTCTACCTGATCGCCGACAACCGTATCAACGCCTTTGCCCTGCCCGGTGGCTACGTCAACATCAACGCCGGCACCATCGTCGCCGCCTCCAACGAGAGCGAACTGGCCGGGGTCATGGGGCACGAGGAATCGCACATCACGCAGCGCCATATGGCGCGCGCGGCCGGCGACACCCAGGTGGCCGACATCGCCACCTGGATCGGCGTGCTGGCGGCGATCATCGCCGGTTCCGCCAATCCCAACGTTGTGTTGGGCGCCATCTCGGTCGGCCAGGGCATCAACTACCAGCGCCAGGTGGCCTATTCCCGGGACGACGAGCGCGAGGCCGACCGTTTCGGCATCCGCAAGCTGGCCGGCGCGGGCTACGACCCGATGGGCATGGCCACCTTCTTCGGCAAGCTGTCGCAGCAGACCCGCCTCTACGGCAACCGCCTGCCCGAAATCCTGCTGACCCACCCGGTCAACACCGCCCGTATCGCGGATGCCACCGAACGCGCCGCCCAGTACGGCCCCCGTGTGGTCAAGGATTCGATCGAATTCAGCCTGATGCGGGCACGTACCCGCGTGCTGGAAACCGACTCGCCCAACGAGGCGCAGGGCTACTTCGCCGGCGAGCTCCAGTCCGGCAAGGACACGCCGGAAAACCACTATGGCTACGCCTACGCGCTGGCCAATCTCGACCAGAACCCGCAGGCTTTGGCGGCTTTGCAACCGCTGATCGACGCCTATCCCCGCCAGCCCAATATCGCCCTGCTACAGGCGCAGATCCTGATGCAGATGGGCAAGACCCAGGATGCGCTGAACATCTATGCGCGCAACTTCGCCGCTTATCCGCGCTACTCGCCGGGCATCCAGAAGTACGGCGAAGCCCTGATCAACGCCGGCAAGCCGGACCAGGCGCGCCAGGTGCTGCTCAGCTACAACCAGACCCAGGGCTCGCGTCCCGATACCTATCGGCTGCTCTCGGCCGCCGCCCGCGCCAGCGGCAACACCGCCGAGGCGCAATACCAGCTGGCCAACTACCTGTTCGAGCGGGGCGACCTGCGCGGCGCGGTGGAACAGCTCAATGCCGGCCTGCGCATTTCCAGCATCAACAGCGACGACCGGGCCAAACTGCTGGCACGACGCAAGCAGCTGATCGACAGCATCCCGAAGGACGAGCTGCGGGCGTTACAAAGGCAAGGATAAAATCGCGCATCTGTCAGGCGCCCGGTTATTTGTCCGGTTCGGCATCTTGTCCACCCTGAAGCCTCTACAGTTTCTCTTCCACCGGCACCACCGTCTCCCAGCGCTTGCACTTGGGGCATTGCCAGAACAGCATGCTCGGCTGCAGCCCGCAGCTGGTGCAGGTATAGCGCGGCCGCGCCTGCAGGGATTTCTTCAGGGATTCGCGCATGGTTTCCAGCCACGGCGGGGCGCCGTCCGTGCCGATGCCGCTGTCCAGCCATAGCAACATGCCCTGGCGGGTTGGCTTGCGCGCCAGGTGTTCGCCGAAATAGGCGCGCAGATCCTGCCCCTGGGCCTGCAGCCAGCGCGCCTTGAGCAGCGCCGGTGCGGCGGATTCGGTGAGCGAGGTTTCCGCCTCGTCGAGAAACCCGGCATAGCCGCGCTTGTCGTTTTCAGCGGCGTAGCAACGCTCCATGGCGGGCGCCACCTCGCTGAAGAAACGCCCGTCCTGCTGCATCGCGCGCCAATAGGCTTTGATGGCGCCCTCCCAATCCTTGGCGGCTTCCGCCAGCGCCGCCTGCGCCAGGCTGGCGCGCGCGCATTCGGGGTTCTCTTCCAGGGCCTTTTGCAGGTCGGCGGCCGCTTCGGCGGGATCGCCGCGGTGCTGCGCCGCGTCGGCCAGCTCGCACCAGTACTGAGCGATGCGGCCGCCCACACTTTGCCCTTTCACCGATTGCAGGCGGCGCCCCGTCTCGATCGCCTGCGGCCAGTCGCGCGCCTGCTCGTAGAGGTCCAGCAGCAGCTCCAGCGCACCGGCCAACTGGGCGCTGGTGCCTTCCATGCCCTGCAGCAGGGATTCGGCGCGGTCCAGCAGGCCGGCCTTGAGATAGTCCTGCGCCAGTTCGATCCGCGCCGCGTCGGCGATTTTCTGCGGCAGGTCGCTGCGCGCCAGGATGGATTCATGTAGCTGAATGGCGCGATCGATCTCGCCGCGCTTGCGGAACAGGCCGCCGAGGGTGAGCTGCAATTCAGCCGCCGGCTCTGCGTCGGCAGCCCGGCTCAGGGCCGCGATGGCCTGATCGGCATTGTCGTTGGCCAGACTGTTGAGCCCGGCCAGGGTATCTTCGCGGGATTGCGGCTCGGCGCCGGCGGCGGGACGGTTGCGCGCCCAGGCCAGGCCCAGCGCCACGCCCAGCGGCAGCAGCAGCCAGGCCAGGTAGCTATCGAACATGATTCGGTCAGCGCGAGGTCGGCGACGTGAGCGGCAGATTACGCAGGTTCTTCAACTCGGTTTCGGCATCGCGCAACTGCCGGCGCAGGCGCCGCGCCTCTCCCGACAGGCTGAGAATGCGCCCGGCGCAGAGCAGCAGGGTGAGCAGGGCCGCGATGACGAAGGTGAACACGATCAGCACCACCAGCCGCACCTGCATGGCGCCGAACAGGTAGTTGAAATCCACCGGGGTGGCGTTGAAATAACCGAGTGCGGCGCCGGCGATGAATACCGCCAGCAGCACCATCACCACCAGGATGCGCAGCATTACGCCTGGCCGGCCGCGGCCGCGGCTTTGGCAGCCGCGGCGGCGTCTTCCTCCTGGCGGGTCAGGTTGACGCGCTCGCGCATTTCCTTGCCGGGCTTGAAGTGCGGCACATGCTTGGCCGGAATGCGCACCGCCTCGCCGGTCTTGGGATTGCGGCCCACGCGCGCCGGGCGACTGTGCAGCGCGAAGCTGCCGAAGCCGCGGATTTCAACGCGCTCCTGCCGCGCCAGCGCGTTGCTGACGTGGTCGAGGACGAGTTTGACCGCAAGCTCCACATCCTTCTGCATCAGATGGGTTTGCTTGAGGGCGAGCGATTCGATCAGCTCAGACTTGGTCATGGGCTCAGCAAGGCTTAAGCGATTGATTTTACAATAAAGAAAAAATCAGAGCCTTGCAAGTGTTTGTTTTCCTTGACGCAGGCTTTTTTGCGCTCGAAAGCGGACCTCCGTCACACATCGGGAGCCGGCTCGTGCGGCGGCGCCCCAAAGAAAAAGGGCCATGTTTCCATGGCCCTTTTTTATTCAACTACTTACCGCCTGAAGATCAACGATCGTTGCCGCCGATCTGTTCCTTCAGCAGGTCGCCCAGGCTGGTCTTGCCGGTCGAGGCGTTGCGGCTGTATTCAGCCACGGTCTCTTCCTCTTCCTGGATTTCCTTGGCCTTGACGGACAGGGTAACGATGCGGTTCTTGCGGTCCACACCGATGAAGCGCGCTTCCAGCGTGTCGCCTTCCTTCAGAATCGTAGTGGCATCCTCAACGCGGTCGCGGGACAGGTCGCCGGCCTTGATGTAGGCCTCGACGCCGCCAGCCAGCTCGATGTTGGCGCCCTTGGCATCAACCGCCTTGACGATGCCCTTGACCATCGAACCTTTCTGGTTGTCGGCCAGGAACATGGTGAGCGGATCCTGCTGCATCTGCTTCACGCCCAGGGAGATGCGCTCGCGCGAACCGTCGATGGCCAGAACCACGGCTTCGACTTCCTGGCCCTTGCTGTAGCGACGCACGGCCTGCTCGCCGGCTTCGTTCCAGTCCAGGTCGGACAGGTGCACCAGACCGTCGATGCCGCCGTCCAGGCCGATGAAGATGCCGAAGTCGGTGATCGACTTGATGGCGCCATGGACGCGGTCGCCCTTCTGGAAGTTCTGCGCGAACTCTTCCCACGGATTCGGCTGGCACTGCTTCATGCCCAGCGAAATACGGCGGCGCTCTTCGTCGATGTCCAGAATCATGACTTCGACTTCGTCGCCCAGGTGCACAACCTTGCCCGGGTTGACGTTCTTGTTGGTCCAGTCCATTTCGGAAACGTGCACCAGACCCTCGACACCCGGCTCGATCTCGACGAACGCGCCGTAGTCGGTGATGTTGGTGATCTTGCCGAACAGGCGGGTCTTTTCCGGGTAGCGGCGGGCGATGTCGACCCAGGGGTCGGCGCCCAGCTGCTTCAGGCCCAGCGACACGCGGCGACGCTCGCGGTCGTACTTCAGGACCTTGACTTCGATCTCGGTGCCGACGGTGACGACTTCCGCCGGATCCTTGATGCGCTTCCAGGTCATGTCGGTGATGTGCAGCAGGCCGTCGATGCCGCCGAGGTCCACGAACGCGCCGTATTCGACGAGGTTCTTGACCACGCCGCGGAGGATCGCGCCTTCCTGCAGCTTCTCCAGCAGCATGTCGCGCTCGGCGCTGTACTCGGCTTCGAGCACTTCGCGGCGGGAGACGACGACGTTATTGCGCAGGCGGTCGAGCTTGATGACCTTGAACTCGAGCGGCTTGCCTTCCAGGTAGGCGGTGTCGCGCACCGGGCGGACGTCGACCAGCGAGCCCGGCAGGAACGCGCGGACGTTGCCGATATCGACGGTGAAACCGCCCTTGACCTTGCCGGTGATGGTGCCGATGACCGTTTCCTTGCCCTCGAACGCCTTGGTGAGGCGGTCCCAGGTCCGGATGCGCTCGGCCTTTTCCTTGCTGAAACGGGTTTCGCCGAAACCATCCTCAACCGTTTCCAGGGCGACTTCGATGCGGTCGCCGACGGCTACCGTGGCTTCCGCGCCATCGATCTGGAATTCCTGGATGGGGATGACGCCTTCGGACTTGAGGCCTGCGTCGACGATCACGACGTCCGGCTTCACTTCCAGCACGATCGCGCTGACGATGGTGCCGGGCTGCATCGACTGGCCGCCCTTCAGGCTTTGTTCAAACAGTTCAGCAAAACTCTCGATCATTCAAAACACTCTTGGTTGGTTGACAACTTCCTGGCGGCGTCCTGCTACCGGGGTCCGATTACGAATGGGCGGCATCCTTGCAACCCACATCCTTTGCTGCCAAATCCTTGCTGCGAATTCCTGATCCAGATACGCGAACGGTACTGAACGGCCCTTATCGGCACGAAATCAAGGGGAAATGCCGCGATTACGCAGCAAACGCCCGACTTCCGCCAGAACTTCGTCCGGTTTCAACTGCGTGGAATCCACGACTATGGCGTCAGCGGCAGGGGCAAGCGGCGCTATGGCTCGTTTGCGGTCGCGTTCGTCTCGGGCGCGCACTTCATCACACAGGTCTAACAGTTTAGCATTTACACCCGCCTGGCTCAACTGACGCCAGCGGCGCTCCGCCCTGGCCTCGGCGCTGGCGTCCAGGAATATCTTCAGCCTCGCATCGGGGAACACCACGGTGCCCATATCGCGGCCGTCGGCCACCAGCCCCGGCGCCTGCCGGAAATCGCGCTGGCGCTGCAATAGCGCCGTCCGTACCGCCTCGGCCGAAGCGATATGCGAGGCCAGACCACCGGTCGATTCGGCGCGGATTTCCGCGGTCCAGTCCGCGCCATCGACCAGAATCGCCTCGTCCGCTTCAGTAGTGCCGACGAAGCGGATATCAAGGCCCGGGGCCAGCCCGGCCACCGCTTCTGGCTGGTCGTGGGGGATTCCGGCCCGTTGCGCCGCCAGGGCCAGGATGCGGTAGAGCGCGCCGCTGTCGAGCCGGTGCCAGCCCAGCTCATGCGCCAGCCAGCGCGTCACCATGCCCTTGCCGACGCCGCTGGGCCCGTCGACCGCGATGACCGGCGGCAAGGCGCCCACGCTCAGCCCTGCACCGTGATGTGCAGCCCGGCCGAAGCGGCCAGGTTGGCGAAGCCGGGAAACGAGGTGTTGACGTTGGCGCAGTCGAGGATGCGGATCGGCTGCTCCGCCCGCAAGCCGGCAACGGCGAAGGACATGGCGATGCGGTGATCGCCGCGGGAGTTCACCGTGCCGCCCTGCATGCGGCCGCCGGTGATGCGCGCGCCATCCGGCTGCGCCAGTGCCGAGATGCCCAGGGCCTGCAGGCCATCGCACATGGCCTGGATGCGATCGGTTTCCTTGACCCGCAACTCCTCGGCGCCGGTGACCACGGTCTCGCCACTGGCGCAGGCCGCGGCGATGAAGACCGCCGGGAATTCGTCGATCGCCGCGGCGACCAGCACGTGGTCCACCGCGATGCCATGCAGGCGACGGCCGCGCACGCGCAGGTCCGCCACCGGCTCGCCGCCGAACTGGCGCTGGTTGAGCAACTCGATGTCCGCACCCATGCGGCGCAGGATCTCGATCACGCCGGTGCGGGTCGGGTTGATGCCGACATCGGTCAGCAGCAGTTCCGAACCCGGCACGATGGCCGCGCCGAGCATGAAGAAGGTGGCCGAGGAAATGTCTGCGGGCACTTCGACGTCGCTGGCGCGCAAGGTCTGGCCGCCCCGCAGCGCCGCCCTGCCCGGTTCCGCTTCGATCTTCACCCCGAAGGCGCGCAACATGCGCTCGGTGTGGTCGCGCGAGGGCTCAGGCTCGAATACCTCGGTGCGTCCCTTGGCATACAGCCCCGCCAGCAGGATGCCGGACTTGACCTGCGCACTGGACACCGGCGATTTATAAGTGATGGCGTTGAGGCCGCCGTCGACCGGCTGAATACGCAGCGGCGCGGTATTGCGCGCCGTGGTCTCGATCTGCGCGCCCATCTGGCGCAGCGGATCGACGATGCGCCGCATCGGCCGCCGCGACAGCGATTCGTCGCCGAGCAGCGTGGTGGGAAAAGCCTGCGCCGCCAGCAGGCCGCTCATCAGCCGCATCGAGGTGCCGGAGTTGCCCAGGTCCAGCGCCTGCGCCGGCTCGCGCAGGCCATGCAGGCCGACGCCGTGCACCCGCAGATGCGTTTCCGCCAGCTGATCGATGCGCACGCCCATGGCGCGAAAGGCCTTCATGGTGCACAGGCAATCCTCGCCGGTGAGAAAGCCGCGCACTTCCGACTGTCCCTCGGCCAGCGAAGCGAACATCACCGCGCGGTGCGAGATCGACTTGTCGCCGGGTACACGCACGCTGCCGGAAAAAGAGCCGCCGGGGAGGACATTGAAGGTGACTTCGGACATGGGCAGTTCGGTCGAATCGGGAATTCGGGTTACGGCTTTTACGGGCGCGGCAGCTTAGTCCATTTCCGCTGCACAGGGATAACAACAGTCATCAAGCCAACGACAGATGAAGCGGATTCTCCCGGGAATCACTCGATCCTGGCCAGATGCCGCTCGCGCGCCGCGCGGGCGCGCTCGAAAATCCCCAGCAGCGCATCCCAGCGCTGATCCTCGATCAGCTGGTGCAGTTCCTGCAATTCGGCGATCTGCCGGCGCAGCAAGTCCGCCACCGGCTGCGCGTTGGCGCGCAGGATGTCGTGCCACATGCGCGGGCTGCTGGAAGCGATGCGGGTGAAATCGCGGAAGCCGCCGCCGGCATTGGGAAACAGGTCGGCCTCGGCGCCTTCCAGCCGCCCCAGCATGTCGACGAAGCTGTAGGCCAGCAGGTGCGGCAAATGCGAAGTGGCGGCGAAGATCTGGTCGTGGCGCTGCGGCTCCATCGTCACCACGCGCGCACCGGCGGCCTGCCACAGCCAGGCCACCTGCTCCTGCGCCAGGGTGTCCTGCCGTTCGTGCGGCGTCAGGATCACGCGATGGCCGCGGAACAGGTCAGCCAGGGAATGGGCCACACCGCTCTTCTCGGTGCCGGCGATCGGATGTCCCGGCACGAAGCGCGGCGGCACCTCGCCGAACACCTCGCGCGCCGCCGCCAGCACCGACTGCTTGGTGCTGCCGACATCGGTGAGAATCATCTCCGGCGTCAGCGCAGGCGCACAGGCGCGCAAGGCCGCGCCGGTGGCCAGCACCGGCACCGCGACCAGCACCACGTCGGCGCCCTTCACCGCCTGCTCGGCGCTGGCGGCGGCGATATCGATCACGCCCAGGGTCTGCGCCTGCCGCACCTGCTCGGCGTCGGTATCGAAGCCCGAGATGGAGCCGACAGCGCCGGCCGCGCGCAGGGCGCGCGCCAGCGAGCCGCCGATCAGCCCGAGGCCGACGACGGCAAGACGGCGGATCGGCGCGTGTGCGCTCATCGAACCGCCGCGAGCAGCGTTGAGGGCCCCCACGCGCAGCGTGGGGATCCTGGCGTCGCGAGTCGGCGCAGGCATGAGAACAGGCCATGCCCTTCAAAATTACACAAGCGGCGTCTCATGCCTGAACGGCTTTCTTCAGCGAGGCGAGGAAGCGGTCGTTCTCGGCTTCAGTGCCGATGCTGACGCGCAGGAAATTCGGCAGCAGGTAGGAACCCATCGGCCGCACGATCACGCCCTGCTCCAGCAAGGCCTGGTGGATCGGCGCCGAAGGCTTGCCGAAGTCCACCGTGACGAAGTTGCCCTGCGTCGGCAGCACGCGCAGCCCCATGCCCTGAAGCGCCTTGGTCACGCGCGTCCGCTCCTGCGCGTTGAGTTCCACGCAACGGGCCACATGCGCGCTGTCTTCAAGCGCCAGCTCGGCCGCCAGCAGGGCCAGCGAACCGTTGTTGAACGGCTGGCGCACGCGATGCAGCAGGTCGGTCAGCTGCGGGTGGGCCACGCCGTAGCCGATGCGCAGCGCGGCGATGCCGTGCACCTTGGAGAAGGTGCGCGTGATCATCAGGTTCGGATAGCGGCGCATCAGCGTATCGCTGTCGATGCGCGTCGCCGGATCCTGGAAGTGGTGGTAAGCCTCGTCCAGCACCACCACGGTGTGCGCCGGCACCTGCGCCATGAAGCGCTCGAAGGCGGCAGGTTCGACCCAGGTGCCGGTCGGGTTGTTGGGGCTGGCGATGAAGATCACCGCCACGTCCGGGCGCAGCATCCGCGCCATCGCTTCGACGTCGTCGCCGTAAGGCATGTCGCTGTCGGCCGGCAGCGCCGGCACCACGATGGACTCGGCGCTCTGCGCCAGCGTCACCAGCGGATACACGGCGAAGGCATACTTGGAATACATCGCCGCACGGCCGGGGCCGAGGAAGACGCGCGCCACCAGGTCGAGCAGGGTGTTGGAGCCGTTGCACAGCGTGATCGACTCGGGGCCGACACCGTGCAGCGCCGCCAGCTTGGCCTTGAGGCGGAAGCCGCCGTCATCCGGATACAGCGCCAGGTTGCCTTCCGACGCGGCGGCCAGGGCCGCCTTCACCTTCGGGCTGGGGCCGAGCGGGTTTTCGTTGGAAGCGAGCTTGATGGCATTGCTGACGCCGAGCCGGCGCTGCAGCTCTTCCACCGGCATGCCCGGCTCGTAGGGGTGCAACTCCATCACGCCGGGCGCGACGAATTCGAAAAACGGCAGCACTTCCTTCTTACCACTCATCACATCACCGCCCGGGGATAGGAGCCGAGTATTTTGAAGAAGGCCGAACGCTTGCGCACTTCCTCCAGCGCCTGCGCCACATGCGCTTCCGCGCGATGGCCTTCGAGGTCGAGGAAGAAGTTGTAATCCCACACGCCGCGGCGACTGGGACGCGATTCGATCTTGCTCAGGTTGATGCCGGCACCGGCGAACGGCTCGAGCAGGCGGAACAGCGCGCCCGCTTCGCCGCCGCTCGGCGCGGAGCAGACCAGCGAGGTGCGGTCGGCGCCGGTGACTTCCGGATTCTGCCGGCCGATCACCAGGAAGCGCGTGGTGTTGTTGGGGTCGTCCTCGACGTTGGCGGCGAGCACGCGCAGGCCGTACAGTTCGCCGGCGGCGGCGCTGGCGATGGCCGCGCCCTGCCCGCTCTCCGCCACCCGCTTGGCGGCGGCGCCATTGCTGGCCAGCGGCTCGCGCGCCGCACCCGGCAGGCGCGTGTCGAGCCAGCGGCGGCACTGGGCAAAGGACTGCGGATGCGCATATACCACCTGCACATCCTCGATCCGCTCATGCCGGCTCAGCAGCTGGTGGTGCACCGGCAGCCACACTTCGCCGCAGATCGACAGCGGCGTATTGGCCAGCAGGTCGAGCGTGCTGCTGACCACGCCCTCGGTGGAATTCTCGATCGGCACCACGCCGTAGGAGGCAATGCCGGATTCCACGTCACGGAAGATCTCGTCAATGGCCGACACCGCGCCCGCCGCCACCTGGTGGCCGAAATGCTTGTACACCGCGGCCTGGGTGTAGGTGCCCTCGGGGCCGAGGTAGGCCACCGACAGCGGCGCTTCCAGTGCCAGGCAGGCCGACATGATCTCGCGCATCAGGCGCGCCATCATCTCGTCCGGCAGCGGCCCCTCGTTGCGCGCCATGGCGCGCTTCAACACTTCCGCCTCGCGCGCCGGGCGGTAATGGTCGCCGGCCGCGCCGCCGTTGCGCAGTTTGATCTCGCGCACTTCCTCCGCCACCCGCGCCCGCTGCGAAATCAGCTTCTGCAGCTCGGTGTCAATGGCGTCGATTTGCTCGCGGGCCTTGCCCAGTTCTTCATTGCCTGTGGACATGATCTTTTCCTACGAAACGATGACGCGCGTCGCCAGCACGCCCTTGATCCTGGCGATATCCGCGACCAACTCGGCCGGAATCGCCTGATCGACGTCGACCAGGGTATAGGCCAACTCGCCGCGCGACTTGTTGAGCAGGTCGGCGATATTGATGTGATGCTGCGCCAGCGCCGTGGTGATCTGGCCGACCATGTTGGGCACGTTGGCGTTGACGATGGACAGGCGCTGCTTGCCCGCCGGCAGCGGCATCACCGCCTCGGGGAAATTCACCGAGTTGCGCACGTTGCCGGACTCGAGGAACTCGCGCAACTGATCCGCCACCATGATGGCGCAGTTGTCCTCGGCCTCGCCGGTGGAAGCGCCCAGGTGCGGCGTGGCGATGACCTTCGGATTGCCCTTGAACTTGCCGCTGGGAAAATCGCAGGCATAAGCGCGCATGGTGCCCGCCGCCAGCGCCGCCAGCACCGCATCCTCGTCGACGATCTCGGCGCGGGCGAAGTTGAGCACCACGCCAGGCTTCTTCATTAGGCGGATGCGCTCGGCGTTGATCAGTTTGCGGGTGGCGTCGAGCAGCGGCACGTGCACCGAGATGAACTGCGACTTCGACACCAGGTCGTCCACCGACAGCGCCTGGCGCACGCCGGAGTTGAGCTGCCAGGCGTTGTGCACGGTCATCGCCGGATCGTAACCGTAAACCTCCATGCCCAGTTCCAGCGCCGCATTGGCCACCTTCACGCCGATGGCGCCGAGGCCGATCACACCCAGCGACCGGCCCGGCAGTTCGAAGCCGACATAGTTCTTCTTGCCGTCCTCGACCAGCTTGTGCAATTCGTCCTCGCTGCCTTCCAGCCCGCGCACGAACTCCAGCGCCGGGGCGATGTTGCGCGCCGCCAGCAGCATCGAGGCCAGTACCAGCTCCTTCACCGCGTTGGCGTTGGCGCCGGGGGCGTTGAACACCGGCACGCCGCGCGCCGACATGGCGGCGACGGGAATGTTGTTGGTGCCAGCGCCGGCGCGGCCGATGGCCTTCACCGAAGCCGGGATTTCGGCCTTGTGCAGGTCGGCCGAGCGCACCAGCAGCGCATCCGGGTTCTCGATGTCCGAGGCCACCTCGTAACGGTCGCGCGGCAGCCGCTCCAGGCCGTACACGGAGATGTTGTTGAGCGTCTTGACCTTGAACATCGGTGGTTCCTGGTGCTGGGCGAGGCCGGTTGTAGCCTCACAGGGGGCGCTATTGTGCCGTTCCGCGCGCCCAGAGCGAAATCTCACGGCCTGGGCTGGGAAAGCTCCCGGTCGATATCCGCCAGGCGTCCGGCGGGATGCGGCTGCGCGGCGGCGAGGCGCGGCAGCAGGTCTTCGACCCGCTCCACCACCACCAGCTGGTCGACCTGCGCCTGCCGCAGGAAGCCTTGCGCCACCATGGTGTGCAGGAAAGCCAGCAGGCTGTCGTAATAGCCGCCGATATTGAGGAAGGCGCAGGGCTTGCGGTGGATGCCGAGCTGGGTCCAGGTGAACATCTCGACGATCTCGTCCAGCGTGCCGATGCCGCCCGGCAGCGCGACGAAGGCCTCGGACAACTCGGCCATGCGCGCCTTGCGCTCGTGCATGCTGCCCACCACCTGCAGCTCGGACAGGCCGCGATGCGCCACTTCCCGGCTGACCAGCGCATCCGGAATGATGCCGATGACCTTGCCGCCGACCGCCAGTGCTGCATCCGCCACCGCGCCCATCAAGCCGGCATGGCTGCCGCCGTACACCAGGACGCAATTGGCCTGGGCCAGCATACGGCCCAATGCCTCTGCGGCCGCCCGGAAAGCCGGATTGGAGCCAGGGCTGGAACCGCAATACACCGCAACGGAACGCATTGAAAACCTCTGAATCGGCCGCGGGCGTTTATCCCCGCGTCCGCGCAAATTCCTTCATGTAGTCGACCAGTGCCTGCACACCCGCTTCAGGCATGGCGTTATAGATGCTTGCCCGCATGCCGCCGACCGAACGATGGCCTTTCAGGCCCGGCAGGCCGGCCTTGACCGCACCCTTGAGGAAGTCGGCGTCCAGCTCCGGATTGGCCAGGGTGAACACTACGTTCATCCAGGAGCGGTCCGGCTTCGCCACCGGGTTGCGGTAGAACGACTGGCTGTCGATCAGGTCGTACAGGAGCGCGGCCTTGCGCTGGTTGCGCTCGCCCACCTTGACCAGCCCGCCCTCGTTCTTCAGCCACTTGAACACCAGGCCGCTGACGTACCAGGCGAAGCACGGCGGCGTGTTCAGCATCGACTCGTTGTCGGCCATCTGCTTGTAGTCGAACACCGAAGGTGTCGCCGGCAGCGTCTGGCCGATCAGGTCGTCGCGCACGATGACGAAGGTGATGCCGGCCGCACCGGCGTTCTTCTGCGCACCGGCATAGATCAGGCCGAACTTGGACACGTCCAGCGGGCGCGACAGGAAGGTGGAGGAGAAATCCGCCACCAGCGGCACCGTGCCGACTTCCGGCACCGAGCCGAATTCCACACCCTCGATGGTCTCGTTGGGGCAGTAGTAAACGTAGGCGGCATCCGGATCGAGCTTCCAGCCGGAACGCTCGGGCACGTGGTTGAACTTGCCCTCGGTCGGCTTGGCGGCGGTGTTGGCCTTGGCGTACCGCGCCGCTTCCTTGATCGCCTTGGTGCTCCAGGAGCCGGTGACGACGTAGTCGGCGCTGATCTTGCCGCGCAGCAGGTTCATCGGCACCGCCGCGAACTGGCCCATGGCGCCGCCCTGCATGAACAGCACCTTGTAATTGGCCGGAACGGCGAGCAGCTCGCGCAGGTCCTTTTCGGCCTCGGCGGCGATGGACATGAAGTCCTTGTCGCGATGGCTCATCTCCATCACCGACATGCCGCTGCCGTGCCAGTCCATCATCTCGTCGGCCGCCTGGCGCAGCACGGATTCCGGCAGGGTGGCGGGTCCGGGGCTGAAGTTGAAAACGCGGGTCATGGGGAGCTTCCTCTCTGGCTGGGGAAAGTCAGCATACAAGAAACTTTCCCGCCTAGTATCCGGCCATGACAGCCGCCACGACACCCGCACGGCCCGGCGCCGCACGTCCTTTCGGCGACCACCTTCGCCACTGGCGGCAGCAGCGCCGCCTGAGCCAGCTCGACCTCGCAAGCGATGCGCAGATCTCGACCCGCCACCTGAGCTTCGTCGAGACCGGCCGCTCAATGCC
>JAQGNS010000008.1 GCA_028291705.1 Nevskia sp.
GCTGGGAATACCAGGTCGATCCAGCCAGCGGCAAGATCAGCACCAAGCAGAACGAACCGCCGCCGGATTTCAGCCACCGCTGTTTCGCCGTGTCGCGCATGGCCCGGCAGTTCTACCAGTACGCCAGTTTCGATGCGGCGGCGCCGAAGCTGGACGACGCGGGCTATCGCAAGGCCATCGAAAAGGTGGTCTCGCTGTCACCGGAGGAGGCGCGCCGGTCGGGCAAGGTGCATATCCCAGGCTATGCCGACCTGCGCAGCTTCAGCGCGGCAAGGGAAGCCCTGCTCAAGGATGAAACCGGCGGCTATCTGTACAGCCTCTTCACCTTCAGCAACTGGCGCATGGTCTTCCCCTTCAGCCGCCACCACCAGGAAGACACCGCGCACCGGCTGCTGGCTGAAGTAAAGCTGGGCCACCTGCCCATCATCCATCTGATCCACTTCGACCCGTTCCCGGTGACCGAAATCGATCACGTGGTGCTGGTCTTCGCTGCGCACGAGACGCCGCGGGAGGTCCGCTTCGAGGTCTACGACCCCAATTATTTCGAGCACCCTGGTTCGCTGGTGTTCGACCGCGCCACGCGCAGCTTCATTTTTCCGGCGACGAAGTATTACAACGATGGTCCGCTGGACGTGTACGAGATCTTCGAGAGCGAGTTGAACTGAGCCCAGGGCTCGACCCCGCGGAGCCGGCTACAACTCCTTCACCACCACGATCGACTTGCGCTGGTAGTTGTAGATGCGTTGCTTCTGCATCGGCAACTCTTCGATTTTCGCCTGCACGAAACCGTGTTCGATAAACCAGTGCGGCGTATGCGTGGTCAGGGCGAACAACTTCTTCAGGCCCAGTTTGCGGGCGCTTTCCTCGGCGCGCAGCAGCAGGGCGTTGGCGCGGCCGGAACGGCGGTAGTCGGGGTGCACGGCGACGCAGGAGAATTCGCCCATCTGGTTCTGTGGGAAGGGGAACAGGGCGCTGCAGGCGATGACGGTGCCGTCGCGTACCATCACGTCGAAGAAGCTGATTTCCAGCTCCAGCTGTTCGCGCGAGCGCGGCACCAGCACGCCGGCATCTTCCAGCGGCTTGATCAGGGCGAGGATGCCGCCGACGTCCTCGATGGTCGCCTCGCGCACCGCCTCGTAGTTCTCGTCGGCGTAGAACATCAGGCCGCAACCGTCGCGGGTGTACAGCTCGCGCAGCAGGGCGCCGTCGGCGTCGGAGCCGATCAGGTGCACGCGCTTGACGCCGCCGCGGCCGGCGGCCAGCGCGGCGCTGAGCAGGGCGCGGTCTTCGCCGGAGAGCTGCAGTTTTTCGCCTTTCGCCGCGAGCAGGCGTTCGGCCTCGCTCAGCGGCAACTGGCCGGCGTCGCCGGTCTCGTCGGCGAGCTTCCATTCATCCGGGTCGGAATCGAGCACGAACACCAGCTTGTCGGCGCCGAGGCCGGTGGCCACGGCCTGGGCCACTTCGCCGGCGCGCAGGTTGAAGATTTCGCCGGTGAGCGAATAGCCGATGGGCGAGAGCAGGGCGATGCGGCCCTGGGCCAGCACTTCCCGGATGGTGGCGATGTCGATGCGGCGGACTTCGCCGGTGAGCTGGTGGTCGATGCCGTCGCGCACGCCCGCCGGCCGCGCCGTGACCCAGTTGCCGCCGGCCACCTTGAGGCGGGCGCCGCCCATCGGGGTGCTGGCCAGGCCGGTGCTGAGCTTGGCTTCGATTTCCATGCGCAGGCCGCCGACCGCCGACTTGACGCATTCCATGGTGGCCGGATCGGTGATGCGCAGATCGCCATGGAACTGCGGCGTCAGGCCGCGGGCGGCGAGCTGGGCCTCGATCTGCGGGCGCACGCCGTGCACCAGCACCAGCTTGACGCCGAGGCTGTGCAGCAGGGCGACGTCGTAGATCAGCCGTTCGAAGTCCGGACGCAAGGCCGCCTCGCCGCCGAAGGCGATGACGAAGACGCGGCCGTTGTGCGCGTGCACATAGGGCGCCGCGCCGCGCAGGGCGGCGACGAAGTCCTGGCCGCTGGGGGCGCCGGTCTTGGGGGCGTGGTCGTTCATGGCGATGGATTTTAGGGCTTATCGGCGGATAAAGCGCGCCGCAGGCCGTGCCGGCGGCCCTGCGGGGCGGCTTGGGCGGCCCGGACGGGCGGTATACTATGGCGCATGTCTTCGATGCAGCATTACTCCGACCTTACCTCCCTCCTGTCCCGCATGGGCTACCGCGATGACGCGGCCGCCTTCCACGGCGCCCTGTGCGGCGCGCTGTGCCGGCAAAAGCCGGAGGAGATCGACCCCGTCGCCCTGCTGGATGACGAGGACATCGATCCCGATGCCCAGGCCCGGGCCGACTTGCGGCAGGTGTGTGAACAGACGGTATCGGCCCTGGCCGACATGCAGACCAGCTTCATGATCCTGTTGCCGGACGACGAGGTTGGCCTGGGTGAGCGGGCCCGCTCGCTCGGTGCCTGGTGCGAGGGCTTCCTCTACGGCCTGGCGGGACGCATCAAGCTGGACCTGCGCAAGTGCACCGAGGAGGTGCGCGAGATCGTCAAGGATTTCACCCAGTTCACGCGCGCCTCGCTCGATGCCGGCGACGACCTCGAAGTGGAGGAGGGCGCCTACACCGAACTGGTGGAATACATCCGCGTCGGGGCGCAGCTGGTCTACATGGAGTTGCATCCGCGTCCGCTGGCGGCAGCGGCGCAATCGAAGACCCTCCATTGAAAAGGTCCCGAGATGCCCGTCCCAAGCTCCGCTGAACTGAAGGAATACGCCGGCCGCCGCGCCCGCCTGATGCAGGCCATCGGCCCGGATGGCGTGGCCATCATCCCGTCCTCGCGCGAGGTGATCCGCAACCGGGATGTGCACTATAAATTCCGGCAGGATTCGGATTTCTGGTACCTGAGCGGCTTCAACGAGCCGGATTCGGTGCTGGTGCTGGCGCCGGGCCGCAAGGAAGGCGCCTTCCTGATGTTCGTGCGCGAGCGCAACAAGGAGCGCGAGATCTGGGACGGCCGCCGCGCCGGCCCTGAAGGCGCGGTGTCCGACTACGGCGCCGACCAGGCTTACACCGCCGCCGAGCTGGAGGGCCTGCTGCCGCAGCTGCTCACCGGTCGCGCCAAGGTCCACTACACCCTGGGCGAGCACCCGGCCTGGGACAGCCGCATCACCGCCTGCGTGCGCGAGATCCGCGAAATCTCGCGCCGCGGGCCGTCGGCCCCGACCGAATTCGTTTCGCTCGACATCACCCTGCACGAACTGCGGCTGCTCAAGTCGGAAGCCGAGCTGAAGCTGGTGCGCCATGCCTGCGAGGTTTCAGCCCAGGCCCATGTGCGGGCGATGCGGGCGACGAAGCCGGGCGGCTGGGAATGGCAGGTGGCGGCGGAGATCCACCACGAGTTCGAGAAGAACGCGATGGAACCGGGTTACGGCTCCATCGTCGGCGGCGGCGACAACGCCTGCATCCTGCATTACAAGGAAAACGAAATGCAGCTGCGCGACGGCGATCTGCTGCTGATCGACGCCGGCGGCGAGTACCGCGGCTATACCGCGGACATCACCCGCACCTTCCCGGTCAACGGCAAGTACAGCGGCGCCCAGAAGGAAGTCTATGAAGTGGTGCTGGCGGCGCAGCTGGCCGCCATCGAGGAGCTGCGTCCTGGTAATTCTTCGGCGCAGCCGCACGATGTGGCGACCCGCGTGCTGACCGAGGGCCTGGTGGCCCTGGGTCTGCTCAAGGGCGATCCGCAGGAGCTGATCGAGACCGGCAAGCACCGCCAGTTCTACATGCACGGCACCGGACACTGGCTGGGTATGGATGTGCACGACGTCGGCCGCTACAAGCTCGACGCGCAGCCGCGCCCGTTCGAAGCCGGGATGGTGATGACGGTGGAACCGGGCCTGTACATTGCGCCCGATACCACCGGCATCGACCCGCGCTTCCTCGGCATCGGCATCCGCATCGAGGATGACGTGCTGGTCGGCGCCCAAGGACCGGAAGTGTTGACCGGCGGCGCGCCGAAGAAGGTCGCCGAAGTCGAAGCCCTGATGGCGGGTTGAGACGGTATGCAGGGGGCAGGGGCCATGGGGGAACACACAACGAGCGAGCCCCTGGGGCCGGAGCACGTGATTCCCGTGGTCACCGCGCTGTGCCAGGACTGCGGCGCGCCGATTTCGGGCAACTATTGCTCCAATTGCGGCCAGGAAACCAGGATCGAGACACCCACGGTGCGTCAGTTCGTGCACGAGCTGATGGACCAGTACGTGGCGGTGGAAGGCAAGCTTGGCCGCACCCTGCGGGTGCTGCTGACCCGGCCAGGGCAGCTCACGCTGGACTACGTGGAGGGACGCCGCCAGCGTTACGTGCGCCCGCTCAAGCTCTACGTCAGCGTCAGCGTGGTGTTCTTCGGCTTGCTCGGCATCCTGCCGGATTCGATCGGCAATCCCTTCACCAAGGTCGACCAGGCGGAGCGGCAGGAACAGCCCCCGCCGCCACCGCCGCCCGTGGCGAAGACCGGCCAGGACAAGGACGCTGCGCCCGCCGGCACCGCTACCGGCGCTCCCGCGGACAGCGATGCAGCCGCGCAGACCACCAAGCCGGAGGCGGCCGGTGTGCCGCCGGCCGAAGAACTCGATCTCCGTGAGCAGATCCAGCGCGATATTGAAAAAGACCTGGCCAAAGGCAGGCCGGAAGACATCGGCGATACCGTCAACCGCCAGGTCGCCGCCGAACTGAAGAAGAGCCACGCCGAAAGGAAGAAAGGCTTTTCCGAGCGCCTGTCTTCGCCGCAGAAGCGCAAGGAGCTGCGCGCCAAGCTGGCCGACGACGCGCCCTACGCGATGTTCTTCCTGCTGCCGTATTTCGCCCTGCTGCTGCGCTGGCTGTACCGCAAGAACAAGCAGCGCTACGGCGTGCACCTGCTGTTCACGGTGCATCTGCACTGTTTCGCCTTCATCCTGCTGATGCTGATGTTCCTGCCGTTTTCGCCGCTGCGCACGGTGCTGGAACTGGTTGGCGTTGCCTATACCTTCCTGGCCCTGCGGCGCGTCTACGGCGGCGGCTGGGTGCGCACGCTGTGGCGTATGAGCATTCTCGGCTTCCTCGATTTCGTCGCCATCAGCGCCACCGCCTTGTCCGGGGTGCTGACCACCGTATTCGGCGGCAGCCCATGAGTGCGGCGGCCAGCCTGGCAACCGAGGCCCAGGCGCACGCGATGGGGCCGCGCAGTTGCATGAACTGCGGGGCGCCGCTGGGCGGCGCCTATTGCGCCGCCTGCGGGCAGGAGTCGCGCATCGAGACGCCGACCGTGCGCGAATTCGTGCGCGAGTTCGTGCAGGACCAGATGGCGCTCGAGGGCAAGCTGTTGCGCACTCTCAAGCTGCTGATCACCCGGCCTGGTGCGCTGACGCTGGACTACATTTCCGGGCGACGGCAGTGCTATATCCGGCCCCTGCGCCTGTACCTGGCGACGAGCGTGGTGTTCTTCGCCATCTCCGGAGTGAGCGGTCACTCGCCCTGGTTTCAGACCGATCCGGGTGAGGAGAACAAGCCGCTGATCTCGTTCGAACACAAGGCGGCGAAGCCTGCCGGCGGCAATGCCGCTCCGGCCGCGGCGCCCCAGGCGGGCGGGAACGATGCGCCGGCGCTGCCGACCGATGACGACCTGCGCGATCTGACGACCAGTTACCCGGCGCTCGACGCGCGCATCCACAAATACTTCAGACAGACTCGCGGGCAGGCGTACGCCCAGATCAGCCGCGCCATCGACAACGACGCGCCGCTGGCGATGTTCTTCCTGTTGCCGCTGTTCGCCGGCCTGTTGCAGCTGGCCTATCTGCGCCACCATCTGCGCTATGGCGTGCACCTGCTGTTTGCGCTGCACTACCATGCCTTCGTCTTCCTCGACCTGTTGCTGCTGCAAGTTCCCTGGCCGGGGATCGTCGCCACGGTGCTGCGCTTCGCCATCCCGGTGTATCTGGTGATGGCCTTGCGCCGCGTCTATGGCGGCAAACTGTGGCTGACGGGGATTGGCGTGTGCGCCTTGCTGCTGGTGTATTCGATCCTGATCGGCATCACCATGTTCGCCGCCGCCGCAATCTCGATCATCGTCAGCGGCTGACTCCCCGAACGCCCAACGGCCAATCCTGTGAACGACTACGACATTGCGATCATCGGCGGCGGCCTGGTCGGCGCCAGCCTGGCGGTGGCGCTGGCCGAATCGCCGATGCGCGTGGTGCTGGTCGAAGCCGCCGCGCCGCCGGCCAGCGCGCCCTGCTGGGACGAGCGCTGCATCGCGCTCAATGATGCCAGCCGCCGCATCTTCGGCGGCTACGGCGTGTGGGGGGCGATGCGTGCCGAGGCGGCGCCGATCGTGGCGACGCATATTTCCGAGCGCGGCCGTTTCGGCACCGCGCGTTTCGCGGCGGCCGAGGCGGGGCTGGAGGCGCTGGGTTACAACGTGCACTTGCGCGCCATCGGCGCTGTGCTCTCGGCGCGCATGGCGCAGTTATCGAACCTGACGTTGCTGCAGCCCGCTCGCCTGTCCGTGATGCGCACCGGCGAACAGTCGGTGGAACTGGATGTCGATGCGGCCGGCGTCACCCGGAGTCTTTCGGCGCGGCTGGTGGTTGCCGCCGATGGCGCCCGCTCGGCGGTGCGCGATCTGCTCGGCATCGCCGCCGAGCGGCGCGACTATGCACAGCACGCCATCGTCAGCGCGGTGCGGCTGTCGCGTCCGCACCAGGGCGTGGCCTACGAGCGCTTCACGCCGGACGGTCCCATCGCGCTGATTCCCAAGCCGGAGGATGCCGCCTCGCTGGTGTGGACCGTGCCGGACGAGCAGGTCGAGGCGCGGATGGCGCTGGACGATGCGGCGTACCTGGCGCAGGCACAGGAATGTTTCGGCGGCCGCCTTGGCCGTTTCGTGGAACTGGGGCGGCGCTGGTCGCATCCCCTGGCGCGGGTACTGAGCGGCAGCCTCACGGCGCCGCGCACGGTATTCATCGGCAATGCCGCGCAAAGTCTGCATCCGGTAGCGGCGCAGGGTTTCAACCTGGGCCTGCGCGACGTGGCCTCGCTCGCCGTCGAAATCGCCGGCGCCCAGGATCCGGGCGCGGCTGCGACACTCGCCGCCTATGCGGCGCGGCGCGAACAGGATCGCGGCCGGGTCAGCGATTTCACCGATCTGATGGTGCGCACCTTTTCCAATCGCGTGCCGTTCCTGGCGCAGGCGCGCCACTGGGGTCTGGTGGCGGTGGAGCTGGCGCCGCCTCTGCGCGGTGCGGTGCTGCGGCAACATCTGGGGCATCTCGGCTTGCCGCGCGCATCGTGAGTACCCGCCAGCATCAGATCATCGTCGTCGGCGGCGGTCCGGTCGGAGCCGCGGCGGCGCTGGCCTTGTCGCAACAGGGCTTCGATGTCGCCTTGCTGGAGCGCGGCAGCGCGCCGCCGACTTACGATTCCTCGGGATACGACCTTCGCGTCTATGCGTTGGCGCCGCATTCCGCGCGCATGCTGGACGGCTTGGGTGTGTGGCCGGAGATTCTGGCCCGACGCGCCAGTCCCTACGGCGCCATGCGGGTGTGGGAGCGCGGGCCGGAGCACGCCTTGCGCTTCGATTGTGCCGATACGGGCCGGGCTGAGCTGGGCTGGATCGTGGAGCACAGCCTGGTGGTCGACCGGCTGTGGGCCAAACTGGATGGTGTGGTTCGCTACGAGTGCGCGGTGATCGAATCGGCCGCATTCGGCGAAACCGGAACCACCTTGCGGCTGGCCGATGGGCGCGAGCTGCGGGCGCAACTGGTGGTGGCTGCGGACGGTGCCGAGTCGCAGCTGCGCGGGCTGGCCGGCATCGATACGGTGGGCTGGGGCTATGCGCAGCGCGCCATCGTCTGTCACGTGCGCACGCAGCAGCCGCATCGCGGCACGGCCTGGCAGCGCTTCCTGTCGAGCGGCCCGCTGGCCTTCCTGCCGCTGGCGGATGGACGCTGCTCCATCGTCTGGTCGGCGGAAGAAGCATTGGCGCAGGAACTGCTGGCGCTGGACGATGCCGCTTTCCTGGCCAGGTTGGGCGAGGCGTTGGAGCATGCGCTGGGCGAGGTGGTCGAAGCCACACCGCGCATTTCGTTCCCGCTGCGCCTGCTGCATGCCCAGGATTATGTGCGGCCCGGCCTGGTCCTGGTCGGTGATGCGGCCCACGCCATTCATCCGCTGGCCGGGCAGGGCGTCAACCTGGGCTTCGCCGATGTGCAGGAATTGGCGCAGACATTGGCGGCGGCGCGCGATGCCGGGCGCGACTGGGCCGGCCTACGAAACCTGCAGCGCTATGCGCGTGCACGCAAGGCAGCCAACCTGGAAATGCTGACGCTGACGGACGGCCTGTACCGTGCCTTCCGCTTGCGCGTACCGGGGCTGAAGGCCGCTCTCGGCCTTGGCATGGAGGCGGTGGGCAAGCTGGGGCCGCTCAAGGCCTGGCTGGCGCGGCAGGCGGCGAACGCCTGAGCGCGGTACCGGCGCTTCAAGCCGGCAGCATGCGCTCCAACATCTTTTGCGGAATTGCCGCGCGGCCGTGAGCGCGGTAGCGCAGTGCGAATTTCTCCGCGCCGTGGCGCAGGCTGGTATCGCTCAATACCTGTTCCAGCGCCGCGCCCACATCGAACGTTCCCTGCCGCGGCGCCACTACGGCGGCGCCGAGCTGTTCGGCACGGCGCGCCACCAGGCTGCGCTCCAGGTTGTCGGGCCAGAGCACGCCGGGTTTTCCGGCGAGCAGCATTTCTGCCACGGTGCCGTGCGCGGCATAGTGCAGGTAGGCCTCGCATTCCTGCGCCGCCTGGCGCAGGTTGATCGACTGGCCGATGACTTCGAAACCCGGGCGCAGCCAGGGCCTGATCCTTTCGGGTTCGATTTCGGCGATACGCAGCAGCACGCGCGTCTTGCTGGCGGAGAGGGCCTTGAGCATGGCTTCCAACTGGGCATGAGGACGCAGGTAGGCCAATACGCGCGGTGCGCTGCCGGCCGGCCAGGTGGGCGCTGCGCCCGTGGCGTAGTCCGGGACGCCCAGGTAGGGCTCGGCGCGGTGCGTATCGTAGTGATCCAGTTCCGGGTAGGTGAGGAAGCTGCGGGCGCAGTCGGCGTAGATCGCCTGCAGGTCTTCGTAAGGGGCCAGGCCGAGTCGTTGCAGCGCACTGTTCAGTTCGATCAGCACCTGCTCCTCGTTGCGCAGGAGTTGTGCCTCCGGCACCGGCGCCCAGGGCTGGAAGCTGGGGTAGGGATGCCGCAGCGGCGGCTGGTCGAAGCCACTGCCGATGGAGGCGACGGGGATGTCCAGGCTGCGCGCCGCGATCAGTGCGATGGGACTGTGGTCCACCACCAGCCGGTCGACCTTCCAGGTGCGCATCAGCTCGCGCCAGGCGGCGATGCGCGCGGCCAGCCCTGTCGGGTCGTCGAAGCCGACGTTGTGCAGCAGGCTGGCATAGCTCAGCTGCAGCTCCACCGGATTGCGTCCATTGCCCAGCCGCACGGGCGCCTGCAGCACCGGACCCAGTTCCGGTTCGAGGAATTCGGCCGCGTTTTCCAGCAGGCGCACGGCGAACAGGCAGTCGTGGCCGGCGGTGCGCAGCTGGCGGGCGGCGATGCGCAGGCCGGCCAGGTGGCCGTAGCCGCCGCCGAGTTCCCAGGCCAGCAGGATTCTGGCCATCAGCCGCGATTCACCAGCATTCGGCCATCTCCTGCAGGGGAAATGGAATGCCGACCCGCTCCCATTGCGCAGCCACGCGCTGCAAGGCAGGCGCGGCTCGCTCAATCCAGTCCGGGTGGCGTTGCCGCGCCGTGTCGCCGACCTTGAATTCACCCGGCGCCAGTTTGCTGCCGTAGCGCTGATGGAAGGCCGCTGCCTGTGCCTGCAAGCGTTCCTTGCCGTACACCACCACGCGCATTTCGCGGTTGGCCGAGAGGCCGGTGGTGGCGATGTAGTAGTGATACTGCTCCCAGTAGCGCAGGTAGGCGTCGAAGTAATCCATCCGCGCCAGCTCGTCCGCGGTGCAGCCGGTGTAGAGCAGGTCACGCCGACACCAGTCCTCGATGTTGGAGCGGATAACCAAGCGGCCGTCGGCGGGCAGGCCGCCGGATTTCTCGTAGCTGGAGACGCAGGCCGCAGCCGGGTGGCGCAGGGTGATGAGGTGTTCCACCGCCTCGCCCAGGATGCGGTGGAAGAAGCCGCCGGCGTAAATACCCTTGGTCAGTTTCTTCGGTACCACGATGCGGCCCTGGTGCGGCGTGCGCGTGCCGAAGTACAGCTCCACCATGCTCAGGTACTCGGCCATGGTGTGCAGGCTGCGGACCCAGCTATTCGCTTGCGGGGCGATCTCGAACGGACCGGCTTCTGGAAAGCCGTCGTGGGCCAGCGCAAAGGGCACGCTGTGCGGCGCGATGCCCAGGGCGCGGTACAGCTCGGCGGTGAGATAAGAGCCGCCGGTGCGGGGGATGCCGATGACATTGATGAAATGGAAGCGCTGCTGCAGTTCCCCGATCGGCGCGAAATCGCCGGTCAGCAGGGCCAGCAGCAGGCTGTAGGCACGGCCGATATGGGCACGGCCGCGCGCGTCGTTCATCACCCCCGGCGCGGCGGCCTCGGCACGGCGCTGCAACTCGGGCAAGCCGAAGTTGAGCGCTTCGGAGGTCTGGTCGGCCCATTCGCGGTCGTCGAAGGGCCGGCCATCCAGGAGGTGGGCGAGAAAGTCGATGAAGACCGGCGAGACGGGCAGCTCGCGGTCAGTTAGCCGGATTTCGACGCCCATCGAGCTCCGCCGTCATGTCGAGCAAGCGTGCGAAGTTCTCCAGCGACAGCAGGTGGGCGTAGACGGCGCGCATTTCACCTTTGTTCATCAGCAGTTTCTGCTCGCGTGCCCCGAGGGCATTGAGCTTTTCCTCGTTGACGCGATGCAGGCCCAGCAGGCGCATCTGCTGGCCGCCGCCCTGAGGAAGCGCCAGGGCGTCGAATGGTTCGAACAGCCCGAAAGCTTCCAGCCGCCGGGTGAAGGCACGCGTCTGCTGGCGTGCGCTCTCCGACGATTCGATCAGGTTCTTGGCCGTCGTCCAGTCTTCGGTGGGTTCGCCCTTGGCGTCGAAATACGGCTTTGCGGAGGGCCCGAGCTGGTCTTCCTGGACGCAGATCAGACGTTGGGGGTCGCCCCCGTCCGGGGCCGGAACCTCGGCGATGCAGAACGGGTAGCGGCGTACGTAGACCGGCAGGTAAGTGCGGACCCGCCACTGGCCCTTGTCGTCGACAAACACGTTGTCGCCCGTACGCAGGCCGAGCAAGGCTACCGGCAGGTACTCGCCACTATTGGTTTCACGTACGAAGGCGATGGGATAGTCGGCGGAAGCCTTGCTCAGTTCCACTGCATTGAGGAACACGCTATTGAGCTTGCCGCACCAAGCGTAGTTGCGGTTGGGGAGCACCGCTAGGCCGGCGTGCTTGTGGCGGTCGAGCGCGGTGAGCGAGGTATAGCCCGGAGGCAGTTGCATGGTGATCTGGTTCATGGGGAGATATTAGCAGCCGACGATTCCGTTTGGTTCATCGTGGTGCTTATTGCCTTGCCCGTTCAGCAGAGCCGTTCCTAGCGGGGTGTTCTTCTTCTTCGGACAGCCCGGCCCGGCCATCCGTGGCCGGGCGTTCGGTCCCGTAGGCAATGACATTTAGTCATCGCGGCGCATATTGCCTTGCCGGTTCGGCAATGCCGTCCCTGGCGCGACGTTGTCCTTCTTCGGATAGCCCGGCCCGGCCATCCGTGGCCGGGCGTTCGGTCCCGCAGGCGATGACATTTAGTCATCGCCCAAGCGCGGGTCCTCACCCTCACCCCGCGCAAGTCGCTGGGTTGGGGGTGGGGTCGACATGCAGGAAATGGGGCTCCAGCGGCAGCAGGATGTTGGTGCCGTCCGGCAGCACCAGCAGGTACTGGCCTTCCAGCAGGGTTATCGTGCCGCCGGCATCGGTGACCACGATGCTGTGGGCGTAGACGGTGGAGACGATCCCGCCCAGCGGATTGATGCCGGGAGGCAGCACGGCGACGATCTGTGGATCGGTGGCGCAGGTAGCGTCGCAGATCACCACCAGGTAGTCCGTGCCGCGGATGCCGATGGTGGCGACCGGTGTGGACACCTGGTATTCGTCGTGGTTGATCTTGCCGATCAGGCCGCTGATCGAGCGGAAACCGCCCTTGAGCAGGCTGAAGAAAGCACGCGAGGCTCCGTTCTGCGCGTCCTGGGGTTTGGCCAGCAGCGGAGCTGCGGGAGAGGGGGCGGCCGGGGATGGCGCCGGTGCCGGGGCGGGCGGCGTTTCGGGAGGCGGGGTGGGGGCTTCGACGGTTCCACTGTGATTGGCGAAATCCACCACCCGGAAGCGGCTGTTCGGTCGTAGCAGAAAATAGCCGCCGTCGCTGAATTTCAGATCGACATAGCTGTTGGCGCTGGAATGGACGATCTCGCCGGAATAGACCGGGTCGCCCTTGGCCAGGGTGCGGATGCCGCCGGCGGTGGCCGAGGCCGTGCCGCGACCGGTGACCAGGGTCACGTTCGCCGCCGGTGTGGCTGCCGGGGCCGCAGCAGGCGTGGCCGCCAGCGCGGGCAACGACAGGAGCAGCAGGGTGGCTGCGCAAAAAGGCCGCGTGAGCATCACTGTGCCCCTCCGATGCCGCAGCTCAGTGTCTGCTGGGTGCTGGTCTTGATGTCGATGCGTCCCCGGTTGGCGTCGTTCACGCCCGGATCATTGATGTCACCCTGGTCGCCGCTGTAGGCAAGGACGCCGGTATCGGGCGCATCGACGGTGTACTGGTCGGACGTCAGCGGAATGTCGGTCAGATCGACCGGCGGGGTGCGCAGCACCGAATCGCCGAGCACCACCACCGCGCCATTGCTGCTGATCGAATCCGGATACAGCGTCGCACCCGAGGTGGCGAAGACCAGGTTGGTATTGCTGGCGAGCGCGAAAGTCTGGGTTCCGTCGCCGACCTGGATATTGCCGGTCTGTGGCGTGCCGCCGAAGACCAGGGTGGCGACACCGGGGAGCGGCTGCGTCAGGTCGACGTTGAGCAAGGCCGCCGGATCGGTGGGCAGGAAGTCCACGAACATATTGGTGCTGCCGCTCAGCGCGGTGGGCAGCTGTAAGGCCGGGGCCTCGATGAACAGGTAGCCGCCGGCGATGCTCAGCTTGCCGAGTTTGACGCCGCCGGCGGCGGCGAAGCTGGCATTGGGACCGGAAGTGGGCAAGACCAGCGCCGGATCTTTGGCGTGGATCCTTGCCAGCAGGGCGGAATCGCTGCCGAAAGCAGCGCTGCCGCTGCCCACGGTGAGCACTGCGTCGGTGAGATCGATACTGCCGCCGCGGACCGACAGGGCGCCGGCGTCGATGCTGGAACTGCTGCCTGCGGCATCGACGGCGCCGGTGCCGGTGAGGACCACGTTGGTGCCGTTCAGCACGGCGCCATTGGCCAGGTGGATGCCCTTGCCGTTCAAGGCCAGCTGCACCGCCCGCAGGGTGGACTGGTCGATGTTGATGTCGGCGCCGCTGCTGAGGCTGACGCTGGAGGTGGCGGTATCGCGCGGTTGGAGCCCGCCGGTCAAGTCGCTTTGCGCGGTGGTGCCGATCAGGCTGTTGCCGCTGATGGCGATGGCGCCGCTGGCATTGAGCGTGACGGTCTGCGCGATGACGCTGCTGTTGGCGATCTCCAGGCTGCCGCTGCTGGTGAGGCTGGCACTGCCGGCGTCGATGGAAGAGCTGGTGATGCTGGTGTTGCCACCCGCGGCCAGGGTAAAGCTGCCGCTGGCATTGATGTTGCGGCCGCTGATGGTCAGGGCGTGGCCGGTGGACAGGGCGATGTTGTTGCCGGAGAGGTTGCCGAAGGCCAGGACGCCGTTGGCTGCGCCCAGTGTGATGTCGCCGCTCCCCGTCAGGTCGCCCAGGGTGATATCGCCACCGCTGCCGCTGGCAAGCACGTTGATGCCGCTGCTGCTGCCGTTGGCGGTCAGGTCTCCTGCATTGACGGCGCCGCTGGTGGCGCTGATCTGGATGTTGCCGCCGGCGAGGACCTTGCCGAGATTCACGCCGCTGCCGTCGGCAACCGTGACGGCGCCGCTGCTGGCGGTGAGGTTACCGGCGGTGATCGATCCGTGGGTCGCGCTCAGGCCTATGGCGCCGCTTCCCGCGACGATATTGCCGGCGCTCAGGGTGCCGTTGCCCAGTGCCACGCTCAAGCCGCCGCCGACGTCGACATTGCCGATGCTGAGGCTGGCATTGTCGTAGCCGAAAGTGATGTTGCCGGGTGCGGCGAAGCTCAGGTTGCCGATGCTCAGGGTCTGTCCGGAGACGTCGCCCAGGGAGAAGAAGAAGTTGGTGCCGGTGATGTCGACATTGCCGACCTGTTCGTTGCCGGTATCCACATCGGTGAAGAACTGGTTGGCGGTGACGTTGCCGATTTTGAGATTGCCGCCGCTCGCGGTGATGTCGACTACGCCGCTTGAGGTCAGATTGCCGTACTGGGCATTGCCCCCGCTGCTGACCGTTTCCACGCTGGAAGCACTGACATTGCCGACCGTTAGGGCGCCGTTCGATACCAGGGTAAGCTTGCCATGATCGGCGGTGAGATCAGCGGTATGGACCGCACCGCCGGTATTGCCGATGACGAGTGCGCCGCTGCTGGCGGTGAGCGCGCCGAAACTAAGCGTGCCGGCGCCGGCAACCAGTGCGATGCTCCCGGCGGTGATGTCGGTGCTGGCGCTGGACAGGCTGCCGCCTGCGCTGAGCGTTACGTTGACGAGGCCGGAACTGCCGCCGCCCAGGGTGCCGACGTCGATATCGGCGCCGCTGCCGGTGGACGTCACCTTGATCGTGCCGCTGCCGGCTTGCAGGTTGCCCGAGGTGATGCCGCCGCCGGAGGCCGTCAGCGTAATATCGCCAGCGGCGAAAAGTGAAGAAACGGTGATGCTGCCGCCGGAATTGTTGACGTTGAGGGCGCCGGTCAGCGCATCGAGGATGCCGAAGGTCAGACTGCCGGAACCGGCCGAAAGGGTGATGGCGCCGGCGGTGATGTCGTTGCTGCCGGCAGCGAGGGAGCCGCCGGAGATCAGGCTGACTGTGCTGAGAGGCGTATCGGTGCTGCCGCCCGACAGGGCGCCAAGTTTGACGTTGGCGCCGAGTCCGGTGGACGTGACGAGTATCGAGGCCGCTCCCTTGTTTGCTCTCAGGTCCTGGGTCTGGATGCCGCCCCCGCCGTCGTGAATCACGATGTTGCCGAGGGCGGTGACCGTGCCCACGGTGATCTTGCCGTTGGTGTCGGTGATGTTGATCGAGCTGCCGGAGTTGGTCGAAGTGAGGTCGCCGGCTTCGAGATCGCCGGTGCCGGCGGACAATGTGATGCTGCCGGCGGTGATCGCCGGGCCGGTGGTTTTTAATGCGCCGGCCGCGGCAAGCTTCACCACGCCTAGACTGCCGTCGGAGCTGCCGCTCAGCGCGCCTACGGTGATGCTGCCGAAGCCGCTGCTGGTGACGGTGATGCCGTTGCCGGAGGTATCGGTCAGATCACCGGTGTTGATGTTGCCGTTGGTGACGATGGTATCGTTGCTGTTGTTGCTGGTGCCGACGCTGGTGATGCTGATCGGGCCGTCGGCTGTCACCTTGCCCAGCGCGATGTTGCCGTTGCTGCTGCTGACCGTAACGCTGCTGAAAGTGCCGGTGAGATCGCCGGCGGTGACGTTGCCGTTGCCGGCATGCAGCGTCATGACGCCTGCGGTGGTGGCGGCGTGGCCAGCGCCGCCGATATCGATGCCGCCGGAAGATTCGATATCCAGGGTGCCGAGGGTGCCGTTATTGGCGTTCAGCGTGCCGGTCTTGACGTTGCCGCCGCTGCCGGCGGTGGTGATGAAGATGTTATCGGCCGAGAACAGGTTGCCGGTGCTGATGCCGCCGTTGCTGTCGTAAAGGGCCAGTCCGCCGTCGTCGGAATGCACCGTGCCCAGCGTCATGGTGCCGCCGTAGTCGTGGATGCTGAGTCCGAAAACCCGATTGGTGAGGTCGCCGGTGCTGAGATCGCCGTTGGCCGCGGAAATGGTGATCTGATCGGCGATGATGCTGGTGCTGTTGGTGGTCAGGCCTCCGGCGGAACTGAGCGTGACGAAGCTCAGGCCGCCGCCGGGGGCGGACAACTGGCCGACGCTGATGTCGCCGCTGGTATTGGTCGATACGCTGATGGCGCCGCCGTCGATGACGGTGAGCGTGCCGGTGCTGATGCTGCCGCTGAAGGCATTCAGGTCAATGTTGCCGCGCAGACCGCCGGCGAAAGTGCTGGCATGGGTGTCGATATCACCAGTGGTGATCCCGCCCTTGCCGTTGTACAGCGTCACGCCGGCGTCTGCGGAGATTCCACTGCTGCTGCTGCCGTTGTTGCTGGCGTTGGTGCTGATCGGCCCTGAGATCAGCAGATCGCCGCCGAGCTGGGTGGGGAATTGCGAGTAGTTGGCCTCGATCTGGATATAAGCAGTCGAGGAACCGCCGCTGGCTTGCGCGCTGGTGGTGATGCTGCCGGTGCTGATACCACCCGCCGCAAAGGCGGTAATGACGGCCGAGGCACTGCCGTCGGTGGAGCTGGCGCTGGCGGAAAGATTGCCGACGGCGATGCTGCCGCCGTAATCGTTGAGGGTGATCCCGCCCCGGGTAGCCGTGAGATTTCCGGCGCCGAGATCGCCGTTGCCGGCACTCAGGCTGATGCTGCCCGCCGTGATGTCACTGCCGCCGATGGTGACGCCGCCATAGGCATTGACGTTGACGTAGGACAGGGCGTTGCCGCTGCCGCCTGACAGAACGCCCAGCGTGACGTTTCCGCTGCCGCTGCTGGTCGTAGCCGAGATCGAGCCGTTCAGCGATGTCAGGTTTCCGGTCTTGATATCGCCGCCGACGTCGTTGAGGCTGATGTAGTCGCTGGCCGAAACATTGCCCAGCGTCAGGCTGCCGCCGTAGTCGGTGACTGAAAATGCCTGGCCTGAAACATTGATGTTTACGGCCTTCAGATCGCCATGTCCGGCGAAGAGATTGATGGAGGAGGCGCTGATATCGCTTGCCACGGTAAGACCGCCGTAGGCATCCACCGTGACAGAAGTGAGCGCGTTGCCGGGTGCGCCGCCGGAGAGTGTGCCGAGTGTTATGTCGCCGTTGGCCGCCGTGAGCAACTGGCTGTTGGCCGCTTGTGTGCTGACATTGATCGAGCCGTTGGTGGCGGTCAGCGCTCCGGCGGTGATGTTGCCGCCATAAGCGCTGATGTCGATACTGCTGCTTCCCGCGACACCGACGTTGTGGGTGATCAGGGCGCCCAGGGCTGTGATCGAACCGGCGTTGTTGCTCAGGGTGATGCTTGCATCGTTGTAGCTGTTGGCGCCCTTGGCGGTCGTGCTGATCTGGCCATTGATCAGCAGATCACCCCCGAGCTGACCGAAGTCATTGGCAGTCAGGGTTACGCTGCCGAAGGAGCTGCCCTGGGTTCCCGTGGTTTCGGCGTCGGTGGTAATGCTGCCTACCTCGATGCCGGCCGCGGACCGCACGGTGATGCTGGCGTCGCCACCGGAGTTGCCGATATAGGTGGCCGAGAGATTGCCCAGCTTGATGCCGCCCGCATCGGCCTCCACCTTGATCGAGCCGGAGCTTGCGGTGATATCGCCCCCGGTGATGGTGCCGCTGCTGCTGTTGACGACGACGTTGCCGCCCTTGGTGTTCAGGGCGCCGAAGCCGAGATCGCCGACGCCGGAGGTGAGCTGGATGCCGCCGCGCTCGGCGGTGACGGTGCCGACGGTGACGCCGCCCAGGCCCTGTACCTGGATGTTGCCGGCAATCAGGTCGCCCACTTTCACGGTGCCGCCGCCGCTGCCGGCGTCGATGCGCAAGCCGCCGTAAACGCTGATGGTGTTGGCCATGTTGGCGAACAGGATGCTGCCGCTGTTGCCTTCGACGTATCCGTTATTGGGATCAACGGTGCCGATGCCCAGCAGCAGCGATCCGCCATAGCCAACCGGGTTCACGCCGTCGAGTGTGCCGTCGCTCAGGTTCGCCAGCGTGATGCTGTTGGTGGCGACGAGCTGCACATCGGTGTTGTTCGTCAGCTGGTTCTCGACAAACTTCTCATAGACCGTGGCGCTGCTGCTGGCGCCGGTGCCGCTGGCAATCGTCAGGTCGGTCGGATCGATCAGCAAGGTGCCACCGCTGCCCAGATTGACGTTGCCGCGCACCGTCAGCTTGCCGTGGCCGGACAGCTCGGCAGTGCCGCCCTTGCCGGCGCTGCCGCGCGCCTCGATGGACGAGCCTGCCGCGGTGGCGAGTGTGCCGTCCGCCACGACCCGGATCTTGCCGCCGGTACTACCGGAAGCGAGGATCTGCGCCGTGGGCCGGATCTCGATATTCCGGTCCCCGGTAATCGCCACCGTCCCGCCGGGCCCGGTGGCACTGCTGACATCCAGCGTCCCGCTATCGGCAATGTCCCCACCGGAAGCGGTGAGCTCGATCTCCCCGTTGTGGCTGGCAATGCCCTGCGCGCGGACCAGGCCGGAGTTGTTCACCGCACTGCCGACGAGGTCATG
>JAQGNS010000340.1 GCA_028291705.1 Nevskia sp.
CCGCGCTGTGGATCGACCAGGAGCGCCTGCGCTTCAAGGTTTCGCGCCGCAGCTTCATGGATCCTGCGATCCTGCAGCAGGAATACCGCACCATCTTCGAGAAATGCTGGCTTTATATCGGCCATGAATCCGAGCTGGAGAAGCCAGGCGATTTCGTCACGCGCGTGATCGCCAAAAGGAGCCTGCTGTTCACGCGCGATGCGCAGAACCGCATCAATGCCTTCTTCAACGCCTGTCCGCATCGCGGCGCCCAGGTATGCCGGGAGCGCAAGGGCAATGCCAAATCGTTCCAGTGCTTCTACCACGGCTGGGTGTTCGGAGCCGACGGCGCGCTGCGCAGCCAGCCGGGGCAGGAGTGCTATCCCGATGACTTCAATGTGGACGGCTCCGCCAACCTGGTGCCCGTGCCACGCATCGATTCCTACCGCGGCTTCTGGTTCATCTGCTTCGACCGTAACGTGCAGGACCTGAGCGACTATCTTGCCGGCGCCAAGGAATGGATCGATATTGTCGCCGACCAGTCCGAGGTAGGCATGACTCTGGTGGGCGGCACGCAGGAATACCAGATCCGCGCCAACTGGAAGCTGCTGACCGAAAACTCGATCGACGGATACCATGCGATCAACACTCATGCCACCTATGTCGACTACCTGAAGAATTCGCAGGGCAGCATGTCGCCCGTGCCGTTCGAGGGTACCGGTTACGATCTTGGCAACGGCCACGCGGTAATCGAATATCGGGCCCCCTGGGGGCGCCCGGTAGCGCAATGGATTCCGCTGTGGGGCGAGGACGGCCGCAAGGAGCTGGACGAGGTTTACGGCCGGCTGGTGGGGCGCTTCGGCAAGGAGCGCGCGGACCGCATCGCCTTTTTCAATCGCAATATGTTCATTTTCCCCAACCTGGTGATCAACGACATCATGGCGATCACCGTGCGCACCTATTTTCCCACCGCGCCGGATGCGATGCAGGTATTCGGCTGGGCGCTGGCGCCGAAGGAAGAGAGCGCCTGGGCGCGCAAGTACAGACTGTCGAATTTCCTCGAGTTCCTCGGGCCGGGCGGCTTCGCCACGCCGGATGACGTGGAGGCGCTGGAGCAGTGCCAGCGCGGTTTCGAAAACATGCGCGAAGCGCCGTGGAGCGACATCTCCAAGGGCATGGGCAAGGAGAAGGTCAACTACGACGACGAGTTGCAGATGCGGGCCTTCTGGATGCAGTGGCAGCAGCGGACCCAGGCGACCGCGTTCGCGCCGGAGGGCACGCCATGAATGTGGAAGCCATAACCCGCGGAGAGGTAGAGGAACTGATGTTTCTGGAGGCCGAGCTGCTGGACGAGTGGCGGCTCAAGGAATGGCTGAACCTGTTCACCGCCGACGGCAGCTACTTCATCCCGGCAACGGATATCCCGCCGAACGCCTCGCCGGATACCTCGCTGTTCTATGTCGCGGACGATCGCTTCCGCATGGAGCAGAGGGTCGAGCGGCTGCTGAAGCGCACGGCTCATGCCGAGTTTCCCCGCTCCAAAACCCGTCACCTGGTGAGCAATGTGCGCATCCGCGCACGCACGGCCGACGAACTGGAGGTGGGTGCGGCGGTGCTGACTTTCCGCACGAAGATGGGGCTGACGGAAACCTATATTGGCAGCTACCGCTATCGCATCGTCGTCACCGCCGATGGCCTGCGCATCCGCGAGAAGCGCTGCATCCTCGATATGGATGGACTGCGCCCCAACGGCCGCATCAGCATCATCCTGTGACGGCGCCGTCATCACCGCTTTCGGCCCGGCTTTTCCGCCCGGCCTGATCCGCATCTGGAGAATTTCATGGACCTGCCCTTCCGTTACCGCAGACTCGGCTATGTCGCGCTGAACGTCACCGACCTGGAGCGCAGCATTGCGTTTTATCGCGACCTGGTCGGGTTGAGCATCAGCGACAAATCCGAATCGTTCGTGGCGCTGCGCTGCTCGCGCGATCACCATAACGTCCTGCTTTACCAGGCCGCCGCGCCCGGGCTCAAGCGTATCGGCTTCGAGCTGGAAAGCGCGTCCGACCTGGTCGCCGCGCGGCGCCATGTCGAAGCGCTGGGGTATCCGATCGAGGAAATCGCTGCGGCGGAGTTGAGCACGTTGTGCACTGTCGCGGCGTTCCGCTTCCGCCTGCCCGGCTCCGGACTGTGTCTCGAGTTCTTCGTGCAGATGATGCAACTGGCGCAAGCCTACGAGCCGACCGTCACCAAGATCGAACGTTTGGGACACGTGGTACTCAATGTGGCCGACTTCGAGCAGACGCTGGCGATCCTGACCGAGAAGCTTGGATTCAGGGTTTCGGACTTCGTACCCGGATTCGCTGCTTTCCTGCGCTGCTTCCCCAATCCCCTGCATCATTCCCTGGCCATCCTGGCTGGCGGCGATCATCACCTCAACCACGTCAATTTCATGGTCAAGGACATCGACGACGTCGGCTGCGCCGTGAACCGGATGAAGAAGGCCGGCGTTGAGATCGTCTTCGGCCCGGGCCGTCATCAGCCTTCGGAAAGCATCTTCCTGTACTTCCTCGATCCGGACCGGATGACGGTGGAGTACAGCTTCGGCATGGAGACCTTTCCGGAACTGGGTGCCCGCGAGGCTCGGCTGCTCGAGCCGGTGCCTGGGACGCTCGATGCCTGGGGCAGCGTGGCGGCGCCGGCGTTCGGCAAGGTCGGCGGCATCGACGCTGGCAAGGTCCCGACGTGAACCTGGCCGGCCGTGTGGCGGTGGTAACCGGCGCGGGTCGCGGCATCGGGCTGGCGATTGCCGAGCGTTTCGCGCGGGAAGGTGCCAAGCTGATCGTGGCCGACCTCGACGAACGGCAACTCGCCGATGCGGTAACGCACCTGGTGTCCACTGGCGCGGAAGTGTTCGGCGAAGCCGGCGACCTGTCCAGACAGGATGTCGCCGAGCGCACCATCGGCGCCGCCGTCAGGCGATTCGGCACCCTGGATATCCTGGTCAACAATGCCGGCGGGGGCATCCTGCGTCCTTTCCTGGAGCACACGCCGGAGACGCTGCACGCCACCATCGACCGCAACCTGTGGACGGCGATCTGGTGCAGCTGGTACGCGCTGCCGATCATGAAGGCCAAGACCTACGGCCGCATCGTCAACCTCGGCGCCGATTCCGTGCGCAACGGCCTGTGGGATCACGCCGCCTACAACGCCGCCAAGGGCGGGATGCACGGCATGACCACCGGGTTGGCGCGCGAATTCGCCACGCAGGGCATCACCGTCAACACAGTGGCGCCCTGCGTGGTCAATACACCGCAGCTGGCGGAGGTCGCGGCGCGCGATCCCGCGCTGGCGAGAAAAGTAACTGAGATCGTGCCGATGGGCCGGGCGGGGGAGATGTACGAAGTGGCGTCGATGGTGGCCTATCTGGCCAGCGACGAGGCCGCTTTCGTCACCGGCCAGGTGATCAGCGTCAACGGCGGCACCACCATGCTTTGAACCAATGTCCAATCAACTAAACCTGTTTCCCGCCGACGATTTCCTCGAAGGCGAAATCCGCGGCGCCAAGCTCCCCGACGGTACGCGCATCGCGATCTACAACGTCAACGGCGCGTTCTACGCGACCGACGATACCTGCACGCACGAAAATGCGTCGCTGTCCGAAGAAGGTCTTATGGACGGCGCCAGCATCGTCTGCGGCTGGCATTTCTGCAGTTTTGAAATCGCCACCGGCGAAGCCATGAATTCGCCGTGCAGCGAACCGATCCGGACTTACCCGGTGACGGTGATCGATGGGGCGTTGCATGTCGAATACTGAATCGAAGCCGGTTCGCCGCCCGCGGCAGCCGGCGAAGGGTGGGGCGGTCGCGCCGCCGAAGCGCCGTACCCAGGCCGAGCGGTCCGACGAGATGCGGCAGCGGGTCATCGAGGCGGCAGCCACCGTGCTGCGGCGCAAGGGCTACGCGGGCTTGCGTACCGACGAGGTGTCGCGCGTCGCCAAGGTGTCCCGCGGCGCGCAGCAGTATCACTTCCCGACCAAGGACAGCCTGGTGCTGGCCACCGCCGCCCACTTGCTGAACGATGGACTGGAGCGCGGCCGCAAGCGGGCGCAGTCCGCCCAAAGCAACAAGGATCCGATCGAGGCGGTCATCGAGGACTGCATGGACTTCTTCCTCGGGCCGGACTTCGGCGTGATCCTGGACCTGGTGCTGGCGAGTTCCAAGGACCGCGGACTGCGTGACGAGGTTTATCAATACGCCCGCGAAAGCCGCCTGGGCGTTGAAGCCGCATGGCTGGAGGTGTTGTGCAAGCACGGCATAGCTCCGGCGAAGGCGGAGAAGATCTTGTGGTTGACCATCAGCATCGTCCGCGGCTTTTCCGTTCGCGCGTTGTGGCAGCGCGACGAGAAGCTGTTCCGGGCCTTGCTCGATGAATGGAAGGTGATCCTCTATGGTCATCTCAGTGGTTTGAAAGGGAGCACGTGATGAGCTTGTGGCTTGATCTGCTGGGTTGTGAAATCCGCACCGTCGAAACGCCGACCTATGGCCGCATCCGCGTTGCGGAAGCCGGCCCCAAGGATGCGCCGGTGATCTTGTTCCAGCATGGCATCGGCGGCCATCTCGAGGCCTACTGCAAGAACCTGGTTCCGCTTGCCGACCGCTTCAGGACCATTGCCTTCGACTATGTCGGCCATGCACTGTCCGCCCGCAAGACGATGGAATACACACCGCTGGTCCTGGCCGAGCAGCTGCGCGAATTGATGGATGCGCTGGACATCCGCAAGGCACACCTCTCCGGCGAATCCCTCGGCGGCTGGGTTTCCGGCTATTTCGCCGTCCGCTACCCGGAGCGGGTCGAGCGCCTGATGCTCAACACCGGTGCCGGCATCCCCATCGTCAGCGAGAAAGGCCGCGCCGATATGGCCAATCTGATGGAACTGTCGAAGAAGGCTGCCGGACTGGCGCCGACTTTCGATAGCGTGAAAGCACGTATCCAGTGGCTGATCCATCCGAAGAATCACCACCTGATCACCGACGAACTGGTCAATCTGCGCCTGCGCTACTACCTGATGCCCGAGGGCCGCGAAGTCTCGCCCCTGGTCAACCGCATGCTGCCGCGGCACGACGAATTTCTCATCCCGCTGGAGGAGATCCGTTGCCCGACCATGTTGCTGTGGACACGGGACAACCCCATCCATGACCTGGAATGTGCGCAAAACGCGGCACTGCGCATACCGGGCGCGCAGCTGTATGTGATGGAAGCGGATGGAGCGCACTGGCCGCAGTATGAAGAGCCCGAGGAGTTCAATCGGGTAGCCGCTGAATTCTTTGGCGGCTCCGGAGGCCGCGCGTGACGCGGCGGCAATCGGGCGTAGCCGGGTTGACCGCCTTGCGCAGGGCGGCTGCCGAGCGTTTGCGTGGGGCTTATGACAGCGGCGAACCGTGCTGCCCCGTTCGCGACCTCATAGCGCTGGACGATATCGATTCGGCTTATGCAGTACAGGACAGCAACACCAGGCACTGGCTGCGCGAAGGCCGCAAGCTGGTAGGGCGGAAAATCGGGCTGACCTCCAGGGTGGTGCAGACGCAGCTCGGCGTAGACCAGCCTGACTTCGGCATGCTGTTCGCCGACATGGCCATGTGCGACGGAGAGCCGGTAGCCGCCGGGCGCGTGTTGCAGGCCAAGGTGGAAGCCGAGATCGCGTTCGTCCTGGAGCGGGACCTCAAAGCCGAACAGGCGACGATGGCGGATGTCATGCGCGCTATCGGCTATGTCGTCCCGGCAATCGAGATCGTGGGCAGCAGGGTGGCGAATTGGGATATCCGCCTGGTCGATACAGTGGCGGACAATGCCTCGAGCGGGCTGTTCGTGCTGGGAAATACACCACACCGGCTCGCCGGCCTGGATCTGCGCGATTGCGCCATGCAGATGACCCATGGCGCCGAAGTGGTTTCCACCGGCGTCGGGCATGCCTGTCTCGGGCATCCCCTGAATGCGACCCTGTGGCTGGCGCGAAAGATGGTCGAGGTCGGACGTCCGCTGCTGAGCGGCGATATCGTCCTGTCCGGAGCGCTTGGACCGATGGTCGCGGTCCAGCCCGGAGCGGTCTACGAGGCGCGGGTGGCCGGGCTGGGCGCCGTTCGGGCTGCCTTCGCCTGATGAAACCGGCGGCGGCGCATCGCGATCAGCCCAGCGAATCGCTACTCGGTATCGGGGGCACTCAGGCCGGGGATGACCCGCGCCAGGGCGAGCTTGATCTTCTGCAGGCTGCGGCTGAGTTCGGCGCGTTCCGCCGTGCTCAGTTCTCCAAGAATCTGGCCGTTGAATTCGTTTTCCATCGCTGTCATCCGCTTGATCAGGCCCTGGGCGGCCTTGGCCAGGTAGACCCGCTTGGCGCGCTTGTCGGTGGGGTCGGGCCGGCGCTCGACCCAGCCGCTGCGCTCCAGGCTTTCGATGACATCGCCAAGGCTGGCCTTGCCGACTTCCAGCACGTCGGCCAACTGGGTTTGCATCATGCCATCGTGACGGGACAGGTAAGCAAGCACCCACCATTGGGCGCGGGTGACACCCAGCGGCTTCATGAACTGGTCGTAGGCGCTGCGCCGCATCCGCGACACGTCATGAATCAGGAAACCCAGACGGATTCCTTCTCGCGAAGTGTCGCCGGTTGCGGAAGGGATGGCGATTTCTTCGGCGACGGAGCCGTTCGCCGTTCCATTTGTCGGCAGGAATTCGGCGCTGCGCGAAGCCGTGATGGCGCGCGTCACCGTGTCGACGTCCGCCGATTTTGTGCGCTTTTTCACCATGACGTTCCTTCCAAATTTCCGAATTCAGGGATGCGGATAGCAGATCAATACCCCACATTATGCGGCAAGCGCGGAAAAAGTGGTGCTGAATGCATCACGTTAATAAGCATTGTGCAATCCCACAAGCGCACAAAAACAGGCGCTTGGCGCGAAGCGGAGTTGAAATTGCCTTGGTCCAGATAAAATATGGTACCGTACTGTTATTGAGCGAAGCGCGGCAAAGTGCACGTGCTTCGCCGACCAGATCGACGTGTCCGTAGAGCACGACGAAGCCGGCCAATGAGCTGGTTATCAAAAGCGCAGGAGGAGGAGAATAAGTGCTGGCGATTGACAAGAACCGCCCATCACCCGCCTGGATTGCGGCGCTGCGTGGGCAATTTCCGACGGAAACCGAAATCGACCGCGTATTGACGCGCCGCATGCAGCGGCGCTCCGGGCCGGGCTATTCGCCATTGCCGCTCGACGTGCTGGTCAGTGGCGTGGAGTCGTTGATTTGCAGCGAAGTCCGCGACGCCTTCAAGGTTTCCGACGCACGTTGGCTTTCAGGTGGCGCTTCCAAACTGCAGATGGCCTTCACCCTGTCCTGGAATCGGCCGGGCGTCGGGCCTGAGCGGACACCGATGGTCCTACGCATGGAGCCATCGGAATCGATTGTCGAGACCAGCCGGCTGCGTGAATTCCAGCTGATCAAGGCGTTCCAAGGCGTGGTGCCGGTGCCGCCAGTGTTCTGGTGCGACGCCAACGGCGAGCACCTGCCTTATCCGGCGCTGATTTACGGCTTTGCCTCGGGCGTGACCAAGCCGTCCGCTTCCGTCAGCGGCGTGAGCGGTCTGGGTACGCACCTGCCGCCGGAGCTGCGCAAGCGTCTGGCGCCTCAATTCGTTGATCACCTGGTCAAGATCCACACCTTCGATTTCCGCCGCGCCGATCTCAGCGCGTTCGAGATACCTTCCGTGGGCAGCACGCAATGTGCCGAATGGGGCATCAACTGGTGGGAGCGCGTCTGGGAGGAAGATCACGACGAGGACATCCCGCTGATGCGCCTTTGCGCTGGCTGGCTGCGCCGCAACATGCCGACACTGGATCGGCCGGTGGTAGTGCATGCGGACTACCGGCTGGGCAACTTCCTGTTCACCGAGGACGATAGCCGCATCTCGGCCTGGCTGGACTGGGAACTCGGGCGTGTCGGTGACCGGCACCAGGACATTGCCTGGACCACCAGCCGCGCTTTTGGACATTTGGACGAAGACGGCAAGACCTTTTTGACCTGCGGTCTCCTGCCGGAAAACAGATTCCTGGAAGCCTACGAAGAGGCTTCCGGGCTGGCGGTCAATCCGAAAACCGTGCATTGGTACAAGGTCTACAACGACTACATGATGGTCACCCTTCTGCTCGCGACGGGTTACCGGATCGCCCACGGCGGCAAGACCCACCAGGACGTGCTGGTCACTTGGCTCATGGGTATCGGCTACATGCTGCTGGACGAGATGCGCACATTGATCGAGGAGGCCTGACATGCAGATGCATCCCGCATTGCAGATCCAGAGCATGATGAAGGCGCTGACCGATGTGGTCCTGCCCGCCGTCGATCCCGCCAACAAGCTTGCCCAGGAGCAGACCCGGCTGGTGCTCGGCACGCTGGCGCTGATGGCGCAGCACTTGCCGCTCCGTTTCCAGTTCAATTGCGATGAACTGACACGCCTGTTGAAGCTCGCTGGCATCTTGCGGCAAGTCGCGCGTGGCGGCCCGCAAACCACTGTCTGTGTCGACAAGATGGCTCTGGCCGCCACCTCGGCCGTCGGGACACTTGAACGGGGACAGGCCGGTCCCGCCGTCATCGAGCAGGCGGTCCGGGACATGCGGGCGGTCACCAGCCAGGTGGTGCGTTCCATCTATATCGATGGTGACGAGGCGGCGCTAAAGCAGGTGGAAGGCGCCGTGCTGACGGTGTCCAGGGATCAGTTGCTGCGTGATCGGTCCTGGATGCTGATGCAGGGCTGGGAGCCGGATCCCCAGGCGATCCCGAAGATCCAAGACCTCCTTGAAGCGCGAGCCGCATGAGCCGGGCACTATCCGGCGGCCAATAGCGAGCGGCTGCGGCGACGCAATGCATCTGCGTCGGCAAATTCGGTGTCGGAATAGCTTGTCGGGACTTGTTTTAATATATTTGTATGGTACCATACTGTAGTGGTCCAGACTAAAAAGCGGACTGGCTCGACGGGCGTTAATTGAACACGCTTGGAAACGGCATAAAGCCGGCGGGCAAAGTCAGCGTAGTCGTCACCATTTGTAGAACCGGACAAGCGGTTAGACATAAAAAGCCACTTCGGTGGAATGAGCTGGAGGAGAATCGTGTTAGTTGATCGAGTCAAGCTCGGCTATCCGTCGCAGGGGCAGATCGTCTGTTCCGCGCATGCCGTTGGCGCCCTCCGCCGCAGTCGGCTTTTTCCCTTCTCGCACTCAGTCGTGACGCCCTTCGGGTATCGCCCTGACCGAAGCACTGCGTCCAAATTGTCGTTTGGTACCGTACTTGTAATGCCATCCTCCGGATATCCGGAGTGGGGTTTTGCGGCTGCACTTCGGCCGGCCGGTCAGAGCGCAAGTTGCGAATTCAACAATGTAGTTACTGGAGGATAGACATCATGCGCATCAGAAAATACGACTTTGATTACGGACGCCGCGAGTTGATGAAGAAAGTGGCGGTCGGTGCCGGCGCCGGCGTGCTGGCTCCGCTGTGGCCCACCATCGTCAAGTCGGCTGACAACATTTCCAAGGCCTACCCGGACGAGTTGATCAGTATCGAGGTCAATACCAAGGGCAAGGTCAAGGTCGGCGACTTCATCACCAGTGCCAACGTCGAATACGTCAAGCACCTGATGGATCCGATCATGTACCAGCAGGTCCTCAAACAGGGCCGTAAGATTCTGATCGGGCCGCCGACCACCGACGTCACCAAGTTGTTTCCGTATGCCTACCTGCAGGCAACCTTGCGCAATGCCGGCAAAGGTGCGTTCGATGCGACCGGCAACGTTGTCGACAAGACCACCGGCGGTCCCTGGATCGGCGGCAATCCGTTTCCGGACATGAAGACCGGCGAAGAAGCCACCGCCAACATCACGCTGAGCTGGGGCCGTCACGACGTGTCACAGTACGCGGTCCGCGATTTCGACATCAATCCGGACGGCTCTCCCGCCTACACCTATGACTTCTACTGGACCGAGTTGAACACCACCGCCCGTACCGGCAAGGTGCCCGTGTTCCAGGACAAGAAGGACATGCTGCGCTACCAGTCGGTGTTCTTCACCGCCCCGCAGGAGCAGGCCGGCGCGTCCTTCTTGGTGCCCTGGTTCTACGACCAGCGCAAGTTCCCGGACATCTACGGCTATCTGCCCCAGTTCCGCCGCATCCGTCAGTTCCCGGCCAATCAGCGCTTCGAGCCGTTGGTTCCGGGCATCACGTTGTTCCTGTCCGACGCTTGGGGCGCCGGTGACCCCATGTTGACCTGGGGCAATTACAAGGTGGTGCGTCGCGAGCCGCATCTGGTTCCCTTGAACGGCAACTGGAAGGGCAAGGAGCATCCGAACTGGGAAAACCACCATCGCCACGGTGGTCCCAAGGGTGAAACCTTCATGGATACCACCATGGAGTTGGTGCCCGAGTGCCTGGTGGTCGAGGCCGAGCCCACCGGCTACCCGCGCGCACCGGTCGGCAAGAAAGTGATGTGGATCGATGCCCGCACCAGCATGCTGGCTGGTTACGTGACCTATGACCGCCGCGGCCAGATCTGGAAGCAGGTGGAAGGTGCGTTCGGCCAGCAGGTCCAGGGCGATGTCTCCAATAACGACAGCACCGGTCATCCGAACTGGTCCTGGACTTTCGTGCACATCCAGGACGTCCAGTCCGGTCGTATGAGCCTGCTCAACCACGTCAAGCAGATCAGCGGCGGCTACAGCAGCCGTTACGAAGTGCCGGATGAAGGCGTGGTGTATGACAAGTTCCTGACCCAGGCAGCCATCGCACGTCTCGGTACGGTATAGCGGTTCAACGCCACAGCAAGAAATCCGCATAGCGGGCCCACCCCGGCGTTCACGAGATGCCGGGGTGAGGTGTGGAGGAGAGAAGATGAGGCAGGGAATTGTCGGGTGCGCCGCTGTTGCGCTGTGTTGCATGATTGGAGTGGCTTGGGCGACTGCCTTGCCGCAGGTGAACATCATCACCCTTTCCAGCAGCATCCCGCATGCGGCGCTGTTCGGCCTCAGCTTCGATGCGGGCAAGGGTGTGGCGGTCGGCGCCGGCGGAATGATTTACGAGTCCGACAACGCCGGAGCCAACTGGAAGCCGAATTTGCAGACGGAAACCCAGCTCGCTTTGCTGGCGGTGGATCGCAACGGGGTACATACCATCGCCGTAGGCCAAATGGGTGCGGTGCTGGTGGAAGACAGCCCCGGCGTCTGGAAGAAATACGACAGCGGGCAGGAGCATCGTCTGCTGACGGTCAGCGTGAACTCGTCGGGATTGACCATTGCCGCGGGTGAATTCGGCACGGTAGTCAAATCAAGCGATGGCGGCCATACCTGGACAGCTTCGGCCCCGGACTGGGCGTCGATGGCCGACAAGGACACTTTCGGTACGGGTGAGCCGACGATCTACGCGGCCCATGTTTCCGAGACGGGCGAGGTTACCATCGCGGGCGAATTCGGCGTCATCATGCGCTCGCCTGATGCGGGTACCACCTGGCACGCGGTGCGTCCCATCCAGTCGAAGGCGCCGACGATCTTCGCCATGCAGATCGTGCTGAAAGGCGCCGGAAACAGCTACGCCGTGGGGCAGACCGGCGAGTTGCTGGTATCCGGCGACGGCGGCACCGCCTGGGAAGAGCGCAAGAGCATTACGCAGGCCAATTACCTGGGTGTAGCAGCTGCGAAAGACGGCGATGTGGTCATCACCGGTATGCGTGTGATGGTGCACAGCCGCGATGCCGGCGCCACCTGGAGTTTCCTCAACAACAGCGATACGACGACCGAGTGGTATCAGGCCGTTCGTGCGGAACAGACCACCGGCCACATCCTGGCTGTCGGCCACAGTGGTCGGATCATTCAAATCGGCGGATAGGCAAGTCGATCTCAGAACGGCGAACAGGGGAGCATCCATGAAGCGAGTGAAGCAGCGGATTTGCGGGGCATCAATGAGTCTGGCCGGTGTGCTGTGCATCAGTCCGGCGTTTGCCGGCGGCGGTGCCGGCTTCCAGATTTTCGGAGGTGATGTCACCTACAACGGCTTTATCCGCCAAGAGGACGCCATCAATACCAGCGGCGTCGCTCAGCAGGCCAATCAGTTCGGCGACCCGGAAAACGGCAGACCCATCAACCGGGTTGCCGGAGATCCGTTCACCGGATACAAGACCTCGCTGGGGCTCGGCCTGCCCGCCAACATCGGCGGCATTCCGCTTCCCACGCTATTGCCGCCTACACCCGGGGTGAGCAACCTCAATTTGATCGGTACTTCGGACACCATGACCAGGTTCATTCCGAAGCGCGATCCGGAAATGAACTACCACATCCTCAGGTTTGAGCTTTCCAACAGCATCAGTTGGGGCAGCTTCTCGATCCAGAGCCGCTTGCGCGTGGTGGGCGATCCGGGCGGCCTGGGTTACCGGGACTTCGACGCCCGGGAATACGCCAACATCGGTGCCGGCAACATCCCCGGCGGCCCTCCGCGCCAGTTCGGCTCCACCCCCGACTATTTCGGATATTCGGTGGACGGCAAGCAGAATCCTTTGCTGTTCGAGCGCTCCGGCCGCAACTACCAAGTTGACTTCCCCGCTCTGTTTGCGCAATGGACCAACGGCAACGTCACGGTCCGCGCCGGCAACCAGTCGGTGGCCTGGGGGCAGTTGCTGTTCTTCCGCATCATGGACACGGCCAACGGGCTTGATCTGCGGCGCCACCTGATTCTGGGACGGGCGCTGGAGGAGTATGCGGATTCTCGCGAGTCGGCGCCCGGTCTGCGCTTGACCTGGCAGGCAACCGACACGATCAGCGTCGATACCTTTGCCCAGCAGTTCATCCCGACCATCCTCACCAACATCAACACGCCGTACAACATCATTCCTTCGCAATTCACCCTGCATGATCGCTACTGGCAGGACGGCGGCTATCGGAAGGTAAACTATGGCATCCGTATCCGGGACGAGTTGGGTAACTACAATTGGCAGGCGATGTTCACGCGCCGCTACAACCAGCTGGGCGCCATCCGTTGGACCAAGTCCCTGGTCAATACGCCATTGCCGAACAGCAACGTGTTGGGTGCAGCGTTCAATAAATATTGCGAATTAGCTCTTGGCTCTCCTCTTGGCCAGGGTTGCGGCCCTCAGCTGGCCCAATCGCCACTACAGGCGTCTTCCACCGGCCTGCAGACCGCTGAAGAATGGTTCAATGCGGCGAGCTACATCAAGCTCGACGGCCTGGGCGGCCTGAACAAGGCCGTTGACGATTTCCCAGCTTCCCAGCAAGTCCTGGGGCAGGATATCGGGCGGGATCCGGTCGCCGCCGGAAATGAACTTGATGCCTTCTTCATGGCATCCGAGGGTCTTCGCGGCCATATCGAACGCAAGTATTTCCAGGAAAACGTGATCGGTCTCGGCGGCGGATATGTGACCGAGGGCGAGCCGGGTTCGCTCTGGGACCAGCTGATCATCAACGTCGAGGCAACGTACACGCCGCATCGCACCTATACGTCAGTCGATCTCGGGCACGACTTCACCAAGCAAAACGAAGTGCAGATCGGGCTGGTTATGGAAAAGTACCAGCGCTTCTTCGAGAGCATTCCCGCCACTTACATGGTGTTCCAGGCCCTGCATCAGAGGAGCAGCGATCTGGCTGGCCTGCTGCTCAAGGGCTACGGCAGCGAAAACTACTCGGCGACCGGCGTGAAGCTGAATGCGAATGTGCCGGTCAGCACCAACCCGAAAATCGTCCCCGGCATTCACGGCGGAGCGAATTACATCGTGCTCGCCGCCCTGCAGCCGACCGACGCCTATATCTTCGAATTCAGTGCGGCCGCCCTGATCGACGTTCAGGGCGGCGTGCTGTTCCAGCCCGCCCTGCAGTGGAAGCCTCGCGGCAACATGACCGTCAATGCTTTTTACAACTACGTCAACGGACATGCGTTCAATGGCAATGCCAACAAGAACCTGATGAGCATTCTCGAGGACGATGACGAATTCAACGTTCGCCTCAGCTACCAGTTCTAGGCGGCACAGCCAATCCACCCCTTGCGCTAGATATGCCCCCTCCGGCTAGCGCGTACATCCCGGCGGTCGTTTATACCGGCCGTCGGGCCTTTTGAGGGACGCGATGAGAGTCATCAAGTACGACAGGAATTTCAGCCGGCGCCATTTTCTCGGCCAGGCAGCACGTGGCGTGTTGTCGGCCGGGGTGCTGATGCCGGTATGGGACGCCATCGCCAGTACGGGCGACGTCAGTAAAGCCTATCCAGACGAATTGTTGTCGATCGAGGGATACACCCGGGGCAAGATCAAGACCGGCGATGAAATCAACGCGTCGAATGTCGAATTGGTCAAGGATCTGCTGGAGCCGATTCGTTACGAGCAGATCCTCAAAAACGGCCGCAAGCTGAGGATCACGAAGACCACCACCGATATCATGCGGCTGTCGCCCTGGGAATATACCGAGGCCACGCTGAAGAATTCCGGCAAGGCTCGTTTCGATGCTACCGGCAATGTAGTCACCGGCGACGGACAACCATGGATCGGCGGCAATCCGTTCCCCAATCCCACCAACGGTGTGGAGTTGTTTGCAGCCCAGACACTGAGCTGGGGCCGGCACGACGCTTCGTTCTACGCCGTCAAGATCAACGACGTTAATGTCCAGGGCGAATCGAGGTTTCACTATGCGGGCGGCTGGGCCGAGTTGTCGGCGGTGGCCCGGGTCAGCATGGATCCGAAGCCATATTGGCCCGAGCACAAGGACAAGTTGCGCTATCAGTCCGTATTCTTCACCGCCCCCCAGCAGTTTCGCGGCACCTCGTTCCTGAATATCTGGGACTACGACCAGAACAAGTTTCCCGAGCTGTACGGCTATGTCGCCGACTTTCACCGCGTGCGCCAGTTTCCATCGGACCAGAGATTCGAGCCGCTGCTTCCGGGCACCACGCTGTTCCTGTCGGATGCCTGGGCGGCGGGCGATCCGCTTAATACCTGGGGCAACTTCAAGATCGTCGGACGGGGCCCGTTCCTCGGTGGCCTGTCGGAATCCTGGAATCATGCGGACCCGAACTGGGAGCACACCATGCACGGCGGTCCCAAGGGAATCACTTTCTGGGATTCGACGGTGGAACTGGTCCCCGAAGCCATTATCGTCGAGGCCGAGCCGATCAAGTATCCGCGTGCTCCCATCTCGAAGAAGCGCGTCTGGTTCGACGCGCGCAACCAGGTGGTTCTGGGCATGGTGACCTACGATCGGCGCGGGCTGCCCTACCGGTCCTTCGATGGCGCCTATTCGCTTTACGAAGGCGGCGGTCAGAAGTTCATGGACGGAAAACATCCGTACTGGAGCTGGACCCACGTGACCTGTTCCGACATCCAGACCGGTCGTGTGACGCGGCTGGAGCAGGTCAAGAACGTGGAAGGCCACGTTAGCGCGGCCAACGATCCGACCATGTACGACAAATATCTCACACAGTCGGCGCTGACCCGCCTGGGCGCTGTTTGATCCGCTGCCGACACGTAACTAATTGCTATTGAGACCTCCCGATGACTGAGCTGCCGTTTCGATTCCGACTCGCAAAATGGATCATGGACCGCCGAGGGGCTGTTGCAATCGCCTTCGTGCTCATCACCCTGGGCTTCGTGGCCGGGTTCCCACGGGTGGAGATTCGCACGATCTTCAAGGATCTGCTGCCAAAGGACGATCCCTTCGTGCAGGTGTATTACGATCATCCGAACTTCGGCAATCCGCTCACCATGTTCGTCATGATCAAACGCAAATCCGGAGATATCTACAACGCCGAGACCTTGCAGAAAGTCTGGGACTTCACCCGCGCCCTCGACCTTGCGCCTGGCGTGGACCATGACCAGCTCATTTCCATCTCGACGGAAAAGCTGCGCTATGTCGAAGCCACCCCGGCGGGCATGGACGTACGCCCCCTAATGGGCGATTCGGTACCCTCCACGCAGCAGGAAGTGGACGACTTCCGCCGGCGCGTGCAGCAGTCCCCGAATGCCAGAAACTTCTATGTGTCCCGCGACGGCACCTCCACCCTGATCCAGGCGACGTTCCAGGATTCGATCGACTACGGCCTGGCGTTCACCTACGTCAATGACCTGGTGAAGAAGGCGCGGAGCGACAAGGACGACGTATACCTGTCCGGCCAGCCCGCACTGACCGGCTGGGTCTACAAGCTGCAGAAGCAGACCTACAGCATCTTCGGCGTCACCATCGCCATGCTGGTCCTGGCGTTGATCCTGTATATGCGGAATATTGCCGGCGTGGTTACGCCGATTGTGTGCGCGGTCACGGCGGGTCTGTGGGGTGTGGGTTTCATCGGCTGGATGCAGCGGCCAATCGAGCCCCTGCTGACCATCGTGCCCCTGCTGCTGGTTGCGCGAACGCTGTCTCACTGCATCCAGTACACAGAGCGCTACTACGAAATCCTGGCGCACCTCAAGGACCGACGCAAAGCGGCCGAAGTGACGATGGGTGTGATGATGGCCCCCTCGGTCCTCGGCATCATGACGGACGTGTTCGGCATCATCTTCATCGCCATCGCGCCGATCACCACCATGTTCAATCACGCCATGTTCTGCGGCGCCTGGGCCTTGTGGATCATCCCGACCGGCGTGTTCCAGGCCTCCATCCTGCTGTCCTACCTGCCGCTGCCGAACAATTTCGAGAAGATCTCCGGCGGCGCCGGCAAGGAATCGGGCATCCACCTGTTCCAGAAGAAGGCACTGGAACGGGTCGCCAGCATCACCTTCGGCAAGGCCGCGCGGATCACCGCGGTGGTGACCGTCCTGGTGTCGATCTGGGCCGTCTACGAGTCCCTGCAGATCAAGATCGGCAACCCGGTCGAAGGCAGCAATCTGCTTTGGTACAACTCCGAGTACAACACCGGCGTCCGGGCGATCAACGCGCACTTTCCGGGAACCAACACGGTTGAAATCGTCATCGAGTCGAAAAACCCGGGCGACGGCACCAATCGTGTCGCCTTGAGTCCGGAAGCCATGACGGTCCGCACCGAACTCCAGGAACTGATGGAGTCGGATCCCAAGTTGCCGCCGCGCGCAACCCTCTCCTTCTCCGACTACATGATGGAAGGCAACCGGCTATTCGCCGGCGGTAATCCCTTATGGATGCCGGTGGACCCGAACAAGCGCGCTGCTTACAGCGCCGGCCAGGCTGTGCTGTTCGGGTCCACGCCCCTGAACTTCGGCAACGTCATGGACTTCGAGGCCCAGAACTCGACGGTGTCCGCTTGGTATGCCGACAACAAGCAGGAGACGGTGGATGCGGCACTGGCCAGTGCGCGCCATGCGGTGGAAATCGTCGGCGTCGATCATCCCCAGTTCCGGGTGCGGCTCGCCACCGGCTCCATCGCCTTGCAGCAGGCCATGAATAACGTGGTGCATCGCTATCACTGGTTTATCCTGGGCCTGGTCAACGTCGCCATCTTCGTGATCTCGGCATTCGCCTACCGCTCCGTCGTCGCGGCCATGCTGCTGCTGATCCCGGTGAATCTGTCCAACTTCCTTCAGGTCGCCGTGATGCACGTCCTAGGTATCGGACTGGATATCAATGCCACTATCGTCGCCGTCATGGGCGTCGGTGTCGGTATCGATTACGGCATCTATCTGATGTCGCGAATTTGCGAGGAATTCACGGTGCACGAAGGCGATTGGGGCGCGGCCATCACATCTTCGCTCACCACCACCGGCAAGGCCATCCTGTTTACCGCGACCATCATGCTGATGGGCATCGTGCCCTGGTATTTCCTGTCCGACCTGAAATTCATGGCCGACATGGGCGTCCTGCTGGTGGCCATCATGCTGATCAACATGGTGAACGCACTGGTGGTATTGCCGCTGCTGATCTGGTTCGTCAAGCCGAAGTTCGCATCCCGTACGGACCTGGCGGTCGGCGAGAGTATCGACCTGACCCAGTTCATGGTGCAGGGCGCCAAGTAAGCGAAGAATCAAGGTTCTGGCCCATGTAAAACACCCAACTCGATGCCGGATACCATTCGGCATCGAGTTGGGTTGCTTGAGATACATCCACAACGGTCATGTGAGCGGCGTCGGGCGAGTGTGTTCATACCGACTACTACTGGGCGCAAGCTGATTTACGGGAGCGCTTGGGGCAAGCCCGCGACACCATCTCGGGTCTTGCCCCGTTTTTCTCATGTGGATACACGGCCGCTGGCGTTCCAGTAGCAACGGAAAGGCAAGCCTGACGCCAGCAGGCGCTTCGACGCACCGCAGCCTGATCGACGTGCCGGCGAGCGCCGCCGTGTTACCCGTCGATTACAGGTCTTTCGGGGAAGCTCAAGACCTGGGCATTGAGCCAGCTCTTGATTTCTTCCGGAATGTCGCGGGATTTACGCGTGGTTTCGTCCAGCAACACCAGCGCGGACTCCGAGGTGGCGATGCAGCGATCGCCGTCGAACAGACCCTGCGCCAGGCGCACTGTCCTGCGGCCTACTACAACCACTCCGGTGCCCACCTCGATGGCTGCGGGCCAGTGCGCCTCCCCCAGGAAGCGGGTGGTCATCTCGCCCAACACGAACAGCGCACGCGAGGGCCCCTCCGCGCTGGTGAAGTGCCGCAGGAACAGGGCTCGTCCGGTCTCCAGGTAGGCGGCGAAGGCGAGATTGTTGACGTGGCCGATCATGTCGGTATCCGACCAGCGCACGTGCTCGTCCACCCAATGTGGAAACAGGCTTCTTTGGCGGAGCGGCTGATCCGCCCGGTGAATCAGTAGTTCTGCCATTGGATCCGGTTGTTTTTCACGCGATTGCGGCCGCTGGAATGGACTTAGCCTCGATAGCGGCCGCTCGGCAATGCGCTACATATTGCGCCTATAGCGGCCGCCCACTTCGAACAGCGTCTGGGTGATCTGTCCCAGGGAGCATACTCGAACGGCTTCCATCAGTACTTCGAAGGTATTGGAGTTATTGATCACCGTCTGCCGCAGCCGCTCCATCATGGCTGTGGCCAGCGCGGCGTTGCGGGTGCGGAATTCGTCGAGCCGCCGCAGCTGGCTCTGTTTCTCGTCGTCGGTGGAGCGGGCCAGCTCGATCTTGTCCTGGACCTCCTCACCGTTCGGGTTGCGGAAGGTGTTGACGCCGATGAGGGGCAGGGAGCCATCGTGCTTCTTGTATTCGTACAGCAGGGACTCTTCCTGGATGCGGCCGCGCTGGTAGCCGGTCTCCATCGCACCGAGTACACCGCCGCGGCCGGCGATCGCCTCGAACTCCCTCAGCACGGCTTCCTCGACCAGGTCGGTGAGTTCATCGATGATGAAGCTGCCCTGCAGGGGGTTTTCGTTCTTGGCCAGGCCGAACTCGCGGTTGATGATGAGCTGAATGGCCATTGCCCGGCGCACCGATTCCTCGGTCGGCGTGGTGATGGCCTCGTCATAGGCGTTGGTATGCAGGCTGTTGCAGTTGTCGTTGATCGCGATCAGGGCCTGGAGCGTGGTGCGGATATCGTTGAAATTCATTTCCTGTGCATGCAGAGAGCGGCCGGACGTCTGCACGTGGTATTTCAGCTTCTGCGAACGCTCGTTGGCGCCGTACTTGTTCTTCATCGCCAGGGCCCAGATGCGGCGGGCGACACGCCCGATCACCGTGTATTCCGGGTCCATGCCGTTGGAGAAGAAGAACGAGAGGTTCGGCGCGAAGTCGTCGATGTGCATGCCGCGCGCCAGGTAGGTCTCGACATAGGTGAAGCCGTTGGCCAGAGTGAAGGCCAGCTGCGAAATGGGATTCGCGCCGGCCTCTGCGATGTGATAACCAGAGATGGAGACGGAATAGAAGTTCTGCACCTTGTGGCGCACGAAGTACTCCTGGATGTCTCCCATCATTTTCAACGCGAACTCGGTGCTGAAGATGCAGGTGTTCTGCCCCTGGTCCTCCTTGAGGATGTCGGCCTGCACCGTGCCGCGCACCACTGACAGCGTCCGCGCCCGGATCTTGCCGAGCTCATCCTCGCTGGCGTCGCGGCCATGGTCCCGCCTGAACTTGTCGATCTGCTGGTCGAGAGCGGTGTTCATGAACATCGCCAGGATCATCGGCGCCGGCCCGTTGATGGTCATCGACACCGAGGTGGTCGGGGCGCAAAGGTCAAAGCCCGAATACAGTACCGACATGTCGTCCAGTGTGGCGATCGATACGCCGGAGTTTCCCACCTTGCCGTAGATGTCCGGCCGCAGGTCGGGGTCCCAGCCGTACAGGGTCACCGAGTCGAACGCCGTCGA
>JAQGNS010000388.1 GCA_028291705.1 Nevskia sp.
CGATCTTGCGCTCGGTGCCGAACACGATCTTGGTCTCGGTGCCTTCGAAGTCGATGGCGCCGCGCTTCTCGCGCGCGGCGAACAGCGCGTCGAAAACGCCCTTGAGGGTCTGCAGCGGCTTGACCAGGTCAGGCCGCTTCTGCGCCTCGGGACCCTTGGGGTTCTCCAGGATTTCGGCGACGTCGTCATAGATCAGACGCGCCTGCGAGCGCATCACCGCCTCGTAGAACTTGGACTTGCCGATCTCGCCGCTCTTGCTGATGCGCATCTCGCACACCATGCACAGGCGGTCGACCTGCGGGTTGATCGAGCACAGGCCGTTGGACAGGGCCTCGGGCAGCATCGGGATGACATTCTCGGGAAAATACACCGAGGTGCCGCGGTTCTGCGCCTCGGCATCCAGGGCGGTGCCCGGGCGCACGTAGGCGGAGACGTCGGCGATGGCCACCCACAGTTTCCAGCCGCCGCCTTTGAGGCCATGCACGGTCTCGGCATAGACGGCGTCGTCGAAGTCGCGCGCGTCGGCGCCGTCGATGGTCATCAGGCCGAGCTTGCGCACGTCGACGCGGCCTTCCATCTGCTCCGGCTGCACCGTCGGCTTGTAGGCCGCGGCTTCGCGTTCCACCGCCTCGGGCCATTCGAACGGCAGCTTGTGGGCGCGGATCGCGGCCTGGATTTCCATGCCCGGCGCCATGTGCTCGCCGAGCACTTCGATCACTTTGCCGACCGGCAGGGAACGATCGCCCGGCGGGGTCACCAACTCGGCCACTACCATCTGGCCTTCCTTGGCACCACCGCGGTCGGCGGCGGGAACGATGAGTTCGGGGTGACGCGGATTGCTCGGAATCACCGTGAACACCGGCGTTCCAGCGCTCTGGTTGACGTGCAGGCGGCCGACCACGGTGGTGGTGCCGCGCTCGATCACTTCCATCAGGGTGCCTTCGCGGCGGCCGCGGGCATCGGTCTCGGTGACGCGCACGCGGGCGCGGTCGCCGTGCATCAGGCCGCGCATCTGCTTGGGCGGCAGGAACACGTCGGGGCCGCCGGACTCGGAAGCGAGGAAGCCGTAGCCGTCGCGGTGCACGCTGACCTTGCCCTCGACCGTGTTCGGCGGCGGCGTCTTCACCGCCTCCTGGCCGGTGGCGCGATAGGCGCCGCGGCGGTCGACCGGGAATAGCTGGCCCTCACGCGTCATCGCCACCAGGCGCTTGATGAAGGCTTCCTGTTCGTTCAGTTTCTTCAGTCCGAAATGGGCGATCAGCTCGTCCAGGGTCAGCGGCTCGGCGCTCTCTTCCAGGGTGCTGAGGATCAGGTTGCGGCTGGGTAGCGGATTGGCATAGCGGGCGGACTCGGACGCATGGTCCGGATCGCTGGCGCGCCAGTCGCCTTCAGCCCCGCGCGGCGCATTGGCGCCGGCCTGGTGCTGACCCCTGGGGCCTGATTTCTGGGACGGAAACTGCGGCTCCGCCTTGTCGTTGTGCTCTTGACGCCGGTTTTTCTTGTTTCTTTTCATTTTCATTGACAAACCCTGGCTGCGCCTTTAGTCTGCGCACCCCATGCCGAGATGGCGGAATTGGTAGACGCACCAGTTTCAGGTACTGGCGGGTAACACCGTGGAGGTTCGAGTCCTCTTCTCGGCACCAATGTAGGGTCCCAAGCGGTCCAGGGACGTGCACTAAACCTCGCTTTTGCGAGGTTTTTTGTTTGTTTTGCGTTCAACTAAGTTCCATAAGGTTCAGGGGCATCAGCCCCTTGCGGTGGGTATATTTCCGGGTAACTTGCGCAATGTGAGTCCCGCGTACCCGTCCAACCGATTCGAGTCCAAAGGCATCCCGATTCCAGTCCTGGTTACCCGTCTGGATCGGCGTTTGATGCGCCCTTGTCCAAATCTGCCGAGCAGGAGCCGAATTAGGGCTCCTATTCGAGTCCTTGTTTACCGGACCATCGATGTCGACACCCGCTGGGCTCCATTTCGAGTCCAAAACCAATCGAGGTGAACGATGAGTCTCAATGACGCAATGATCCGCAACGCCAAGGCAAGGGCGAAGCCTTACAAGTTGCCGCGGGAGCATGGGCTGTACGTCATAGTGAATCCAAACGGCGCAAAGCTCTGGCGCTTCGCATATGTATTTGAGGGTCGAGATAAGCTCCTCTCTTTCGGCGCCTATCCGCAGGTGCCGCTCCAGCTTGCCCGGGAACGCCGCGAGGAGGCACGCAAGCTCTTGGCGACAGGAGTTGACCCTAGTTTACACCGACAGGCCGAGGCCGCGCGCAAATCCCAGGAAGCTGTCAATACTTTTCGGGCGATCGCGGCCGAATGGCTGCAGATGAAGGCTGGATCGATGGCCGCGGGCACCCACAACAAGGCCAAATGGATGCTCGACTACGCCCTGCCCTACATCGGGGACATGCCGATGGCCCAGATCCAACCGATGGACATCCTGAGGCTGCTGCGCGTCATCGAGGCGACTGGCAAGCTCGAAACCATGCACCGGGTGAAGGCACGGGTCTCCGAAGTGTTCCGCTACGGCATCGCCAGCGGCCGGGCGCCATCCGACCCTTGTCGCGATCTGCGCGGAGCGCTCAAACCGAAGGCTCCGACCCAACATTTCGCGGCCCTAACCGAGCCCAAAGACGTCGGCCCCCTGATTTTTGCCATTGAGGGTTACCGCGGCACGCCGGAGGTCACGGCGGCGCTCCGGCTGTCGCCACTCCTGTTTGTCCGGCCGGGCGAGATGCGCCATGCCCGGTGGCCGGAATTCGAGCTCGACGGCCAGGACCCGTCCTGGCGCTACTTCGTCAGCAAGACCAAAGTGAAACACATCGTGCCGCTGTGCAAACAGGCGGTCGCGATCCTGCGTGAGCTTCGGCCGCTTACCGACCATGGCGTCGCCGCCGCGCCGGACGTACCTCGGTATGTGTTCCCGAACGCCCGAACTCGGCACCGGCCCATGAGCGAGAACGCCGTGACAGCGGCCCTCCGCGGCCTGGGATACTCCGGGGACCAGATGACGGCCCATGGCTTCCGCGCGATGGCGCGGACCATGCTGGCGGAGCTGGGGTGGTCACCCGACGCCATCGAGCGCCAGCTCGCGCATCGTACGCCCGGACCTCTGGGAGACACCTACGACCGGTCTAAATATCTGAAGGAACGCCGGAAGATGATGCAGGACTGGGCCGACTACCTCGACCGGTTGAAGGCGGAGGCGGCGCGTCCGCGCGTGCGCAAGGCTGCGTGATGGCCTGACCTGAGCTCGGCCATGGGCTTCTCGGCTGGTGGGCAGGTTCGCCGCGTTGCTGACGCGTCAGCCTCCCCACCAGCCATTTCAGTCGGCCGAAATTCCCGACGCCGAGCGGCACTCCAACAAACAGGCGGACGCCCTACCCGCGTGCAGGGGGAACTGTCAGCGCTAAAGCTCTTGTATGTTCCCGATCTAGCCCTCAGCGTCAGGCATAGCCAAATGGGGCACGGGAGAACGATGGACAGCGGGTTTGACCTACAAGCCTACGGCAGGCGCCTGTACGAGTGCCGGGATAGCGGCGTGCTGGTGCCACGGGCGCAGCTGGTTATCGGCGATTGGAGCCCGCAGCCGAACCACTGCCACGCCAATGCCTCGGTAGCGCGCGACAACGATCCGAACCTTGAGGCAGTGAGGGGCTGGGTGTTTTTCGCCTTCGGATACCTGCTTGACCTCGTCCGATTCACCGCGCACTCGGTCGTGCGCACCCGCGATGGCCAGCTGCTATACGATATCACCCCGAACCGCGCCTCCCAGCAATATCCCTTCATCGTCGCCGAGGAATCGGAAGAAGCTTTTCGGCAGCTGGTCGAGGACGCCAACGTCCAACACCTCGACTACGACCTCGCCACGGGGCGCACTACTGCCCAGGGTTGACCCGAGCAGCGGCTATTTGCGGCCGGCTGCTGCGCGCCGCTGGTTCTCGGCTTCAAGCTCGCCGTCATGCTCCGTCACCCATGCCTCCATCCTCTCGAACAGCCCGGGGAAGACCGTACTGTATTCGTGCTCGAACCACTCCAGGCAGTTCTCCACCATGTTGTCCTGGTGTGGCCCCCACCAAGTCGCCCAGCGGTTGGAGAAGTGGGTGACATGCGTGGCGGTGTCGACCTGGGAGTAGCCGGAGCAGACCCCGTGGAAATTCGGGTGCGCGGTCTCCGAGATCATGTTGTAGAACGGCAGGATGCCCTGGTAGCGCTGGTCGACCTTCTGGAGCACAGTCAGGATGTTGACCGCTTCGTGCTTCGTGGATTTGTCCTTGGAGCCCAGGAGCAGCTTGGAGTTGACGTCCAGGTAGTCGAAGAAGCCGAGCTTGCCCTCGACCAGCGCCGCAAGGCGCTGATTGGAATAGGTCATCAAGGCCAGGCACTCAATTGCGCTGCGCAATAGGATCTGCGCCCCCAAGCCGTGGTGATGCTCGGCCAACAGCATCACTTGCTTGAGCGTGTCGTGCATCCGCCAGAACAGGGTCTCTCGCAGCACCAGGGCGCGATACCCGCTCTTCCACTTGTGTGCGGTCCTGTTGCGGTTGAGAAGACCGGACAGGGGGATTTCGTGCACCAGGGCCTGTCGCCAGCGGTCCAGTGTCTGATGGATGGTGGACTTCATGTCTGATGGCCCCTAAGAAGGTTGCTACTTTGATTGGAGGACGGCGGCTCGGGCCGCAGAGCGGACTTCAGTGTCTTTTCTGGAGGCGGTTATCGGCAATGCCGAGGCTCATACGGCGCATCGCTACCGCCTCATCGATGAGCAACCGCTCAAGGTTCGATGTGACGATGATAGGGTTTCCCTGACCGCGAACGAAGCAATAATCCCGTGGCCTCGCCGGGATCTGTTTGCCGACCAAGAGAACGAAGGCAAGCCCGGGCATCGGGAAACGGAAAATGTGGCAATCCCCCTGGCGCGCACCTACGGGTGAGTAAGTGAGGCGGCTCGCCTCCTTCCCTTCCCTGACAACAACCCACAGGGCGCTGTTTTCAGGGAACGACTGTAGGCCCATCAGGTATCGCCGGAACTTCTCCTGGTAAGGTCCGAGCCTGACGGGTATGGTGCCGTCCCACGGATGGATGGCACCGCGCCAGAAGACACTAGCCGCGAAGTACCGGATTGCGGACGCGTCGACCTCCGGGATGCCGGAGGAGAAATACATCTTCGTCGTGGTGTCAGTATCCGACGCTATGTCTGGAGAACGCGAGGCGAGCAACTCGGCGAGAGGGAAGCTTCCGTCCCTGCGGATGCAGTTTGCCAGGGTCCATCGCTCACCACCCTTGTTGAGTCGATCCTCACAGTTAGCGCAGAGCAGCGGCGCCATCATTTGCCGTGAAGTGCGAACGACTCCCCTCTCGTTGAGCATGACCGGATTGGGATTTCTTTCTGCCTCATCGCGCAGCACACGATAAATAGCCGCGGGCAGGTAGTGACTCTGTCTGAGCTCGATAGGCCTGTCCGGCAGGCAGAGCTTGCATTGTCCATATTCCGGCATAGTTAGGTGCTATCGTGCTTTGGGACCGTGCTGGTGATTCACACTGGCGTTATCTTAAAAGTTAGACTTTGCCTAGCTCCAATTGTGCGTATTGGCGCATTGCGCTCTTCACTAAAAGACTACGCTGCCACATGAACCCGAATTATGGTCCCCTCCCGCCGGATTGGCTCCTGTCGCAGTTTGAGGTGAACCGTTCTGTTCGCCGATTTCGGCGCCGGGCCATTCTGATTGAGAACAGCACGCGTTGGGAATTGGCTGCCTGCACGGTTGAATCGTTCCTGCCCGGTCAGGAGATGCCCAAGCCGACACATTCACATCAGTATAAGACCGCGCTACTGTTCGAAGATGTTCTCACGGGCGATGAATGCCTGACGTTTATCGAACAGGTCCGTGGCGGCGAAGTTCGTTTCGGACAGGTCATTGTGCAGCGAAGCGTTACGGTGCAGTGGTGTACGGAACAGGTATCTCCAGGCAACGAATACATGCGGCGTTCTGGGCGTGTGGTGAAGCTGCAATTTTCGCAGCAAGGAATCGGCGGTTGGGACAACGTGCTGTTAGCCCGTCAGGAACCTTACTATCCGGATGCCGATACCGCCGCCCAGGCATGGTTGCCATTGCGGGTTTTTCACGGGAATCGGGACGGTAGGGTCGGCAGCATCATTTTCATGATGCCGGAGGAGCGCGCCTACGTCTCCACTGCGGCGTTTTCCGACGCGCAAACCCTCAATATCGAAGTCGCTGGTAGCGAGGCGTACAAGTTGTTCCTTTGCATCAAGGGCGCGTATTGGGAAGGCCGGGAGATGCATCAGATCGATACGCCGATCGCCAATTTGAGGACGGTGGTTTTTCTGCCGGCGTCAGCCGACCGGATCGAGTACTACCTGATCGATAGTGAAGGGACGATCTACGATTTTCACCGTGAAGACCGGTTTTCCCGGCTGGCCGGTACCGGAGACGTGCTGGGCGCCCTGAAGCCGAACCTGGCGGATCAGGTCAGGGAGGCGCTGCATAACGGCGAGGGATTGAATGTCGAGTACAAGCCCCTGGTCCCGCCCGATTACGACATCGGCTCCGTCAGCAAAAACACAAAACTCCGTGAGATCCTCAGAACCGTCGTTGCCTTCTCAAATACCAGCGGTGGGCATATCTACCTTGGGATTGAAGACGACGGAACCGTTTCTGGGGCGGATCAATATCTCAGAACTTGGGCCAAAGCTGATATCGATGACGCAGTGGCAAAGCGGTACTGCGGTGCGCTGCTAAGCCGGTTAAAGGATTCAGTGGATGGAGAGATTTCCCTAAGGCTCGCGCATACGAGATTCGATAGCGCTCTCGTAGTTATCCTAGAAGTGACCAAAGCCCAGGCCATTCCCGTCACGATTCGAAACGAACAATGCCTCTATGTTCGCAGGGGAGCCAGCAATATCAAGCTTCCGCCGGATCAGTGGAAAAACTATCTGATTTCATGATCTGCCGTCGCTACTTGATTGATCTGGAGGGTAACCGCCTATCAATAAAACGATGGAAATCGCCTGACGACTTGTAACGGCTCTTCGCCTAACTCCAAACAAATCACAGAAACACGGATCGGCATCCCGAAGCCGACATTCGCGATCGACCGGTATGGGTTGATCTGAGCCACTCCTGGCGTCGCCGGGTACGACCGCACTCGGCACATCATTGCGGGCTCATCCCCGTCCTCAGAGTATTCATAGTGATCAACTCGCCGCCACACTTTGATTACGTCGCAGGCGAGCGACTAACCAACAGTCGCGGCAATCGGTGGTTCAGGGATTCAGGCGCTGACGATTCCACATTTTCGCTCCAATCGCGCCACCTCACGCTGAATTATTCCGTGTACGAGAGTTTGGCCGGATGGAATTGTTGCCACGTCCGCTACGGGACGTTCGCATACCGCTTGGGGTTTGGCCATGACTGCAACGAGGTTGGTTCGCCTTCCTGAAGTCAAGGAACGCACAGGGCTTTCGAAGACCGAAATCTACCGTCGAATGGATGAAGGCGATTTCCCTAAGGCGATTCCCTTGGGCCCGCGCGCCGTCGC
>JAQGNS010000396.1 GCA_028291705.1 Nevskia sp.
CAACGGCCCACGGATTCTTTCGCCGGCCGAAGTGAAGCACCTGCGTGCACCGCTGGAGCAGATCCTTGCGGCCGCGCAGGAAGAGATCAACGCCCTCTACGCCGTGGTGCGGCCCCTGGGCTACGCCAGCCTGCTCGCCGATCCCGGCGGCGTCATCATCGAACGCTACTGCCGCGCCGAGGATGCCGGGCGCTTCGCCGACTGCGGCGCCCAGGCGGGCGCGGTGTGGAGCGAGCAGGCCGAGGGTACCAACGGCATCGGCACCTGCATCGTCGAGCAGCGCGCGCTGAGCGTGCATCGCCAGCAGCACTTCAACCGGCGCTACTCGGGCCTGAGCTGTTCCGGCGCGCCGATCTTCGATACCGCGGGCAAGCTCAAGGCCGTGCTGACCCTGGCCAGCAACGCCAGCGAGGTCTCAGAACGTTCCCACCTGCTGGCGCTGGCATTGGCCATGTACTGGAGCCGCGCCATCGAGGAGCGCGACTTTCGCGAGAGCCATCGCCGCCACTGGACCTTCGCGCTGGAGCCAGCGGAAAGCGATGCCCCGGCGGTGTTGCTGGCGGTGGACGCCGACCATCGCATCGTCGCCGCCGACCGCCACGCGCGCCGCGCCCTGGCGCTGCCCGCCGCCTGCATCGAGGCCGGCGTGTACCTGCGCGACGTGTTCGACCGTTACCCGGTGTCGCTGCGCGGCAAGGGCGCCGAAGACCTCGCCGTGTCCCTGCGGCGCAACGAGAGCGGCGCGCAATGGCAGGGCCTGGCTACGCCGCCGGAAGCCGCCGCAGGCGCTTACCGCAACGCCGCCCGGTCCGCACTGCACACCCGTCCACGGCTGGCGCAACTGTCCGGCTCACCGCCCGCGGTGACGCAGGCCCTGCCGCGCGGTGGCCTGCCGCCGGGAATCCTGCGCAGCCTGGACCAGTACATCCGCAACAACCTGGAGCGGACCCTACCGGTGGAAGCGCTCGCCGCCGTGGCCGGCCTTTCACCCACGCATTTCGCGCGCGCCTTCAAGAACAGCGTCGGCGTCGCCCCGCATCACTACCTGACGCAGCAGCGGGTGGAGAAGGCGGCGCAACTGCTGGCCGGGTCCGAGCACAGCATGGCGGAGATCGCTCAGGCGGTCGGCTTCTCCGATCAGAGCCACCTGAGCCGCTGCTTCACCCGGCTCACCGGCACCACGCCCAGTGCCTACCGGCACGCACGGCGCTAGACGACGCAGGTGCCCGAGAAAACAGCAGCCTTGTACAAACCCCGGCACGTTTGTTCAATCCCGCCGCGAAGCCAGCGGTAACTATGGATGCCCCGAGTAGAGCACACCCAAGCCGGCCTGCCGCAACCGTGGCGACCGGATTGCCCGTCAACGCGAGTCAGGAGTACACCATGTCCAATAATTCAGGCCGGGCCAAGCGCAGCGAAAAAGGCTTGCTGACCCCCGACAATTGCGTAGTCACCATCATCGACCTGCAGCCGCAGATGCTGTTCGGCGTGGCCAATTTCGACCGCCAGTCGATCATCAACAACAACCTCATCCTGACCAAGGCGGCGAAGGTCTTCGACGTGCCGGTGATCCTGTCCACGGTCGAGACCAAGGCCTTCAGCGGCAATATGTGGCCGCAGATCCAGGCGGTGTATCCGGAGCAGGTGCCGATCGAGCGCTCCAGCATGAACTCCTGGGACGACGAGAACTTCGTCGCCGCGGTGAAGAAGAGCGGCCGCAAGAAGATCGTGCTGGCCGGGTTGTGGACCGAGACCTGCGTGGCGCTGCCGACAGTGCAGGCGATCCATGACGGCTTCGAGGTCTACGTGGTCGAGGACTGCTGCGGCGACGTCAGCCAGCTGGCCCACGACAACGCCATGAAGCGCGTCATCCAGGCCGGCGCGAAGCCGGTTACCGCCCTGTCGGTGATGCTCGAATGGCAGCGCGACTGGGCCCAGCGCGACAGCTACGACGCCGTCATGGACATCGTGAAAAATCATTGCGGCGCATATGGTGTCGGCGTCGAGTATGCCTATACGATGGTGCACGGGGCGCCGCAGTCGGTTTATCCGGAATACAAGGTGCCGGCTGCCGCTCCGCACAAATAGTCTCCGCACCACTCCGACCATCGAACCAGGAAACCAGCCATGCCCACCATCACCACCCGCGACGGAACCGCCATTTACTACAAGGACTGGGGCAGCGGTCAGCCCATCGTCTTCAGCCACGGCTGGCCGCTGAGCGCCGATGCCTGGGATGACCAGATGGTGTTCCTGGCTTCGCACGGCTATCGCTGCATCGCCCATGACCGTCGCGGCCACGGCCGCTCCGGCCAGTCCTGGGAAGGCAACGAGATGGATACCTACGCCGACGACCTCGCCACCCTGGTCGAAGCGCTGGACCTGAAGAACGCCATCCACGTCGGCCACTCCACCGGCGGCGGCGAAGTCGCCCGCTACATCGGCCGGCATGGCACGAAACGCGTGGCCAAGGCCGCGCTGATCGGCGCGGTGCCGCCGTTGATGCTGAAGACCGCGGCCAATCCCGGCGGCCTGCCGCTGGAAGTGTTCGACGGCATCCGCGCCGGCGTGCTGGCCGACCGCTCGCAGTTCTTCAAGGACCTGTCGATCCCGTTCTACGGCTACAACCGTCCGGATGCCAAGGTCTCCGAAGGCGTGCGCGACTCGTTCTGGATGCAGGGCATGCAGGCCGGCTTCAAGGGCGTGATCGACTGCATCAAGGCCTTTTCCGAAACCGACTTCAACGAAGACCTGAAGAAGTTCGACGTGCCCACCCTGATCCTGCACGGCGACGACGACCAGATCGTGCCCATCGCCGACTCGGCCCTGCTCTCGGCCAAGCTGGTCAAGGGCGCGCGCCTGGTGGTCGTCAAGGGCGCGCCGCACGGCCTGTGCACCACCATGAAGGACCGGGTCAACGCCGAACTGCTCGCCTTCATCAAGGAATAGGCGAGGGCTGGGCATAGCTTTTCACCCGGCACCGGATCAAGGAGTCTCACCATGAAGCCCTACCTCATCTCCCTCGGCGCCGGCCTGCTGGTCGGCATCGTCTACGCCCTGCTCAATGTGCGATCGCCGGCCCCGCCGGTGATCGCCCTGGTGGGCCTGCTCGGCATCCTGGTGGGCGAGCAGGTGGTGCCGGTGCTCAAGCGCGTACTCGGTCCCGAGCCGGTGACCACAGCCTGGATCAGTACCCAGTGCGGCCCGCCCGTGCTCGGCCAGCTTCCGGCGGCGCCGAAGCCGGACTGCGTGGAGCCGGCCAAGCCCGGCAATGGGCCCGGCTCCGGCGGTGCGCCATGAGCGCCGCCGCCGAACTGATCGTCCGCAACGCCAGGATCACCACGCTGGACCGCGGCAAGCCGCAGGCCAGCGCACTGGCGGTCGGCGCCGGCGTGCTGCTCGCCGTGGGCGACGATGCGGAAGTGATGCGCTTCGCCGATGCGGGCACCCGCATCATCGACGCCGGGCAGCGCCGTCTCATCCCCGGCCTGATCGACTCGCATATCCACGTCATCCGCGGCGGCCTCAACTACAACCTGGAACTGCGCTGGGACGGCGTGCCCTCGTTGGCCGACGCCATGCGCATGCTCAGGGAACAGGTCGCGCGTACGCCCTCGCCGCAGTGGGTGCGCGTGGTCGGCGGCTTCAGCGAACAGCAGTTCGCCGAGAAGCGCCTGCCGACGCTGGACGAGCTCAATGCGCTGGCGCCGGAAACGCCGGTCTTCATCCTGCATCTCTACGACCGCGCCCTGCTCAACCGCGCCGCCCTGCGCGCCGCCGGCTATACGCGCGACACGCCCAATCCTCCGGGCGGCACCATCGTCAAGGACGCGGCGGGCGAGCCCAGCGGCCTGATGCTGGCCCAGCCCAATGCCATGCTGCTCTACACCGCCCTGTCGAAAGGACCGAAGCTGCCCTACGAGCAGCAGATCAACTCCACCCGTCACTTCATGCGCGAGCTGAACCGGCTCGGCATCACCTCGGTCATCGATGCCGGCGGCGGCTTCCAGAATTATCCCGACGACTACAAGGTCATCGATACCCTGCACCGCGAGGGGCAACTCACGTTGCGCATCGCCTACAACCTGTTCACCCAGAAGCCGAAGGAAGAGGTTGCGGACTTCGTCGGCTGGACCGGCAACAACCGCTACCAGCAGGGCGATGATTTCTACAAGCTCAACGGCGCCGGCGAGATGCTGGTGTTCTCGGCGGCGGACTTCGAGGA
>JAQGNS010000477.1 GCA_028291705.1 Nevskia sp.
CGGCCGCCGTCCGCCATGTGGGTATCCAGGTGCAGGTCATCCCAGCTGGCGGCGAACCCGTCCCAGTCCGGCATCGCGCCGGCCAGTTCGCGCATCCGCGCGGCCGGCACGAAGGCGTAGCCATCACGGCTCAGGGCAAGAGTCAGTTCGTGTGCAGCGGGTACCTGGGCGGACTTCAATGCAGTCGGACCATAATGCGGGGGCCATCCCCTCGGAAGTTGCGCAGCCTACCCCTATTGTGCGGGAAATGCTCGGAACCGATGCCGAAACCCGAGGTGCTTTTGCGCACTGCAACAGCCGGCAACCGTCGCTCCGCCATGCGGGCACGCTCATCCTTTTGCGTGAGGACCAAGGGCCTTTATTGGTCTAGAACTGACATAACGCGACCGCTGCAAGAGTCGTGAAAAAAACCAAGGCTGCGACGGAGGAGGACCGCATCGTGAGAATCGTGCGTCTGGTGAGTCGATGAGCAGCATGCATACCAATCTGCGCCCCAATCTGCACCCATTCCAAACCGTGCGGGAATTCGGCGGCGACAGCACGCATTGCGCGGTGCTGGAACTGGACGAGTTCACCCCACGCTATTCGACCGGGCAGGACCGCAACCGCCTGTGCTTCTGGCTGTCGGTGAGCGGCCACACCCAGATCTTCCCCACCCGGGGAGCGCCCTATTACTCGGTGTCCGGCGCCAGCATCGCCACCATTCCGCCGGGCGCGGTTTGGGAAGGCTCCTGGCGCGGCCGCCAGACCTGCATGCTGCTGGAAGTGGGCCCCTCCCTGCTGCGTGAATTCACCAAATCGCAAATTGTCTTCCCCAACGAGCATGAACTGCTGGTGGTGGAAGACGACTGCCTCAAGTACAGCATGCTGGCGCTGCACCAGGACCTGATGTCGCCGTCACCTGCCGGCGACCTGTTCATCGGCCACATCGCCCGCGGCGTCACCTCGCATTACCTGAAGACCTACTGCCGCTGCCCCGATACGCGGCCGGTACGCGAGCAGAAGCTGAACCCCGCCGACCTGCGCCGGGTGCTGGAGCTGATCGAAACACGGCTGGACGAGAAGCCGGCCCTGGATGACATGGCCGCCATGCTGGGCCTGAACACCGTCAGCTTCTGCCGCCGCTTCAAGAACAGCACCGGCCTGCCGCCCTACCAGTACCTGCTGCACGCCCGTGTCGAGCGCGCCAAGCAGGCGCTGCGGCGGCGCGGACAGTCCCTGTCGGAGCTGGCGCTGTCGCTGGGCTTCTACGACCAGAGCCAGTTCAGCAACACCTTCCGCAAGATCGTCGGCGTCAGCCCGCGCGACTACATGCGCTCGCACATTTCGCAGGCGGCGCTGCCGGGAAATTAGCCGCTCAGAGCTATGCCGCGACCTGCCGCGGCGCGCTGCCGCCGAAACCGCCGCGCAAAGCCGCCGCGAGCGCTCCCGCGAACATCAGTCCGCCGATGGCGACAAAGGCGCCCTCGATACCGAAACTCTGGCGCAGAGGATAGATGACGAAGGGATTGATGAAGTCACCGAAGAACTGGACGGTGTAGAGCAGGCCCAGGGCGCGGGCGCGCACCGGCAGCGGCGCCAGATCCATCAGCAATACCGGGAAGTAGACGTTGAGCAGGCCGCCGCCCAGTCCGGTGAGGCAGCAGCCGGCAAAAGTCATGGTGGGCTGCGTCCACAGGCCCATCACGGCGCAGCCGGCACCCAGCAGGAACAGGGCCAGGGCCAGCAGCCGCCCGCGCCCCAGCCTTGCCGCGACGCGACCGTAAAGCCAGGCGCCGACCGCCGCCAGCAGGCTGGCACCCGACAGCACCAGGCCAACCACGGCCGGGCTGGAGGTGCCGTTGGCCGCCAGCAGGAAGGAGACCTGCGTGGTGGTCATGAATACCACCACGTAGGCGCAGAGTATGGTCAGGTAGATCGGCCATAGCGCCAGGATGCCGGAGGACCCGCCCTTGGACGCCGCCGGTTCGGCGCCGGGGCCGGGGCCGGGCTTGACCCGCGCCGCGGCAAGTCCGCTGAGCAGCAGCACCAGGCCGAGCCCATACAGGGCAAACGGCGCACGCCACCCGCCCACCGAACCGATCACCCCGGCCAGCACGCCGCCGGACACGCCGGCCACGGCGCCCGCGGCATTGGCGTAGCCGAGGAAACGCGCACGCGCCGCCGCATCGAAGTGCTGGCCGATCAGCACCACCGAAGCGGTGATGAGGCCGCCGGTGGCCAGGCCGAGGACGAAGCGCGAGGCCAGCAGCGCGCCCCTTCCATCCACATACAGCGCCGCGGTGCCGCTGAGCGTGTACAGCGCCAGGCTGGCCAGCAGTACTGTACGTCCGCCGCGCCGCTCCACCAGCCAACCCGCGGGCGAAGCGCCGGCGATGATGCCGAGCGTGGATACCGCCATCACCATCTGCGCCGAAAAGGCACCGCCGGTGCCGCCGCCGAAATGTTCCGCCAACGCCGGCAATACCGGCGCCACAGCGCAGAACAGCAGCGCGATGAGGCAGCCGCAGGAGCCCAGGGTGAGATACAGCAGCCATAGCCGCAGCCGCGCGGGAGCCTGGCCGGTTGCGGATACCTGCGGGTATTCATTACGCATGCGTCACCACCCTGCCTAAGAGCCTATAACACAATGAATCGCGCCTGCGACGGCGGCTATTTTTGCGCAGTGCAAGTCGGACAGAGTGCGGCATGGTCATTCCATGGCGCGCTCTGGCCGGCGCAGCAATGCGCAAAAATGGCCCCGTCCCGAAGGGTTGCGCTCAAAATCGCGCCAGGCTGCGTTGTCAGACCTGGCCATGGAATCACCATGGCCAGGTCCTCCGCCTTGCCTGACGCGATTTTGAGCAGCAACGCAGGCGCGATTCATTGTGTTATAGGCTCTAAGTGCTGCCGGGCACCGTTGGCCGGCGCCTCCGTAACTACGAGAAATCCGCGCCGGGATGATGTTCCACCCCGGCGCGGATCGCTGCGCATCAAGACTGCTTCTAGAACTGGTACTTGATGTTGAAACCGGCGTAGTCGCGATCGGCGTAAGGGTGCTGCTCGATGTTGGGCCGGCCGAGGAAGGCGCTATAAGTCAGGCCCAGCGTCAGGCGCTGGAGGTAGCTGAAGTCCACACCCACCGAAGCGCGCTGATCGCCCTCGCCCCATAGCGAACCGAAGGTGCCCGGCGGCGGCGACCCCTTGGCGATGCCCTGGAAGGTAACCGGCGCGTCGATGTCCCAGCCGGAGAACACATTCTTCCAGTCGAAGGCGGCCAGGAAGGAATAGGCCCAGGCGTTCTTGGTTCCCGGCCCGGCGCCGTTGGTGAGCTGGGTCACCCCGCCCACCGCATCGACACCGTTGACATGGATGTAGCCGACTTCGCCGATCAGGTTGAGCGAATCCCAGAACCAGCCCGGCCCCAGCACCTGCAGCGCGCTGAAATCGGCCTGGGTGGTCTTGCCGCGCGTCACCGTGGGGCTGGCCGGATTGACCAGCAGGTCGATGCCGTCGCGGTAGTTCACTTCACCGGCGAAGCTGACGCCGAGTGCCTGGGTGGAGAAGCTCAGCGCCCCCATGTGGATGCCGTCGAAATACTTGATGTTGTAGGACACCGGCACCTGCACGCCGATGGCCTGCGAGGTCAGCGGCAGATTGACCGGCGGCGCCGGCTGTCCTTGCAGGATGCCGGACTCGACAGCTTGCAGCACGCCTTGCAAGGCTGGCGGCAGGACGCTCAGCGGCGCCAGCAGTGTCTGGTAACCCTGGGTCAGCACCGTGCTGGGAGCGGTGTCGCTATAACGCAGGTAGTAACCGCCGACGCTGGTCTGCGGTGTGAGCTGATACAGCAGGCTGAGGCCGTACTGGCCGAAAGCCGTAGGCTTGAGATCGGGGCCGCGGGTGGCGGTCCAGTTCTGCGGCGTGCCCGGAATCAGTTGCCCCAGCGGGATGTTGAGCGGCGCCGGCAGCACGGTCAGACCATAGAACGGGTTCTGCGTCAGGTAGATGAACTCGGCACCGGGGCCGACCACATCGGTAGTGGAGAAGTAATCGCCGACCGGGCTCAGCTCGGTGGCCTTGTACTGCAGCTTGTAATAGCCCTGGAAGGTGAGGTCGTCGGTGAGACCCACCTTCACCGCGATCTGGTTGCTCGGCAGCAGGATGTCCTTGGTCTCGACGCCGGGCACGAAGGCCTTGGAGGCGTCGGCCGGCGCCTGCGCGGTGGCGATGCCGGAGAAGAACAGGGCCTCGCCCCAGGCCACCACCTGGCGCCCGACGCGCAGGTCGATGTCCTGGTGCGGGCCGAGACGCCAGTTGCCGTAGGCATAGGCGTCGAGCAGGCGCACGCGCTGGCCGTCGTAGTAGCGCGCGCCGTCGGTGAAGCGGTTGAACGGCTGCTCGGTCTTGTTGACCGTATCCGGCGAGTCATTGTTGTTCGGATGGTGATAGGCCTGGTCGTAGAAGCCGTCACCGCTCAGCGCGATGCCGTAGTTGGGACCACGCAGGATCAACTCGGCCAGGCCGCTGATGCGGTTGTTGATCAGGCTGCCGGACTTGAAGTTGCGGTCACCGTCGTCGAAGTTGATGGTGGTCGGCAGCTTCGAAGTCGGATTGATTGGGCCATTGATCAGATCGTTGCTCGCATCCTTCAGGCGCATCGACACACCGTAGTTGACCGTGAGCTTGTATTCCGCGTCGATGCCGTCGGCCACGCTGAATGTGCCAGCCTGCGCCGGCCCCGCCGCCAGCGCGGCGATGCCCAGCGCGAGGGCGCTGCGGCGCAGCTTCAGGCCGGTCTTGGCCGGATGTGTCTTGCCTGGTTGGGTTCTCATTATTCTCCTCCCGATAATTGTTCTGATATCTGGTCCGGGCACGCTCTCGCGGCGTTGCCCGCCGCCCCGTTATCCGGGGCGGACTGCTTATTCGATTGACTGCGCCTGGCGCATCAGTGACCTGAGGTCGCCGCTACCTTGGGGCTGTACAGGTCCGGCGTATTGGCGGGATCGTTGAGCTTCCACCAGTTGGCGGCTCCCGACTCGTTGACCAGGTAGGTGGCCTCGTAGGCGCCCGCGGTGAGGTCGTGATACACCGACACGCCGCGGTGATAGCACTCGCATTCCGCCGAGTAGTGGTAGTCGATGAACGAGGTGCGCCAGAGCTGGTCACGCGCGTCGTAGGCTTCGGACCACAGCGACAGCCAGGTGTCCTCGTCCACGTACAGCACCTTGCGCTTGTAGATGTGCCGATAGTCGGACTTGAGACTGGCCTCGACCACCCACACCCGGTGCAGCTCGTAGCGCTGGTAATCCGGATTGGGTGTGTTCGGCTTGATCATGTCGGTGAGCTTCAGCGACGGATCGTTGGAACGGAAGTTGTTGTAGGGGACGTAGTATTCCTTCTTGCCCACGATCTTCCAGTTGAAGCGCTCCGGATTGCCCTGGAACAGGTAGTCGTCGTCGATGGTGCGCAGGCCTGCCGGCGGAATCGGGTAATCGAAGCCGACTTCCGGCGACTGCCGCACGCGACGCGTACCCGGGTTGTACTGCCAGGTCTGGGTGCGATCGTTGTGGAAATCGCTGGGCTGCCAGCCGATGCCGATGGAGCCCTTGTCGCGCGGCGGCGAGATTTCCTCGTTGTAGAAGTAGGAGCTGATCTGATCCTGCGCGGTGCTGCGGTGATTCGGGTCGGTGAACATGCTCAGCGTGCGGAAGCGCTGCTTGCCCCAGGAAATGCTGCCGTTGCCGTAGACGTCGGCGATGTCGTACACCGAGGCCTCGGTCCAGGCGCGGTACGGCAGGATCATGTTCCACACCGCTTCCTGGCCGCTCTGCGGGAACGGGAACGCGATGGCGCCGGTCTCGCCGTTGGTGCCCAGGCCGTCATGCACCAGTTCGGCGTTGGTGGCGTTGCGCTTGATCACGCCGCAGACCCAGTCCGGCACGCGGAAGTCGCGGTGGCTGGGGTAGACGATCATGCGGAACGATTCGGGATGGCGCTTGAACAAGGCCTTCTGACCGTCGGTGAGCTTGTCGGCGTACTGCGCCATGTTCTGCGCGGTGACGGTGAACAGCGGCTTCTCATCGGCATAGGGGCCGGGCTCGTAGCCGCCCTTGTTCTTCATGCCCGGCCAGGAGTCCAGCCACTTGCCGCTGAATTCCGCAACGCCGCCGGGCGTGCCCGCTTTCTCCGCGCCGGTGCAGGTGTACTTGTCGCCGCCGAGCTGGGCAGCCTGTTCGGCCGACACCTTGGCCAGGGCCGGAGTCGATACCACCCCCACGCCGAATGCCAGCAAGCAGGAAATGCCGGCCGTCTTCAACTTCATCG
>JAQGNS010000499.1 GCA_028291705.1 Nevskia sp.
CTTCGCCGGCCAGCCGCAAGCCGTCGCGGCCCCTGCCGGCGGCAATGGTGATCCCGCCTATCCCCTGCTCGGCCGCGTGGTCGAACGCAGCGCCGAGCGGCTGGTGATGGAATGCAGCTACGACCCGGACACGCACCTGTTCCTGCGCGACCACGCCATCGGCCCCGCGCCGTCGGCCCAGCAGCCGGGCCTGCGCTCGCTCATCGTCATGCCCTTCACCCTGAGCATGGAGATCCTGGCCGAGGCCGGCTCCAGCCTGGCCGGCAGCAGCCTCAAGGTCATCGGCATCGAGAACGCCCGCGGCAGCCGCTGGCTCGGCGCCGAGGACGGCCCGCTGCGCCTGCGCATCGTCGCCGAGAAGCAAGCGTCTGCCGGCGCGGCCGGTGAGACGCGCGTGATGGTGCGCCTGTTCCTCCAGGAAGAAGGCCGCGGCCCGGCCCTCGGCGTCGCCGTCTTCGAGGGCCTGGTGGTACTGGCCACCGCCTTCCCGGCGGCACCCACGGTGCGCGCCTGGACCAGCCCGAAGGAACGCGGCGCCATCAACAACCCGGCCGGCGAGCTGTACAGCCACGGCATGTTCCACGGCCCGCGCCTGCAAGGCGTGACGCACCTGCGGCGCTGGTCCGAGACGGCCATCGAAGCCGACATGACGGCCATCTCCACCGCCGACTACTTCAGCTTCACCACCCAGCCCACCATGCGCATGGACGGCGCCCTGCTCGACGCCGTCGGCCAGCTCGCCGCCTACTGGCTCACCGAGAAATTCTCCTGGGACTGGACCTGCTTCCCGTTCCAGGTCGGGCACTACACCCAGTACGCCGATCCACCCCCTGCCGGCTCCCGCCTGATCTGCCGCGGCGACGTCGCCCACAAGGACGGCGTGCGCATCGAAGCCCACTTCGACGTGTTCGACGAACAGGGCCGACTGATCGTGCGCGCCGCCAACTGGGGCAGCCGCACCTTCACCATCGCCAAGAATTTGCACCACTTCCGCATCGATCCGGTGACGCGCTTCATGTCGGATCCGTGGATGACGCAGGCCCTGGCCCAGCGCGGCATGGCCGCGCGCCTGCTGCAGCCCTTCGCCGAGGGCTACCTCGACCAGGGCGGCGGGCTGTGGCAGCGCATGATCGCCAACCTGGTGCTGAATACCGACGAGCGCCGCATCTTCTACCGCGAGTTGCCGGCCAATGGTCCGCGCCGCGAGGAATGGCTGGTCGGCCGCATCGCCGCCAAGGAAGCGGTGCGCGAATGGCTGGCGCAGCAGCACGGCCTGCAGCTGGCCAGCGCCGATATCGAAATCTCCAACGCTCCCAGTGGCCAGCCCTACGTTTCGCGCGTCTGGGGCCTGCCGGCCGGCATCGCCGCCCCGGCGGTCTCCATCAGCCACAGCAGCCGCGGCGCCCTCGCCGCCTGCGCGCCGGCCAGCGCACGGCTTGGCGTAGACTACCAGCGCATCGAACGCATCGAGGCCGAAGACTTCATCGCCGGCGCCTTCAGCGCCGCCGAAGCGCAGCAATTCCTGCGCAGCCTGCCCGCCCCCGCGCAGAAGCAGGCCGCGGTGGCCCTGTGGTGCGCCAAGGAAGCGGCAGCCAAGGCCTCCGGCAGCGGACTCGACGGCCGGCCGCTGGACTGGATCATCACCGCGGTCGAAGCCGGCGGCGGAGCGGGGCAGCTGCTGGCCCGGGTACGCCACGGCGGCATCGAGTACCGGGTAGAACTGCACAACGCGGCGGCGGAAATCTTCGCCCTGTGCCGCGCCGAAGGGGATGCGGGTGCCGCGCCGCTGCAGGCGCGGGCCTGAGTGTCATTCAATCGAATTACAGTTAAGGGATCGAACGGACGCATAAGATGACGACCAAGACGCTTTTCATCGGCATGGATGGCTGCACCTACACCGTCCTCAACGAGATGACCAAGGACCTGCCCGGCGAAGGAGTGACCATGCCGTTCCTGGCCAGTCTCATGGCCAAGGGCGTGCGCGCCAAGCTGCGCTCCACCCCGAACCCGCTGACCCCGCCGGCCTGGACCAGCATCATGACCGGCAAGGGCCCCGGCGAACACGGTGTGTTCGACTTCATCCGCGCCGAGGACAAGGGCGGCGAAGTCTACTGGACCCTCTACGACAGCCGCGACGTCGACGCCGAAATGATCTGGTCGATCGCCTCGCGCGCCGGCAAGACCATCGCCGCGCTCAACTTCCCGCTGACCGCGCCGCCGCCGAAGGAAACCAACGGCGCCATCGTGCCCGGCTTCATCCCGGCCAAGCACCTGCGCCGCAACTCCCATCCGCAGGGCCTGTTCGAGCGCATCAAGCAGGCCATCCCCGGCTTCGACCCGAAGGAACTGGCCTGGGATTTCGACAAGGAAAAGCAGGCCATGGAAAGCCTGTCCGACGCCGACATGGAAAACTGGGTGCGCTACCACCTGCCGCGTGAAGAGCAGTGGTTCCACATCGCCGAATACATTCTGGCCAACGACAAGCCGGACCTGATGGCGGTGATGTTCGACGGCACCGACAAGATCCAGCACCAGGCCTGGCAGTTCCTCGATCCGGCCCTGATGCCGGCCGAGCGCAGCGAACTCTACAACCGCGTGCGCGGCGTCTGCCGCGAATACTTCGGCAACGTCGACCGCTACATCAAGCGCCTGGTCGAGCTGGTCGGCCCGGAAGCGCAGGTGTTCTTCGCCTCCGACCACGGCTTCACCGCCACCGTCGAAGTGCTGCGCATCAACAGCTACCTGGAAGACCTCGGCTACCTCAAGTGGGCCGAGAGCGACGGCAGCGAGCAGGCCCTGCGCCGCGAAGCCTCGGACTTCGCCAACCTGGACTGGAGCAAGACCGTCGCCTACTGCCGCACGCCCTCCTCCAACGGCATCTACATCCGCGTCGCCGAGAAGCCGGGCGACCCGGGCATCCCGAAGAAGGACTACAACCGCGTCCGCGACAAGCTGATCGAAGACCTGAAGAAGCTGCGCAACGACGACGGCGAGCCGGTCATCGTCGACGTGCTCAAGCGCGAAGACTGGTTCCAGGGCGCCCACATGAAGGACGCCTGTGATCTGACTTTGGTGCTGCGCGACAACGGCTTCGTCTCCATCCGCAACGTCAAGCCGCCCGTGGTCAAGCGCCCCAACCCGATCGGCACCCACCACCCGGACGGCATCTTCATGGCCTACGGCGCCGGCATCAGCGCCGAAGGCATGGTCGGCAAGCGCAAGATCGTCGACGTCGCCCCGACCCTGCTGCACAGCCTGGGCCTGCCCACGCCATCAGACTTCGAAGGCAAGGTGGCCGAGAGCTTCTTCAACGGCAACTGGCTGTCGGAAAACCCGGTCAAGATCGGCGCGCCGACCGTCCGCGGCGGCGAGCACGAGAAGTCCGAGGAAATGGACGACAACGAAAAGAAGCAGATCATCGAGCAGTTGCAGATGCTCGGTTACATGGAATGATGCGAGAAAACATGGCCAACGACCTTTCCAACGGCAAACTCACCAGCGAACAGCTGGTGCCCCAGCTCGCCGCCCTGCTCAAGGACTTCACCCAGGATTGGGACAGCGAGTTCGAAGGCCAGATGGACCGCAGCACCACGCTGCTGGCCGACCTGGGTTTCGAATCGATCGACATCATCCAGTTGGTGGTGGCCATCGAAGAGGATATCACCCACAAGAAAGTGGCCTTCGACAAGCTGCTGATGAAGGACGGCCGTTACGTCGACGACCTCTCCATCGGCCAGATCGCCGACTTCCTGGCCGCCCAGCTCTGAGGGTCGCATCGCCCCTCGGAGTGCCGACTCCACCGTAGCCCGGGAAGCGCGCAGCGCTACCCGGGACGCCGTTCGACCCGACATCACCGGATTCCCGCCTTCGCGGGAATGACCAAATCCAGTTATTCATCGCCGTACCGGAACCATGGCTGAAGCCACCCTCAACGGCGTAAACCTCGCCTACCAGCAAATGGGCGAAGGCCCCGACCTGGTACTGGTGCACGGCCTCGCGGCCAGCCGCGCCTTCTGGTTCCTGCATTACGCCGTGCCG
>JAQGNS010000538.1 GCA_028291705.1 Nevskia sp.
GCCTTGTTCTCGCCGTCGACGATCCAGACGTAGTTCTTGCCCTGCAGGTCGAGGATGGCGCGCTGCGGCAGCACGATGGCGTCGCTCAACACGGCCGCCGCCACCTGCACCCGCGCGAACTGCCCGGCATGGAGCAGATGGTCCGGGTTATCCACTTCCAGGCGCATCGCCAGGGTGCCGGTGCGCTGGTCCACAGCCGGATCGATGAAGTTGAGGCGCGGCTTCTGCGTGTACTCGGAGCCGTCGGCGAGGAAGATGCGGAACGGCGGCGCGGTGGTGGAATCCTGGTTCGCCGCCCGGCCCAGCTGGCGCTGCATGGTCAGCATGCGCTGCTCGCTGATGCTGAAATTGATGTAGATGCGGTCGGTCTGGTACAGCGTGGTCAGCAGGGTGGTGTTGGCCGTGACCAGGCCGCCCAGGCGCAGCTGGGCGCGGCCCATGATGCCTTCGATGGGGCTGCTGATAGTGGTGTAGCCCAGGTTCAGCTCGGCAGTCCTGACCCCGGCCCGGCTGGCGTCGACCGAGGCCAGGTTGGCGTCGTTCTTGGCCACGGCGGCGTCCAGTTCCTGCTGGCTGACGGCGTCGATTTCGGACAGCGACTTGGCGCGGCCCAGGTCGCGCTGCGACTGCACCAGCGCAGCCTGGCTTTGCGCCAGCGCCGCCTTGGCCTGGGACAGCGCGGCGATGTAGGGCTGCTGGTCGATGACGAACAGCAGTTCGCCGACCTTGAGGCGCTCGCCTTCATTGGGTAGCTGTTTTTCCAGCACGCCACCGACGCGGGGCCGGATTTCGACGGTATTGACCGCCTCGGTCTGGGCGACGTAATCCTCGGTCACGGTGGCCGCTTGCGGCGTCACGCTGACGGTGGCGACATCGACGGATGGGGGAGGAGGTGGGGGCTTCTTGCCGCAGCCCGTCAACATCAGGGAAGCGGCGCCGAAACAAAGGGCGAGCCGCACCGTTTTCAAGCCAAACTCGACGCCATGTTGAGACATGAGCGGATCCCTGTCGTTTGCCGTCGCGGACGCGAGCGGACCGACCATGCTTTTCCCCTAGCGCCGGTCGGGCATGGAGACAAACTAGCCTAGTGTGTGGTCGGGTGCAAACCGCCGATGGCGCGCCCTGCGGCGGAAAGGGCCGTTTCCCTGATACATTTCTTAACTGATACCGTAATGAACCAGCTGCGATTTTTATGCATCCAAGCCGCATAATTCCGCGTCTACATCCCCCCTGCGGCGAAAGTTCGCCGCCTCTGGAGTCAAGCACTATGCGCAAGGCGACCCTGATCGTCGTCGCGTCCATCGCGGCAGCGGGTTTTCTCGCCGCCTGTTCGCATTCCTCTTCATCGCAGGACTCCAACGCCAAGAAGGGCAGCGGCAAGCGCGGCAAGATGGCCGAGACCGGTCCGATCCCGGTGACCGTCGCCACGGTCGCCAAGCAGGACATGCCGGTCTATCTCAACGGCCTCGGCTCGGTGGTGGCGTTCAACACCGCCACCATCCTGGCCCAGGTTTCCGGCCAGCTGGTCGCGGTGCCGTTCAAGGAAGGCGACGAGGTGGCGAAGGGCGCCTTGCTGGCGCAGGTCGACCCGCGTCCGTTCCAGGCCACGCTGGATCAGGCCGTCGCCAAGAAGGCGCAGGACGCGGCGGCCCTGGTCAGCGCCAAACTCGATCTGAAGCGCTACCAGGACCTGCTGCCCGACGGTTACGTCACCGGCCAGCAGGTCGATCAGCAGAAAGCCACGGTGGATGCCGACGCGGCCCTGGTGCAGGCCGACGAGGCTTCGATCGAAAGCGCCCGCGTGCAGGTCTCCTTCACCCGCATCACCGCGCCGTTCGACGGCGTGGCGGGCATCCGCCAGGTCGACGTCGGCAACCTGGTGTCCGCTTCCGGCGCCACCGGCATCGTGGTGCTGACGCAGATCAAGCCGATCACGCTCACCTTCACCCTGCCGGAGCAGTCCCTGCCGCAGATCCGCTCCGCCGAAGACCAGCCGCTGACCGTGCTGGCGGTGACCCGCGACAACCAGACCGAGCTGGCGCGCGGCAAGCTGACCGCCTTCGACAGCCAGATCGATACCTCGACCGGCACCATCAAGATCAAGGCCACCTTCGACAACCAGGACAAGAAGCTGTGGCCGGGCCAGTTCGTCAACGCGCGCCTGCTGGTGCGCACCGCGCACAACGCGCTGACGGTGCCGGCGCCGGCGGTGCAGCTCGGCCCCAACGGCAGCTATGTGTACAAGGTGGGGGCCGACGAGACGGTGCAGATGCAGCCGGTCACGGTAGGTCAGACCGAGGGCAACCTGGCACTGGTCACCGAAGGCCTGGCCGAGGGCGATACGGTGGTGGTGGATGGGCAGTCGCGCCTGCAGCCGGGTTCCAAGGTGGAGGTCACCACGCCGGGCGCCGATGCGGGCAGTTCATCCTCTTCCGGCGGCGGTTCCTCCGGCAGCGGTTCTTCCTCGGGTGGTCAGCATCACCACCACAAGAAGGATCAGGACGGAAGCGGCGGTAGCAGCAGTGGCGGTAGCGGTGGCGGAGTTTCCGGCGGCCTGCAATGAGCGTCAGCGAACCCTTCATCGAGCGCCCCATCGCCACCTCGCTGCTGATGGTGGCGGTGCTGTTGCTGGGCATCCTCGGTTATCGCTTCCTGGCCATTTCCGCTTTGCCCGCGGTGGATTTTCCCACCATCCAGGTCACCACCCAGTATCCCGGGGCCAGTCCCTCGGTGATGAGTTCGCTGGTGACGACGCCGCTGGAGCGGCAGTTCGGCGAGATCGCCGGCCTGTCGGCGATGAATTCAGTCAGTTCCTTCGGCGTTTCCACCATCACCCTGCAGTTCGGACTCGACCGCAACATCGACGACGCGGCGCAGGATGTGCAGTCGGCGATCAACGCCACCAAGGGTGTGTTGCCGAGCAACCTGCCGTATCCGCCGTCCTACAGCAAGGTCAACCCCGCCGACGCGCCGATCCTGTCGCTGGCGGTGACCTCCGACACCCTGACCATCGACAAGGTCAATGATTTCGCCGACACCATCCTGGGACAGAAGCTGTCACAGGTTTCCGGCGTCGGCCTGGTCAGCATCGAGGGCAACCAGAAGCCGGCGGTGCGCATCCAGGTCAACCCGGCGGCGCTGGCCGGCATCGGCCTCGGCCTCGAGGACGTGCGCTCCACGCTGACGGTGGCGAACGTCAATGCGCCCAAGGGCAGCTTCAACGGCGCCTCGCAGTCCTACACCATCGGTTCGAACGACCAGATCACCGCGGCCGCCGATTACCGCCCGATCATCGTCACCTACAAGAACGGCGCCCCGGTGCGCCTGTCCGATATCGCCAACGTCGTCGACGGCGCCGAGAACGAGATGCTGTCGGCCTGGGTCAGCACGCCCCAAGGCACCAAGCCGGCGGTGTTGCTGGATATCCGGCGCCAGCCCGGCGCCAACATCATCCAGACGGTGGACGCCATCAAGGCCCTGCTGCCGAAGCTGGAGGCGAGCATCCCGGCGACGGTCAAGGTCAGCATCCTGTCCGACCGCACCCAGACCATCCGCGCCTCGGTCAGCGACGTGCAGTTCACCCTGCTGCTGACGGTGGGGCTGGTGGTGATGGTGATCTTCGTATTCCTGCGCAAGCTGTGGGCGACGGTGATCCCCAGCGTGGCGCTGCCGTTGTCGCTGGTCGGCACTTTCGGCGTGATGGCGCTGTGCAATTTCTCGCTCGACAACCTGTCGCTGATGGCGTTGACCATCGCCACCGGTTTCGTGGTGGACGATGCCATCGTCATGATCGAGAACATCGTGCGCTACATCGAGCAGGGCATGGAGCCGGAAGAGGCGGCGCGGGTCGGCGCCAGCCAGATCGGCTTCACCGTGATCTCGCTGACGGTCTCGCTGATCGCGGTGTTCATTCCGCTGCTGCTGATGTCCGGCATCGTCGGCCGCCTGTTCCGTGAATTCGCCCTGGTGCTGTCGATCGCGGTGGTGCTGTCGGCGGTGGTCTCGCTGACCTTGACGCCGATGATGTGCGCCAAGCTGCTCAAGGCCGAGGATGCGCACCAGCCCGGCGCCGAAGGCCACGGCATCCTGGCCTGGAGTGAGCGCATGTTCCAGCGCGGCATCGAGGCCTATGGGCGCAGCCTGCGCTGGGTGATGAAGCGGCAGTTCATCACCCTGATGGTGGCGGTCGCCACCCTGGTGTTCACCGTGCTGCTGTATATCCTGATCCCCAAGGGCCTGATCCCGATCCAGGATACCGGTGTCATCACCGGCATCACCGAAGCCGGGCAGAGCATCTCGTTCCCGGCCATGGAAGCGCGGCAGCATGCCATCTCGGACATCGTGCGCCAGGACCCGGCGGTGCAGAACGTGTCTTCCTTCGTCGGCGCCGGCACGGTCAACCCCACGCTCAACTCGGGCCGGCTGACCATCGTGCTCAAGCCGCACGGCCAGCGTCCGGACATCGACACGGTGATGCGGCGCCTGAAGAACGCCGTCGCCAATGTCGAGGGCATCGCGCTGTTCATGCAGCCGGTGCAGGACCTGCAGATCGACAGCCAGGTCAGCCGCACGCAGTACCAGTACGTGCTGCAGGACACCGACAACGACGAACTGCGCCAGTGGGCGCCGAAGCTCACCGCGGCGATCCAGCAGCGTCCCGAGTTCGCCGATGTCACCAGCGACCTGCAGGCGCAGGGGCAGCAGCTGCTACTCAATATCGACCGCGATCGCGCCAGCCAGTTCGGCGTGCCGATCCAGTCCATCGACGACACGCTGTACGACGCGTTCGGCCAGCGCCAAGTCAGCACCATCTACACCGAGCTGAACCAGTACCGTGTGGTGCTGGAAGTGGCGCCGGAATTCCGCGACCGGCCGGAGACGATGCAGAAACTGTACGTGCGCGCGAACGCCAACTACACCACGCTGTCCAGCGCCAGCGCGTCCAACGCCAACGCGTCGAAGGCGATCAATACGGCTTCGACCAGCGCGTCTTCCAGCATCGACATGGTGCCGCTGTCGGCGGTGGCCAGCATGAGCATCACCACCGCGCCGTTGGTGGTGACACACGAGGATCAGCTGTCGGCGGTGACGATCTCCTTCAACCTGGCGCCGGGCTCTTCGCTCGGCGATGCCCTGACGGGGATCACCGAGGTGGAGAAGGAAATCGGCATGCCGAACACCATCCAGTCCAGCTATTCCGGCACCGCGGCGGAGTTCAAGTCCTCGCTGGCGAGCGAGCCGATGCTGATCCTGGCGGCGGTGGTGGTGATCTACATCGTGCTGGGCGTGCTGTACGAGAGCTACATCCACCCCATCACCATCCTGTCGACGCTGCCGTCCGCGGGCGTGGGCGCGCTGCTGGCGCTGATGATCACCGGGCAGGAGCTGTCGATCGTGGCCCTGATCGGTATCATTTTGTTGATCGGCATCGTCAAGAAAAACGCCATCATGATGATCGACTTCGCGCTCGAGGCGGAGCGTGAGCACGGCATGGCGCCGGAGGAGTCGATCTACCAGGCGGCGTTGTTGCGCTTCCGGCCGATCATGATGACCACCATGGCAGCCCTGCTGGGCGCCCTGCCGCTGGCCCTGGCGCACGGCAATGGCTCGGAGTTGCGCCTGCCGCTGGGCATTTCCATCGTCGGCGGCCTGCTGCTGTCGCAGGTGCTGACCCTGTACACCACGCCGGTGATCTACCTGTACATGGACCGGCTGGCGGCATGGGTGGGTGAGCTGCGGGGTTCGTCCGCGCGGCAACAGCCGGCGACGAACCATTAGCACGCCAGCACCATGAGCACGGATCAGGAGCAGGCACCGGCCGGCGAAAGCCGGCAGGAAAAGGCCAACGTCGTGCTGTTCAATATCAGCGCGCCGTTCATCCGCCGCCCCATCGGCACCACCCTGCTGGCGGCGGGCATCTTCCTGGTCGGCATGCTGGCGCGCTATGCCTTGCCGGTGGCGCCGCTGCCGAACGTGGACATGCCGATCGTCTTCGTCTCCGCCAGCCAGCCCGGCGCGTCGCCGGGCAACATGGCGACCACTGTGTCCGCGCCGCTGGAGCGCCACTTCGGCCAGATCGGCGGCATCAACGAGATCACCTCGACCAGTGCGCTGGGCAGCACCACGGTGATCATGCAGTTCGATCTGAGCAAGAACGTCGACAGCGCCGCGCGCGACGTTTCCGAGGCAATCAGCGCCGCCTCGGCCGATCTTCCCGCCGGTCTGCCGTCGCCGCCGACCTATCGCAAGGCCAATCCGAGCAATGCGCCGGTGATGATCCTGGCGCTGACCTCGAAGACGCATACGCTGGCGGACCTGTACAACTATTCCGACTCGCTGCTGGCGCAGCGCATCAGCCAGGTCAAGGGCGTCAGCCAGGTCGACGTGGTCGGCGGCGCGCAGCCGGCGGTGCACATCCAGGTGAATACCGGCGCGCTGGCCGCCATGGGCCTGAACCTGGCCGATGTGCAGAACGCGCTGGCCGGCCTCAGCGCGCTGTCGCCCAAGGGTTCGCTGGGCGACGGCGCCCAGACTTTCGTCATCGACGCCAACGACCAGCTCAACGGCGCCAAGGACTTCAAGTCCCTGATCGTGGGCATGCACAACGGCGTGCCGGTGCCGATGTCGGCGGTGGCCACCATCATCGACGGCCAGCTCAATCCGTTCCAGGCCGGCTGGTTCAACAAGGACCGCTCGGTGCTGTTGATGATCCGCAAGCAGTCCGACGCCAATGTCATCGAAACCGTCGACGGCGTGACGGCGCTGATGCCCTTGCTGAGCAGCTGGCTGCCGCCCGGCGTGAACCTGGATGTGCAGACCGACCGCACGGTGACCATCCGCGCCTCGGTCAACGATGTGCAGTTCTCGCTGCTGCTGTCGGTGACCCTGGTGGTGCTGGTGATGCTGCTGTTCCTGCGCCGCGGCGTGCCCACCGCCATTGCCGGCGTTACCGTGCCGCTGTCGCTGGCCGCTACCTTCGCCGTGATGTGGCTGTTTGGCTTCAGCATCGACAATTTCTCGCTGATGGCCCTGACCATCGCGGTGGGCTTCGTGGTGGACGACGCCATCGTCGTCATCGAGAACATCACGCGACATATCGAAGCCGGCATGAAGCCGTTCCCCGCCGCCCTGCAGGGCGGCCGCGAGATCGGCTTCACCGTGCTGTCGATGAGCCTGTCGCTGATCGCGGTATTCATCCCGATCCTGTTCATGGGCGGGGTGGTGGGCAAGCTGTTCCATGAGTTCGCGGTGACGCTGACGGCGGCGATCGCCGTATCCGGCGTAGTCTCGCTGACGCTGACGCCCTCGCTGTGCGGGCATTACCTGCGCGCGGAGCGCAAGGACAAGCCGCCCGGCCGTTTCTCGCGCGGCGCCGAGCGCGGCTTCGACTGGCTGCTCGACGGCTACCGCAGGGGCCTGGAATTCACCCTGCGGCATAGCTGGCTGATGCTGTTGGTCACCCTGGCCGCGGTGATCGGCACCGTGTACCTGTATATCGCCGTGCCCAAGGGCTTCTTCCCGCAGCAGGACACGGGCATGATCCAGGGCTCGACCCAGGCGGCGCAGAACATCTCCTACGACGCCATGGTGGCGAAGCAGCAGTTGGCAGCGGACATCGTGCTGAAGGATCCGGATGTGGAGTCGATGGGTTCCTTCCTCGGTGGCCGCAACACCGCCAACAACGGCAGCATGTTCATCACGCTCAAGACCAAGGCCAATGGCCGCAAGGCGACGGTGGATCAGATCATCGCGCGCATGCGGCCCAAGTTTTCCTCGATCACCGGGCTCAGCGTGTTCCTGCAGCCGGTGCAGGACGTGAGGGCAGGGGGGCGCACCGGTAATTCACAGTACATCTATGCCCTGCAATCTTCGGATATCCAGGAGCTGTACACCTGGGTGCCCAAGCTGGTGGACAAGCTCAGCGTGCTGCCGCAGCTCAAGGATGTGAGCAGCGACATGCAGAAAACCGGTCTGCAGATGAACGTGGTGGTGGATCGCGACACCGCTTCGCGCCTGGGCCTCACGCCGGCCGACATCGACCGTGCGCTGGGCAATGCCTTCGGCCAGGCGCAGGTGCTGATCACCTACACCGAGCTGAACCAGTACCACGTGATCCTGGAAGCGCTGCCCAGCGACCAGCGCGATCCCGATACCCTGAACCGTATTCATCTCGTCTCGGCCAGCGGCGCCATCATTCCGCTGTCGGCGGTGGCACACTTCGAAAGCGGCATCGCGCCGCTGTCGATCAGCCACCAGGGGCAGTTCCCGGTGGTCAACGTCAGTTTCAACCTGGCACCGGACGTGTCGCTGGGCGATGCCACGCTGCTGATCCAGAAGGCGCTGCTCGATCTGCATGTGCCGGGCGACATGCGCGGCGATTTCGCCGGTAATGCGCAACTATTCCAGGATTCGCTGAGCACCCTGCCGATTCTGATCCTCACCGCGCTGCTGGCGGTGTACATCGTGCTGGGCATGCTTTACGAGAGCCTGATCCACCCGCTGACCATCCTGTCGACCCTGCCGACGGCGGGCATCGGCGCGCTGCTGGCGCTGCTGGTGACCGGCACCGACCTGTCGATCGTGGCCATCATCGGCATCATCCTGCTGATCGGCATCGTCAAGAAGAACGCGATCATGATGATCGACTTCGCCCTGGACGCGGAGCGCACCCGCGGCGTGTCGCCGCGCGACGCCATCTACGAGGCCTGCCTGATCCGCTTCCGGCCGATCATGATGACCACCATGGCGGCCCTGTTCGGCGCGGTGCCGCTGGCGGCGGGCATGGGCACTGGCTCGGAACTGCGCCAGCCCCTGGGCATTGCGGTGATCGGCGGCCTGCTGCTGTCGCAGATGCTGACCCTGTTCACCACGCCGGTGGTGTATCTGGCGCTGGAGCGTCTCGCCGTGCGCAAGCACAAGCGGAAGGTAATCCCTCCTGCCGGCTCGCTACCCGCGAATTGACATCAAAAATCACCGGCTTGCGTGCATTTCGCGCTAAAATCCCGGAACTCGGGGTGTAGCTCAGCTTGGTAGAGCATCTGCTTTGGGAGCAGAGGGTCGCAGGTTCGAATCCTGTCACCCCGACCATTTCAATTGGTATTTTTTGGTATGCTGCTGTAAGTCTTTGAATTACTAGGGCGGTTCGAATCACGCACTTGCCTTGGGCGCAGGTGGTCGCAGGTTCGAATCCTGTCGCCCCGACCAAATAGCTTCTACAACCATCAACTTACGCTCAACCGGGCGCCTCTGACTACTGAATGGACCTGAAATCCGTCCTTGCTCCCGTTACGGGCGACATGGACCGCGTCGACACCCTGATTCGCGCGCGTCTGTCTTCCGAGGTGGTCCTGATCAACGAGATCGGCGGCTACATCATCAATGCCGGCGGCAAGCGTCTGCGTCCGGCGCTGGTGCTGCTCGCCGCACGCGCTTGCGGCGCGCAGAACGAGCTGCCCTGCCTGCTGGCCGCGGTGATCGAGTTCATCCATACCGCGACCCTGCTGCACGATGACGTGGTGGACCATTCCGACCGCCGGCGCGGCCTCAAGACCGCCAATGCGGTGTGGGGCAATTCCGGCGCGGTGCTGTCGGGCGATTTCCTCTATTCGCGCAGCTTCCAGCTGATGGTCGAAGCCAACCGCATGCCGATCATGCGGGTCATGGCCGACGCCACCAACGCCATCTCCGAGGGCGAAGTGCTGCAGCTGATGAACTGCAACGACCCGGAGGTCACCGAGGAACGCTACCTGCGGGTGATCGAGTTGAAGACCTCGCGCCTGTTCCAGGCCGCTTCCGAGGTCGGCGCCATCGCCGCCGATGCCACGCCGCAGCAGCAGGCGCAGATGGCCGCCTACGGCCACGCCCTGGGCATGGCCTATCAGTTGGTGGACGACCTGCTGGACTACACCGCCGACCCCGAAGTCAGCGGCAAGAACCTGGGCATCGACCTGGCGGAAGGCAAGCCGACGCTGCCGTTGATCTACACAATGCGCAAGGGCACGGCCGAGCAGGGCGCCCTGATCCGCGACGCCATCGTGCAGGGCCGTGCGGAAAAACTCACCGAAGTGCTCACGGCCGTTGAAGCAGCGGGCGCAATCCCGTACACTCGCGCCCTCGCTGAACGCTATAGCGATTCAGCGATCGCGGCACTGGGGGGATTTCCCGATTCTCCGTTCAAACAGGCGCTGCAAGATCTGGCCCGTTTTACCATCCAGCGGATGAGTTGAGAGGGGCCTAGCGGGGCGTAGCTCAGCTTGGTAGAGCGCTTGCTTCGGGAGCAAGAGGTCGCAGGTTCGAATCCTGTCGCCCCGACCACCTTTAGTATTGTTTTTACTCATCTTTTTGATGAGGCGCGAACCCATTCCCTGCTGTAAAATTTTTCCTGCGTGCAATATCTGCACTCCATCTGCACTCGGGGAACGATGGCGTCGATTAAAAAACGCGAACTGGTGCGTGCCGATGGGAAGCGCGTAACGAAGTACGACGCGTGCGTGACAAAAAAAGGCGCGCGTCGTCAGACTAAGACTTTCACCACGAGAGCCGCGGCCGAGAAATGGGCACGGCGCGTTGAGGGCGACATCGAGGCGGGCAGCTGGGTAGATCAATCTGCCGCACAGCTCATGACGGTAGCCCGCGCGCTCGACATTTACCTGGTCGAAGTTGTCCCGCATCTCAAGTCACAGGACGCTTTGCCCTACCAGGCAAAGAACATCAAACGTCGACTTGGAAACCGCCCACTTTCCTCACTGACGAGCGCCGACTTGGCGGAGTATCGGGACGATCGCCTGAAGGACCGTGCGCGCCGTGGCACCGGCCGCAAGGACGGAGGCACAGTCGAACTGGACCGCCTCGTCTCTCCGCAGACAGTGAAGCATGAGCTGGGGCTCGTGAACCTGGCGCTTGCCCACGTTGAACACGCGCACAACGTCTCATTCCCGCGTGGGCGACCGCATTTGGACCATCGCCGGAATAACGCGCTTTCGCTACCGCCTGGTCGCGATCGGATTCTCGATGCCGACGAAAAGGTGCGCTTGATGGCCGCCTGCACGTCCAACCAGGTTACGTCGGACGAGAAATACGCGGGCCTCAAGACCGCACGCAACCCGATCTTGCGCAATGCCGTCGAATTCATGATTGAGAACGCAAACCGGCCTGGCGAGGTGGTGGTTTTCCGTTGGCGCGATGCCAACTGGCACGAAGGTACCGTAACTTTCAAAAATAAGAAGAAAAAGGCGAGTAAAACCCCTGAGACACGCACCTTTCCCATGTCGCCTCGAGCGCGCGAGATCCTGGAGTCGATGCCAGGGGCGCGCAAGCCGGATGCTTTCGTGTTTGGTGGCATCACCAGGTCGGCCCTCTACCAGGCGTTCCGAAGGGCCCTAAAGCGCGCGAAGATCGAGGACTTCTCTACTCGTGATCTTCGGCACGTGGGCGCAACGAGGCTTGCCAGCGTCCTCAAGGGCGACTTACTAATGCTGGCCGACATCACCGGCCACAACGACATTCGCTTGCTTCGCCGCTACGTTGCGCCGCGCCGTGCCGAGATCAGTAAGCTGCTCAACGACGCACCACCGGCGATCCAACAAGCTGCCCAAGCTGAAAAATGATCTTACGGTAACTCGTCGAAGCCTGAATACACTCATAATCGATTCGAGCGCTTCCCAATCTTCTGGGCGGCCTACACTCCTTTGTAACGAAAACGGGCCGCCATAGCGGCCCATTTTCGTTGCGTGGTATGCACGGGGTGCGTTGCCCCCTGGTAGCTAACACCGCAGTGGAGGCGCGGAACAGCAGCGCGAGAAAGCGCTCAAATCACCCCGTCATTTGACGGGGGACCCCGGCAAATGACGGGATGACACAGTCGCGTCTGCCTTCGAGACTGTGGTCGTGTTCAATCCCGATTGTTACCGAAGGTTCTAAATGGCGAAGTTCACGGGGCAGTCTTCCAAGTACAACCCGGACAATCCGGAGTCCGAAATCCTCGGACCCAAGGGCCTTGCGTTGTTCCTTGGCGTTTCTGAGGCAACTATTCTCAACAGGAGGTCACGGTCTCCGGAGCGCTGTCCGCCGGCCTTCTGTGACCATCCACTGCGTTGGCGTCGCGGCGTGGTTTTGACGTGGCAAGAGCAACGGGAATGTGAAGAACGCGCGCGCGCTGAGCGTCATGTCGCCTCAGTGTCGCCGTCGAATCGCCGCCAGGTCGGCTAAATGTCCGGCGCGCCACCTACGCTGGAATCCGCTGGGCAACTGGATCTGTTCAAGGCGAAATATGACGATGCGCCACTCAGATCGGACATTTTTTCGCTCGAACATCCGTTTTTCGTGCTGTCAAAGCAGCGGTTCCAGAAAGTCAGAGTGTACGAGTACGAATACAAAGACAAAAACAAACAAAGTGTCCGGATTGAAGTCATTCCTCTTGTGAACATTGGTGCTCCTACGCAATGGGACAAAGACGTATTGATCTACGCCCAGGCGCAACTGACGGAGGGAATTAAGCTCGGACAAGCACCAAGCCGCACTTTGAAATTTAACGCCCACGCCTTTCTGACTTTCACGCGCCGAGGCGTGACAGGTCGTGACTACAACCGACTGAAGGCGGCGCTGACGAGATTGAGGGGGACGACAATTCGAACTTCGATCAAGACTGGAGGCAAAGAATCCATTGAAGCATTTGGGTTCATTGAGCAGTTCAAATGGCAGAGTTCAAGCGGCACAGAGTGCGCACATATCGAAATTACACTCTCAGAGTGGCTATATAGGGCGGTACTGCAACACCAGGTGCTCGCGCTAAATAAAAGGTACTTCGAACTTGGTGGGGCACTTACTAGGCGGCTCTACGAAATCGTTCGGAAGCACTGCGGCACTCAACGTAAGTGGGCTATCGGATTTGAACTTCTTCAGCGAAAAATTGGGAGCCAGAATAGCGCAAAAAATTTCAAGCACGAACTGAAGGTATTGGTTGATGGCTTGAGGCAAAACGGCCGACATATCGACAGAACTGCAAATCTCTCTCGCGCGTCCTCCCCATGTGGGCAACATGGCGTGCTTCTCGACTACATCATTTGGCTTCCTCCACGGCAGGAGGTTCTAGTTGCGTATTTCGGTGACCTTGGACGGGACGCCTTTGCAAATGACCTGAAACGGACGCGGGTGAAGTTCTTATCAGAAAAGTCCGATGCGGAAGATGGCTTATGAAAGCACGTATTCGACTGTCTACTTGGGGCGGCTGCAAGACGTGTACGTTCAAGTGGAACAAGTCAGGGCTGGATACCCTGCGGGAATTGCCCGGATTTGTCACGCGGCTTACGAAAGCACGTATCGGAATGTCCACCTGGGCTGGCATAACCGCTTGCGCTGCCGGTATCACGCTGCCGCTGCTGACTTTTGTTTCGGCTCTGTCCTCACCTGGGGATAGCCTGTGAACGCACGTGTGTCAATACCAGCTCAGGTTGGCGAAAGCACGTGTGTTTTCACAAGCCGAGTATTTCGTGCTTTTAGCAGCAGAAAATCCACTGAAACGCAGTTGCTGCGGGCATCTTCAGAATCCGTAACGCGCGCGCGCACCAATAACAAAGTTTCTTCTTTAACCGCTCTACACACAGTTCATCTTGTGGACAAGACACAGAGAGGGCAATACGCATGAGTTCAAGGTCGAAGTCGAAGTTCAGGAGGCTGCGCATTCAAATGCCGCGCACGCACTTGGATGACGTGAGTGCCGAAAAGGCCTTTCTCGGACGCTCTCGATGGCTCGTCACGTTACCTGCGGCGCTTGTCTCGCCAACGCTCGCGCTTACCTCTGTTGGTGAATTCTATCGTGGCCTAACCCATCCGAGCGTCTTGATCCGCCAAGAGCAGATTGCGTTGGCGACCGACTGCTTGAGCCTTATCACTGTTTTATATCAATGGTTCGTTTTGCGTCGGCGCGAGCGTGCGAAGGTCATTCTCGCAAAGAGCAATTGTCCCAAAGGCAAAGTCACCACTCGCAAAAAAAGCGATTCACAGGGAGGCCTTTCATGATGATGTTCTTTCCAGACCCGCAGCGGCTACGCTTGGCTTTTCTCGTCCTCATCTTGTCCGGTTTGGTGTTGCCATTCTCAGCATTCGCTTCCGGTGATTGGGTCAATGACTGGTTCGATCAATCCACAACGACTGCGCCAGGTCAATATCAATCCCAGCAGCGGGGTTACTACACCGCCGGAGGGTTCGACGCTCGTTACAGAATGACGAATGACCACCTGGTGTCGATCCAGCCACCTTCGATTAAGGTTGGTTGTGGCGGCATCGATCTGATGGCGGGCTCGATGTCTTACCTCAACGCGGATTACGTGGTTCAAAAGCTTGAGCGAATCCTCCAGGCGGCGCCAGCGTTCGCCTTCGATTTGGCGATGCAGGAGTATTGCAAACCCTGCACCGCCACCATCCAATTCTTGGAACATACAAGCGACCAGCTCAACCAATTGCAGATGAATGATTGTCAAGCCTCACAAAAGCTGGCCACTGCAATCGTAGATCCTTCAACCGTCGGCCCGGATCTACAGGGATTGGCTGGCAGTACTGATGCGATGGTGAACGGCATAGAAGACAGCTGGGAGAAATTCCAGACGGATGCGCGATCGAGTAACGGCCAATCTCCTGTGTCCATGAAGGATACGACCAAAGGCTGTTCCAGCGATTTCAACAACACATTTCTCAACGGATCTGTTGTTCAGAACACTGCATCCCTGGTCGGCTTGGACTCCTATGCTCCGCTGATGCGTGGCCTGGTGGGGGATGTAACTGTCAGTTACAACACAACTCAGCAGCTGTATCAGTTTCAATATCTAAACGCTTGTCCCGGCAATGACAGTGTCACCGGCAACGATTTTATGAATGGAACCGTCCAGGTCGAGGACACTGCTGGAAAGTGCTCCCAGCCAGGATACGGAGCAGTTTTGACGACCGTGGACAACGCCCTGGTTGGCATAGCCGGTGCCATCCAATCCGGAACGCCTCTCACTGCCGCGCAGCTGGCGTTCATCAATGCGTCGCCGATTCCGCTATACGTCGTTTTCAAGGACAGCACGGAGGCTGGTAATACCGCTCAGATGATCACCCTCCTGGATCAAGATTTGGCCCAGGCGTATACCGCGCGTGTGCTTGCAGATTTCTACCAGGCCATCCAGCAAGTGTTGAACAAAGCTGACGAATTGAATAAGCAGACGGCCAGCAGCGCCGGTGGCAATCCCAATTCATGCAACATTGGCTTTCTCGCACCTGCAATGGATCGCTTGAAGACCTTAAGGGACGAGTCGATCAAATATCGTGGCTTGGCACAGGAAGCCTATGCAAAGGCGTCCGCAGAGACTGTTGCCAACCTCCAGGTGACCAAGCAGCTGTATGAACAGCACGTCCAGCTGATGAATGCTCATGCCACCGTGGCCGACCACGGCTCCGGACACTGAGGATCTACCCGTGAAAAAAGCCCTTGCTATCCTGCTTCTGCTGATGCCGTTGCCGGCCTTTTGTCTGGACATGGATTTCTACACCTATGACGGCTTTCAGGAGACCGTGGATGCCTTCACGCGCCTGGCGCTGATTTTCAGCGACACGGCATTCATGGGCTTTGCCGCGACGTTCGCAATTTTTGGCATTTTGGCATTGTCGCCGGCGCGGTGATGTTCGGGACTAAGGCTCACATGGGGCAGGCGTCGGCGCCGCTTGCGTGGGTTATACCCATCATTTTTGGTATGGCCATTTTCAAAGGTCTGGTGATTCCGACCGGGACGATCTTCGTTTATGACCAGGTCTTAAACGCTAACCAGGCTGTGGGCGGAGTGCCGGATATCGTCGTGTTCTTGGCCGGCGGCCTGAATGAGCTGGAGCGGGACATTGTTCAGGTTGTGGATACTGCTTCGGCGAACCCGTACGCGACATCCGGCGGAATGGCTCAGTTCAACTTGATCATGTCTTCCGTAGGTGCTCAGCCGGACGATATCGACTTAGGTAGAAGCATCCAGCAATATTACAAAGATTGCGGTGTTTGGTCTGTCAACACCAATTTCCACGGCGTGAGCCTGCAGGAGCTGATGCGAGGCAGTTCGGACCTCGCTGTCACCTTTGGAAAATTCGCAAACCCGGCCCTTTCTACGGTGTATTACACCAGCACCAACGATCAGGGGACTCCTGTCAGTTGTTCTGCAGCCTGGGCGTCGATCAACGGGGCACTGATCAGTGGCGCCGAAATGAAGTCCATGGAGAGCGAGATCTGCCAACGGTCCGGATTCTCAAACTCCAGCTCAACTCAGATGGCGCAGTGCGACACAGATCTATCCAGCGTCGGGCAGACCTTTGGAGTGGCTGGCGCCGATAGCCAGGCGTTCATGAGGTCAGTATTTTTGGCGCAGTCAATGGCCACGGCCCTGCAGAGCGGTGATTTTGCGCTCGGCCAGTCGGAGATCATGAACCGCCAGGTCATGACGGAATCGCTCGGCAGCGCCAACGCGATGAACGAATGGATACCGAAACTTCGATCCTTTATGACTGCAACGGTGCTTGGGCTGATCCCGCTGCTGGCCCTGTTCATGATGACGCCGCTTTCGATGAAGGCACTGGCAACCATCATGGGCCTGTTTATGTGGCTATTTTTTTGGGGGATATCGGATGCCATCGCCGCCACTGCGGTCAATGATGCCGCGACTAACGCTTTCGCGCAGATTAGTCACTATGGGCTGGGCTTCGATTCAATCATGAACATGCCGGAGGGCGCAGTTAAGGCCTTGGGCGTGTTCGGTAAGGCCCGGGCGATGGCCCTGGGCGTTGCTACTCTGCTCAGCAGCTCCCTAATGGCGTTTGGCGGTGTGGCGCTCTCTTCGATCAGCAAGAACCTCCAGCAGGACCTGGAAGGGAAGGGGGAGCGTTCGGCTGGAACCGCTCTGCTTCCGGAGCAAAGGGGGGCGTACCTACAGCAGCTTTCGTCTGGAATCGGCTCAGAGGGCGCTGTGGGGCGCTATGGAATGACGGACGTTGCGGCGGGAGGGGCGGCGAGCACCTACCGCAATGCGGCCTCAGCGCGCGAGCTGGCGATCAACCCAAGCCTGGCGGGAGGTATGGCTGGCCTGCAGGACGGATTAGGCCGCGTTGATGCTGGATCTCAGTCGGGACAGCTGTCTGGAGCCGCAGCAGCCACCACAGCCAAAGGCATCCACGACGCTGCGGATGCAGTATCCCGTGGCCTGCCGCCGCCGGCGCCGCTGTCTCTGGCGTCTACGGCGGCCGACAAGGCGGAGTCGGACACATCGTCGTCGTACGGAGCCACGCGGGCGCAAAAGGACGCATTCGCGGGCGCCGGCAAGTCGATGTACGAAGGCGGTTACCTGCAGGGTGGCACAGCCGCCGGCCGGCAGATGGCGTTCGACGACATCTACCGCAACGTGACGGGCGGCGATCGCTACACCGCAGAAGGCTTCCGCAGCATGGGTAAGCTGCTGGAAGGCGCCTACGAAGCTCAGTCGCAGGTGACGCCGAACCCGGAGGCGTACATCGCGCAACAGCGCGAATTCGCGAAGAAGCTGTATGCGCAGGCGGATTTCCTGGAAAAGAACCCGGGCGCGGCCGAATTCATCGGTCGGACGGGGGAACTGAATAACCTCCTGCAGAACCAAGGGTTCGTGGACACCATTCACAGCTTCGGCGAGCACGGCGTCCGCCAGGGCTACGCTTACTCCGGGCAGGGCCAGGCGGCGCGCGGCGAAGCTGCGGCCGCCGCCGGCGGTACTACTGCCGTTGCGCGTGAAACCGGGCGGTCAGGCGTTGCGCAGGATCTCGCTGGCGCCCATGTGTCGGAAGCCATGGTGAGAGCCCTTGGCCTCAACCCGAACAACGTACGCGATCTAACTGTGGGGGCAGACAAGCGCGGCTTCTCCACGGTGTCGTACGCCCTGGACGACGACACCAGGGAGCCGACGATCCGTGGGCTGCTTGCCAACAGCCAGATTACCTCCCAGCAGGCACAGGAAATGCGCGATCGAAAGGAAACCGGCCGGGCGACGGTTACGTTGGGCGAAAACGGAACGATCCGTGCCGGCAGCATCGATGGCGGCACGCAAACGAACTACCGCAGCACCGACACGTCGGTGGTTGGAAGGGACTCCACCAAGATCGACTCACAGCAGGACATTTCCCGGCGCACGGTTCTACAGGATCACAGCACAACTCTGGCCGGCGGCCAAGCGGTCGTCTCGACCAAAGGTGCAGCCGCCGACTTCATCCTCAAAGGTATGGACGGATACGGAAACGTTGGCGAATCGTACAAGACGCAGCTGGCGAGCCAGTACGCCGCATCTATCGCTGAGTTCGGTCATCGGGCAGGTGCGGATACCAGCAGGGTGTTCAACAGCGAGGTGGCTTCGCGGGTGGGTGCGGACATTGGATTGCCCTTGGGCTTTGCCCGTGTTGGCGCGGGCGTCAGTAGTACCGAGTCCCGTGCGGATCAGGAGAGAATCAGTGCATCGAGCGATGCCGGAAACCTGTTCTTCCGCCAAGTCATAGATACGGCATTCAGCCAGGGAGAAAAGGAAGCCGCAAGGGTATACGGGACCGACTTCCGCCGGTCACCACGGGCTGGAGAGGCCAACGAATACGTCGCAAAATTTACCGAGGAAAAGCTCCGGGCGGCGCACGGCGTTCTGCTGCGTTCGCTCGACCAGCAGGCATCCGAGGGGACGACGGATTTACAGAAAGCTTTGAAGGTTTCGCCCGGCAACTAGAACAACAGCTGGTAGGGTGAAAGCCGTCAAAATCGCCGGCTGTCACCCAGGTCTATGCCGTAGGGATTTCCACCGGAGTCAGTAGCGCGCCCTGCCTCGATCGTCAGGCCGGTCGCGGGATTGGTGCGAGGCTGCCCATGATAGTCGGGGTAGTCGCCAGGTTGGACTGCATTGGGATGCAGGAACACGAAAGACAGCCCTGCGACAAGCACCAGAGGAATCACAGCGAACGCTTCGGCTGGCACATCGTGGCTGCTATTGAGGACGTAGTGGATGACGGCAACGCCGACCATGGCAATTGCGGAGATTGCCGCACCACGGTGAATTACGACTAGCACGGAGCGATTCATGGCGATACCCTCAAACCACCAACAACTACAGGACATATTGTACTCCTACGTCCTGGATTGGGGTACACGCCATGCAATATTCCGGCGAAAGGTCCGACGAATGCGACGGTAGTCTTCAGGCAAAGCTCTAGACCATACGGACGACAAATCGCTGGCTGATTGACAGTCTTGATGCCGGACAAAAGCCGAAGGCAACGCGCTCAGTTTATTGGTACAACAGGTAAGCGCCCCACGGTTTCCGTGGGGGCCCGAATCCTACACACCTGATGCACCATTGGGTGCAGCAAAAAAACACAGCAACGGCGCGGCATTCGGGGTACTAGGTCCGCTTCTCGAAACCTATTTGGTTTCTAGTACCCCTCGTAACGCCTTGTTTCGCTTGGCGCTGTCGCGCGGGACTCAACACCACCAGGCGAAGGTTTGACGCCAGCTGAAAAGCACCGCAAGCTTCCCATCGCAACGCGGACGGGCGTTCCACCTTGGGCAACCAAAGGGAGACATATGCCCACGTCCCGTGTATTCAGCCTGTACTACACAGACGCCGATATGGCGCTCTGGAAAGCCTACGCCGTCAACCGAGGGTTGCAGCGGCGCGACGAAAGCCCATGCTGAGCATCGCGCTGATTAATTCGAGCGCGGCGGCAGTCGCGTACTTCGAAAAAGACGACTACTACACAAAGGGAGAGGGCGAAGGCGCCTGGTATGGCAAGGGTGCCGAAGCCCTCGGCCTGGCCGGCGGCGTCACCCGCGAAGCGTTCACTGACATCCTGGAAGGACGTTTGCCGGATGGCACCAACCTTGGCCGGATGCGTAACGGCGAGCTGGAACATTCCCCAGGGTGGGATCTCACCTTTTCGGCGCCTAAAAGCGTATCCATCGCCGCCGAAGTCGGCGGTGATGAGCGCCTGTTCGATGCCCACGATGCGGCCGCTAAAGCGGCCGTCGACTGGGTGCAGGCCAACGCCGCCGGCAACCGCACCCGCGGCTTTTTCGGCACGAAGGAGATCCGCACCGACAACCTGGTGGTTGCGCTGTTCCAGCACGATACCAGCCGCGAGCAGGACCCGCAGCTGCATACGCATGCCGTCGTCGCCAATGCCACGTTGCGCGACGACGGCAAGTGGGCCAGCCTGGATTCACGCGACCTTTTCACCTTCAAGATGGCCGCCGGCAACGTCTACCGCGCCGCGCTGGCCCAGGAGGTTCAAAAGCTTGGTTACACCATCGAGCGGACCGGCACCGATGGCCGCTTCGAGCTGTCCGGCGTGGCTCCGGAAGTGTTGGAAGTGTTCTCCACCAGGCGGGCGCAGATCGAGCAGGCGATGAAGGAACGCGGCATGGAGGGCGCCATTGCGTCCGCCCAAGCCACGCTAATGACCCGCGCCAACAAAGAGAACCTACCGCGCGAGGATCTTGCCGCCATGTGGAGCCAGAAGCTGGGCGCGCAGCGCGAAGATCTGCAGCAGCTGATCGCCGGCGCCAGGGACGCCGGCGACGTGCGCAGCGCCGCCCCGTTCCGCGCCGATCGTGCGGTGGAACGCGCCGTAGACCGCCTCTCGGAAGCGGAGGCGGTGTTCACCAGGGCCGAGCTGATCCGCTGGAGCCTGGCGAACGCGATGGGGCGCGGCACCGTCGACCAGATCGAGGCGGCCGCGGCGCTGGGGACCAACGCCGGCCACATGGAAGCAACCAAGCTCGGCCGCCTCGATGCGTACACCACGCCCCGGGCCCGGGACCAGGAGCGCCGCGTCCAAGATGCCGTCCGCGCCGGCAAAAACGCCGTCCCGCGCATGGTCGAACCCTCCCTGGTCCGGGCCTTCATCACGGGCACCACCCTGAATGAAGGCCAGCGCGAGGCGTTGGAAGTCATCGCCACGTCGACGGACCGGTATGTAGGCCTGGTCGGACGCCCCGGAACCGGCAAAAGCTACCTCATGGGGCAGACGCGCGAACTGCTCGAAAGCCAGGGCATGAAGCTGCTCGGCATGGCGCAGAACTCGGAAGCGGCGCGCAAGCTGCAGGCGGATAGCGGCATCCTCTCGGGGACCTTGCACCGCCAGCTGAACCGCGCATTCAGGGATCTGCAGACCATGCGCAGCGCAGATCCGCAAGCCGCGGCCGCGATCCGTGACGACTACGCCCGCCAGGTCTGGATCGTCGATGAAGCGACGCAGGTGGGGTCCCGCCTCGCTCGTCGCATGACCACGGCCGCCGAAAAACTCGGCTTCCGCGTGGTCCTGATCGGCGACCCCAAGCAGCTCGCGGCGATCGACGCCGGCAAGCCGTTTGAACTGATGATTGCCGCCGGCATGAAGACGGTCGAGCTGGACGAGATACGCCGCCAGCAGAACCCGGAACACCTCAAGGCGGTGCGCCAGGTCATCAAGGGCGACGTCGACCAGGCGCTGCAAACCCTCGCCGGCGATACCATTGAGGAGCACGACCGCGAGGCTCGCCTTGGGCGCATCCTGAGCGCCTGGCGCGACCTCGGCGACTCCCGCCGCGACACCTTTATGCTCACCGCCGGCAACGCGGAAAAGATCGTTTTAAACGACGGTGCCCGCGAGATCCTGCGCGGCGAGGGCAAGCTTGCCGGCGAGACGCGCGCCGACCAGCTGGGCCGCATCTTTTCCAGCGGCGCTGATCGCACCGAAGCGGTGTTTTACACGCGCGGAGACGTGGTGCGCTTCGGCGTCAAGGTCAACTCCCTGCAGATCGAGCGCGGCGAATACCTGCGCATCGCCGGCGTCGACCGCGGCCGCCGCACCGTCCAGCTCGAACGCTTGCGTCCGGACGGCGGCACCGACCGCATCGAGTGGGACCCGCGCCGCGTCGCCGGCGGCGGGAAGCGCGGCGTGGAAGTCTTTCGGCCCCGCGAAAGCAGCGTCGCACCAGGTGAGACGATTCGCTGGACCCGCAACACCAAGGAGATTGCGGGCGAAAAGATCAGCCTCAACAACGGCCAGCTGGTGACCGTGACGGGGGTTAAGACCGGCGCGCTCGAGGTGCGAACGGCCGAGGGCGAAACCAAAACCATCAACACCACAGTCCCCGAGGGCCGGCATTGGGAGCATTCCTATGCCTCCACCGTCTATTCCGCCCAGGGCGGCACCGCAAAGCACGTCCTGGTGAACGCCGAAGGCAGCAAGGCGGAGCTGTTCAATCAGAAGGCTTTCCTGGTCGCAATTTCGCGCCAGAAGGAAACCCTGACCCTTTTCACCGACAACAACGAGCATTTCCAGCAAAACGTAGAAAAACGGCTCGGCATCAAGTCCAGTGCCATCGAAAGCCGGAAGGAAAGCCTGGCTGACCGCGTTCTGGGCATGCTGGACCGCCTGGAAGCGGATTGGCTGCGCGATCGGTCGCAGGCGCCTACACCCACTCCCGAGCGTGAAGCGCGCGACAGGGGCCTTTGACGGCGCTCAGAGGCGTCTATACGAGGTTCTTTCCCTGGCGACGAAGGCCATTGAGGCCTACTGCGTGCCTGGATTGCAGCACCAATGGTTGCCTACCGTCGCCTAGCCCTGGACAACCTGTGCGCGGCTCGGCTATCGCCGATCGCACCGGCGCCGGCCCTTTTGAGGGGGCCGGCCAGTGCCGGTGCTGCCGTGCACAGGTTGCCCACCGCTAGGCTATTCCTTGTTCGGATACAGGGCGTTCCCGATAGCACGATACTGCGAAGGATGTTGGCGCGATTCGATTGGCCGCCGTAGTGAGTCTTCGCATCGTTCCATCGATTTATCGATATCTCCGTGCTATCGGGAACGGGCAATAAATCCCGTTGTTCTGGGGTATTTCCAGACACCGAATGCTATAATTCGTTGGTGTTTTTCGGAGCGTTTATATGGACCCCGGGAACCTTTCTGTGTTGCTTCTAGCCGTCGTTGGCGGCGGAATTGTCGGCCTCGTCGCGCTCTTAAAGTACCTGCCGGGCGCGCCTGACGAGAAGCGGCCGCCAAGCCGCGGCAGCGGACCGAAATGAGCCAGGTTCGATGAAGAACTTGCCTCGCATTGCCCAAATCCAATTTCCTGCAGCAGGCCCCGCCGCGCATGCCGCGGAGTCTGCAGCATACGAGGCGTTCAATCGCCGCGTGACTGCTCGTGTCCTTGACGGAGTGGCACTCGAAGCGCCCGACGAGATCGAACGCCGCCTTTTAGTGTCATTCGCAGAAAAGGCGGCGGCTCGCCGGCGCAAAGGGGTTGCATCGAAGCGAAGCATCGTTGCGCGATGGAGCCAAGCGACTTACATTGCCACGTCTCTCGCCATCATCGACAAGGGTATAGGTCGAAGCCCTTTCTCATGTCCCGAACTCACAGCGCTTTACAACGATCAGCGCAAGCTGTTAGGAGTCCACTGACAATGAAAGCTAACTTCTTGCAGGCGGCAGAAGGAATGCGAATTACGTGGCGGCGCGCATTTGAATATGCAAATCGATCGAATGCAATTGAGGGTCTACCTCCACCTTCACCATTTGGCCTGCAGATCCAGAGACGGGTGATTAACGGACAAATCTCCGTTGACCGAGGCGCCGAGCTGATTAAGCGTTACTACAAGGCGATGGCCTTTCATTAGACGGTTTATTGAAGATCCCACATGACCAGAGGCAAGGGTAGGCGGGGTTCCGAGGCTAAAGCCGCCGGTGCTGCTGGTTCTAAGCGTCCCAGGGTGTTGACTGGATTGGCCGACACGCTCAAGGCGATTATGCATTGGACGCCGGCGCAATTCACCGAGTTCTTCAGTAGCGATGAAGGCGAGCGGTTCGCCGAAGAATTTATGAAGCGCTTTAGCACGACACCTCCGTATTATCCCGTCTCTGCTGGGAAAACGGAGATCTGCCGCGCTTCGCCCGATCCGTTGACCGATGCCGAATACGCGGCTTTCCTTCGGGTGATCAACCGCGGTCTGCGGTCAAATAAACTTTCGCCCGCGAAACTTTAGGCGGCCAGCCGATGTTCGTAATAGGGCCGGTCTCGATCATCGAGAATCGCCTGCATTGCAGCCAAATTATTGGGGTCGGGGTTGAGCCATGCCTCAACATTCTGCGGCTTAATCGGCACAATGCAGCGGTCATGGCCGGCCGCAGCGACCTCCGCCGGCGGTTCGTCGGTGATCGCGGCGAAGCTGTAGAATTCATCTAGCTCTTCGCCGAACCCGCGGGAGCGATGCCATAGGCAGGCCACCAGCATGTCATGCGCCGGGTTTGGGTTGAACTCCAGTCGCACGTTCTCCTTCTTTTCGCCAGGCCGCAATGGGCGACCTTCCATGTCGTGGCGGGCGACATTCTCGTAAAACCGGTTCACCACCATGATTCCGTGTTGGTAGCCGAACTGCTTCTTCCAGGTCCCGCCGAAACTATCCCGCCGGGCGTTGTAGGTGCCGTAGTCTTTCTCCATGGCCGCATGCCAGCCGTCGAGGCGGCAGTGGTAACGCATCGGCTTCACCACCAGCTTGCCGCCCTCCATCACCATGACCGGCGCCCACCAGAATGGGAATATCCGACCGTCGCCGGCCTTGGTCTCGGTGCGGTGCAGGTCAGCAAGCTTATCCTTGGCGCCCTCGATCTTGTCGCCGGCGATGCGCTTGTCCTCCCGGGCCTTCTTCGTAGTCTTGGTTTGCAGAGTCCGCTCGGCGTCCGCCTTGCGCTTGGTCTGCTTGAACAGCTCGGCCTCCAGTATTTTCGCCTGATCGAAGTTGTACTGATCGATCAGGGACTTGATCTCGCGCTCCTCGGCCGTGGTCGGCTCCACGAATGCCGCGTCCATACCTTTCGGAATATAGACCTTGGAGGCAGCGGCTTCGCGAAAGCGATACAGCTTCAGGTACTCCTTGATGGAGATATCGACACCCCATTCGCGGACGTAGCTGCGATAAGAGGTCCAGACCTGGGCGGAGTAGCACATTCTGGAATCTTAGCCTGTGACGCAATTTGCGGAAAAAATTGCCGCGAGACTACCGGCTACTTAGATCAGGCGACGACCAACCGCGTTTGTGCCAGTTTACGTAACGTTCTAAGTTCCTCGATTGACCGGGTAATACCCCCCAGGTGCAACGCCGTATGACAGTTGGGACAGACAGGTCGCAGATCCTTTATGGGGTCCACCTCGTAGGCTTTTCCAACTTCTGCCAGCGGCACCAAGTGATGAACGTGGATGTAGCCGTCCGCGAACGCGCCAAACTCATCGGCAAAATTAAATTCACATACCGAGCAGGAATGGCCGTAGTGTGCCAAGCAGGCCTTCCGCGCGATCGGATTCCGCTCGTATGCGTTGACCTTGATCGTCCGCAGAGCGCCTTCCGTCAGCCCGGCTAAGGCAATCACCTCCTCAGCAAGAGGAATGCTGAGATTATCGATGTCGGGGACACAGGTCTTGCATGATTTGTACGTCTTGGCCGCAGGCCGATTTTTAGCGGCCCACTCCATCAAATCCGCGGGTCGATCAGAACAGATTTTGAAGTATCCGCGGGTGGTAAAAGCGTTGCCCTTGTGTGTTGAGGTGTGGCCCGCTATATGGTGACAACCGGAGCTGTGGAACAGCAAATAGCTGCTATCTTTTCCAGACGCCACATTTAAAACGAATCCTTCCGGATGTTGGCGCATCCAGCTCAGAAATGGCTGGTCACCTTTTCTAAAAACCTTGGCGGTCACGCTGTACCTCCTTCGGGCTCTGCCCGGGATACGAATACTAAGCTCCGATCCACCCTTCGGAGGAGTTACAGGCTACCTTTGAGCAATCGCCACAGCCATGTTACGAGCATGGCGTCGCCGCTTGATGCCGGACTCTCATGGCTCGAGTACCTTCAAATTTCATGGTAATCTCTTCGCGTCGTAATCTCTTCGCGTCCAGTGTGACGCTCTAATGCCTATACGGCCCCCTTCTCAGCAGTTGCTGACAAAAGGGTAGTGACCTAGCGACTTATTCGCGCAGTTCGCCCTAAGCTGCAAAAAATTCCACGCGCAAGAAATCGGAGGACCTGTCCTTCCCGATCGGGTTTGCTTGCGCCAATTTTTTTGCTTGGGAAGGACAATAGAGCGAGTTACATGAAAAAATTGAAGGAAGTCGCATTTCCCACGCCAGCGACAATTTTTGGAGTTGCATACGCCACTGCGGAGGCAGTTGGGGCCAATGGGACTCGTTGGCCTATCTTTAGGCAGCAGCCAGATTGGATCGACGAGGTCCGAAGAATTCGGCCACCTGGCCGTGAGCGAGAGATAGCGTATGTCTTTGCCAGTATTGTGACTGCATCGATGGAGGAACTAGGCCGAGACCAACATCGGGGCTATCTATTTACTCCAGAACATTGGAGGGGTAATTCCCTGTCCGGCTACGTTCAATGTGCGCCTCGGCATCCAGTCTTCCATGCGGACGCTAGATGCTCTGCGCGTTTGGCAGATTTGGAAATATGGCGCTACCGCGGTGATCACGGAGTGGTCGATTTGTATCCAGGTGACTACGAGACCGACGCGGTTCTAGGCATTGACCGATTCGAAGAATTGCAGAGGGGAAATATTGAGATTGTTTCCTGCAAGAATTCGGCCGGTCTAGCGCATCGCCTTGGAGCGCCAAGGACAATTCGAGAACACCTTTATGGATGTTTTGCGTCAGCGATCGAAAGTGGTCTGGATTCAGATGCCCTGCGATTTATGGGATTTACACGAGCAAGTTGCTGTTGATTGAGTAGTCAGTAATTGAAGCCCGGTATTCGCTTCTTGGATGCCGGGCCTCTCACTGCATTGGAGGTGCGGCGTCATCACGCTACGGCCGCCATGAGATTTAACGGGAATCCAGCGGCGCACGACTACCTGAAATCTCGCGATGGAGCATTGAGCTGACCCAGCCATGCCGAGTAGTCGCGTACCTGCTGGACGATCACGTGAATGACTCCCTGTTCGGCCTGAAGTTGGCCTTCCACCACCATCAGCTGCGACCTAAGCACCGGCACCCGCTGCTCCTCTACGATCTTCGGCCAGACGATCAAATTGCTGATCCCAGTCTCATCCTCAAGCGATATGAAGATCACGCCCGACGCCGTCTCCGGCCGCTGCCGGTGCGTCACCAGCCCCGCCACCCGCACGCGCGCGCCGCTGCGCACCTTGCCCAGCTCCGCCGCCGGCCGCACGCCGAGGCCAGCCAGGCGGCCGCGCAGCAGCTCCAGCGGATGCCGCCCAAGGGTCAGGCCCAAGCTGCGGTAGTCGGCGATGATGTCCTGCGCCTCGGTCGGCGCGGTCAGGTCAATTGCGTCCTCTCCCGCTGAGGCGCCGGCCAGCATGCCCGGCAGCCGCTCCACGCCGAGCGCGCCCCAGCGTGCCTGCCGCCGGTGGCCACTGATGGTTCGCAACGCACCGGCGCGCGCCAGTAGATTCAGGCTGCGCCGATTCAACCCGGCGCGGTGCGCCAGGTCGTCGACAGAGCCGAACGGCTCCTCCGCCCGGGCAGTGACAATCCGCTGCGCCTGGTCCTCCGCCAGCCCCACCACCATGCGAAAGCCCAGCCGCACCTCCGGCCGGCCGCCGGCGCCGCGCTCCAGGGTGCAATCCCAGTCGCTGTGCTGAACATCGGCCTCCCGAAACACGACCCCGTTCCGGCGCGCATCCGGCACCAGCTGCGCCGGCGCGTAGAAACCCATCGGCCAGGAATTCAGCAGCCCGGCCACGAACGCAGCCGGCTGGTGGCACTTCAACCAAGCGCTGACGTAGACCAGCAGGGCAAAGCTGGCCGAGTGCGACTCGGGAAAGCCGTAGGAGCCGAAGCCCAGCACCTGGTTGTAGATCCGGTCGGCGAACTCCGCCGTATACCCACGCTCCAGCATGCCCTTGCGCAGCTTTTCTTCGAACTGCTCCAGCCCGCCGCGGCGCTGCCAGGCCGCCATCGAGCGCCGCACCAGGTCAGCTTCACCGGCGCTGAAGCCGGCCGCCACCATGGCTATCTGCATCACCTGCTCCTGGAACAGCGGCACGCCCAGGGTGCGGCTCAGCACGCGCTCCAGATCCGGGCTCGGGTACTCGACCGGCTCCAGCCCCTGCCGGCGCCGCAGGTAGGGGTGCACCATGCCGCCCTGGATCGGCCCCGGCCGGATGATCGCCACCTGGATGACTAGGTCGTAATAGCAGCGGGGCTGGAGCCGCGGCAGCATGCTCATCTGGGCCCGGGATTCGACCTGAAACACCCCCGTCGATTCGCCGCGGCTGAGCATGTCGTAGGTGGCCGGATCTTCCGCCGGCACGTCCTGCATCCTGAATTCCTGCCCCTGGTACTTCCCAACCATGTCCAGCGCCCGCCGGATCGCCGACAGCATGCCCAGGGCCAGGCAATCCACCTTGAGCAGCCCCAGGGCCTCCAGATCCTCCTTGTCCCACTGGATGATGGTGCGGTCCGGCATGGCTGCGTTTTCCACCGGCACCAGGGTATGCAGGGAGTGCTGGGAGATGACGAAGCCGCCGACATGCTGGGACAGGTGCCGCGGCATGCCCACCAGCTCGCGCACCAGCGCCACCAGGTGTTGCACGGTGCGGGAGGCCGGATCGAGGCCCAGGGCCTGTAGCTGCACCGTCAGCGCATCCTTGCTGTCGAACCACTGCAGGCTCTTGGAGAGGGCGTCGACCACGTCCAGGGGCAGGCCCAGGGCCTTGCCGACATCGCGCACCGCCGACCGCAGGCGGTAGCTGATTACAGTGGCGGCCAGGGCGGCGCGCTCGCGCCCGTACTTGCGGTAGATGTACTGGATCACCTCTTCGCGGCGCTGGTGCTCGAAATCCACGTCGATGTCCGGCGGCTCTGCACGCTCTTTCGAAATGAACCGCTCGAACAGCATCGACACCCGGGCCGGGTCGACCTCCGTCACGCCCAGGGCGTAGCACACGGCGGAATTGGCGGCCGAGCCGCGGCCCTGGCACAGGATGCCCTGGCTGCGCGCGAAGTCGACGATGTCGGCCACGGTGAGGAAGTAGTGCTCGTACTGCATCTCGGCCACCAGGATCAGCTCGCGCTCGATCTGCGCGCGCACGGCTGGTTTGGCGCCGCCGGGCCAGCGACGGCGGATGCCGGCCTCCGTCAGCGCCCGCAGGTGGGTGGCAGCGGTCTCGCCGGCGGGCACCAGCTCGTGGGGGTATTCGTAGCGGAGCTGGGACAGGTTGAAGGTGCAGTGGGCGGCGATTTCGACAGTGCGCGCCAACAGCTCCGGCGGGTATAGCTTGCGCAGCGTCGCCAGGGGGCGCAGATGCCGCTCGCCGTTGGCGAAGCCGGCGCGGCCGATGTTTGGCACGGTGGTCTTGTGGCGCACAGCGGTGAGCACGTCATGTAGGCGGCGCCGGTCCCGAGTGTGGTAGTGCACGTCGCCGGCGGCGATCACCGGCAGCTGCAGGGTGCGGCCGATGGCGAGCAGCTGCTCCAGGCGGCGCTCGCAGTACTGCGCCAGGTCGTTGGTGTATCCGAGGGCGGCATGCGCAAGCGGCAGGGCCGCGAACCATTCGGCGCCGGCGCCGCCCGGCTCCAAACCGGGCAGCCAGATCCCGACGCAGTGCTGCGCCCGGGCGAAGTCGCCGCGGCCGAGCTTGTAGGTGCCTTTGCTCGAGGCGCGGCGCCCCTTGGTGATCAGTGCCGAGATCTCGCTGTAGGCATCGTGGTCTGGCGCCAGCAGCACCAGGCGATCGCCCTCAGGGAATCGGAACTGGCTGCCGATGATCAGGTGCAGACCCAAGGCCTTGGCCGCCTCGTGGGCGCGGACCACACCGGCCAGGGAGCATTCGTCGGCGATGGCCAGGGCGGTGTAGCCCAGTTCCCTGGCGCGCGTCACCAGCTCAAAGGGATGGGAGGCACCGCGCTGGAAGGTGAAGTTTGAGCAGCAGACCAACTCGGCGTAGCTCACGCCCACAAGCCGTGCAGGAACCATCCTCCGGTTGCGCCGTCGCGGTACAGCCACAGCTTGGCGCCGTCGCGCGATTCCGCAGTGAAGTAATCGCGCTGCTGGTCCTCGCCATCCCACCAGCCGGACTCGATCCGCTCGGGCATGCCCATACGCTGTGGCAGCAGTGTCACCTGCCGCGGCTCCAGCAGCCACAGGGGGCGATCCGGCAGCGTGCCGTCAGGCTGCCGCTCCTTGCCCTCCACGGTGCACCACGCCTGCTCCGGCAGGTGCTGGTCCTGCAGACCGAGCTTACGCACGGCAATGTCACCCATGCGAGCACGCAGGGTGTCGAGCAGATCCTCCCAGTCCCGGTCCTTGCGCTGACCGCCTTCGATCAGCTCCAGCTGGGTATCGCCCAGCGGCACGAATACGTCCACGGTGACGGTGATGGCTTCGACTGGCTGCGGCAGCGTGGTCCGCTCCAGGCGCTCCCGCACCAGGGCGAAGAGGCGCAGGCCGTCGCGGAGCGGTCGCGACGACCGTACCTGCAGCCGGGTGGGCTCGGCGCCGTCGTGGACCAGCTCCAGGTGCAGCTCCTGCACGGCGGTGTCGCGGCCGATCAGGTAGCCCTGCAGTTCGCCTAGGATGCGTCGCAATGGGAACAGCAGGCCTTCGGTGGTCTCGACATTGCCCAGCAGTTCGAAGGTGCGCCGGTATTTCGCCGGTGCGCGGAAGGGCTTGCGCGGATCTCGCCGCCGGCCGGTGAGTCGATCGAGGTAGTCGACCAGGTCAGGATCGAAGCGGCGCGCCATGGAGTCGCGCGGCAACGCCAGGACCTGGCCGATGGTACGCAGGCCCAAGCCGGCGAATGCGTCTGATACGTCCTCTTGCAGGGCCAGCGCGGCCATGGGCAACGGCGCCAATGCCTCGACCAGATCGGTGCTGCCCTCGATCGTCGGCGCGTCGTGGATGCGCGCCAGCACTGCAGCTGCTTCCAGGGTTGGCGCCACTCCGCAACACGCCTCATACCCGAGCTGGGCCAGGCCGTGCTCAACCCGGCTGCGTACGACTTCGACGCCGCCGAAGTAGCGAAGACCGCTGTAGACTTCGAGCCAGACCAAGTGCCGTTCGGCGTCGTAGCAGGTCCAGCTGCTGAACTGCTCGGCCCAGGCGGCCAGAGATTTGAGGGCGTCGCCTTCTCGCGGGCGCGATCGTTCGATAAGTCGAACAGACGGCAGTAGAGCCAGCGCCGTCGTTGCATCCATGCCCGGGCGCACGCCGGCGGAGAAGCAGGCGGAATTGCAACCGATCAGCCAGCGTCGGGCACCACGGCGATCTGTGACCGCCACAGGCTCATCCGCTGGCGGCTGGCGGGCATCCAGGGACAACTGAGGAAAGGACATGCACAGGTAGAGCATCGAACGACCTGCGCATCAGGCGGCGCATCGGAGGGGGCAGAGGACGGAGCCACCGTGGCCGCCGCGGGCTTTCACGACATCAATGCGCAGCGCATCGGTGGCGGGATGCAGGGCAAGTCGTACTGCGGCCGGTGAAGCGTTGCGCAGGGCTCGCGGGCCGCGGAAGACGAAGCACAGGGCATGGCCTTCCTCGGCGCTCAACTGCATCCGGCGCAGTGCCATATCGGCGGTGGTGGTGCTCCAAAGCAGCACGGCACCGGCGATCCCAGCGCGCAGGATCTGTTCGGCGGCCCATTGAGCCTCCGCGTCGGTGCTTGGCTGCAGCCATACCAGGCGATGCAACGGAAGGCCTGCGCGGGCCCAAGCTGGGGCATACGGAATATAGGGTGGCCGGATTAGAACCACCGGCCGCGCTTGGTCGCAGGCGATGCGCTGTAGGGCTGGAATCAATAGTCGAAGTTCGCCGATGCCTTCGCAGACGGGGAGGATCTCGGTTAGTGCTCCCACGGGCCACCCGCAGCCGGGAAGCAGGCGGTCCAGTGCTACGAGCCCAGTGGCCACCGACGGTACAGCCGCCGTTCCATAGCCGCGCCACACCCGCGTTTGTGAGCGCAGAATCTGATCTAGCACCGCGGCGCGTGCAACCGGCAGTGTGGGGGAATTTTTGAGCATGTCAGGATATACTGTACATGCGTGCAGTTATTGGGCAAGTCGGAAATTCGACAGACGCAATTAGGCCTCTGTTTTTCTTCGCTATTCAGCTGGCCTCCGTGGTGAAATATAAAAATGCGCCCTTTCTTTAATCCACCCATGCTTGTCGGAAGAGCTTCCACGACTGACGGGTTTCGCTCTGATGAACTGAAACATTAATTGGTACAACCGCAACAGATTTTATTTCTCAGTGAGGATAAATTGGACCGTAAGCGCGAACTTGGACCGGTTGGCCCTCCAGTTGCCGTCAGGTTCGACAACAACTGCGCTCCGCTCCCTACGGAACTGGTAAAGGCGCAGGAAAAGGGCGAAGTGGTTGTAATTTGTGGCGCAGGTGTTTCGAGGACCGTTGGTCTACCGTCGTTCCTGGATTTGGTGAAGGGCATTTATTGCGATCGGAACGAAAATTGGGACTCGCATCCTGCAGAGCGCGCAGCGATGGAGCCCGGAGCGGGTCAGATGCTCGACCGTGCCGTATTCGCCCTTCGGTTGCGCCTAGGTGGGCGTGATCGACGAACAGAGCATCAAGCTCGGGCAAACATCCTTGCTGCAGTCCAAGCCCAGCTTGCTGCGCCCGCACAGTCCGTCGCGCTATCGAACCACCTAAGTCTCCTACGTCTGTCTAGGGACGCTGAAAGGCGGCCTTGCCTGGTGACTACAAACTTCGACACTTTGTTTGAACGATCTTGGATGGCATACAAAGGGACCGAGTTGCCAAGTCGAGCGTGTGCCGACCTTCCTGCTCCCCGCTCGCCCGATTTTCATGGAGTTCTGCATCTTCACGGTCGGATATCGGACGAAGTTCTCAACTTGCCTCGGACCGATATTGTTTTAGACAGCGCCGAGTTTGGGGAAGCCTATCTGCGATCAGGATGGGCGGCGCGCTATGTTTACGATCTCGCGCGCGCCGTAACTGTGGTTATTGTCGGCTATGGCGCCGACGACCCTCCAATGCGGTACTTGCTTGAGGTGCTTACAGCCGACCGCGCGAGATTTCCTGATCTACGAGAAATCTACGCATTTGTCTCGACTGACCCGATGCCAGAAGCACGATCAGAAAAGGAAGCATTGTGGAGGGCTAAAGGAGCAACGCCTATTCTCTACGATAGTACCGGACCCGCGGACCATGCTGCGCTATATCACACGCTTCAGACGTGGGCTGAATATTCCGAAAATCCAAAGTTGTGGTGGGGTCAAGAAGCGCAGCGTATTTTCGCTCTTGATCCAAGTACTTTAGGGGGCGACGATTGGGAGCGAATAAGATGGATACTGACTCGCGGCGACGGTATGCGAATTCTTGCGGAATCAAATCCATCACCGGCATGGGCCGTTCCACTCTACCAAGAGGGTTTATTAGGGGCCGATGCAACTAACCCGGGTCCATGGATTCGTGCGAATTTGCATCAACGGGAGATGCTGCTCGCGTTAATTACGGGTTTTAAGGCTGATGCGGGACTGATTCAAGAACTTAATTTAGGGTTGGTCCAGCGATCCCTGAAATTGCAACCTCTTGTCGCACAGGCGTGGCGTCTCGTATTCAGAGCTTGGACGCAAGCACTCTCACGGGGTGCCGCGGAGTGGTACGCAGCTTCGCACATGGTAGAAATCGGCGACACGTCCCTCGACGTGCGCCGCAGGATTGCCAGGGAATTGCAGCCCATTCTAGAGATTCGACGTCCATTCCAATGGTTCGCTAGGGGGGCGACGCAGGAGGATCCCGTCGACTCACTAGATAAATGGCTGCGAGTCGATTTTGAGATATCAACATATTTAAGCTTTGACGCTATTTTCTTGAAATGGCCTAAGGAAAAAGATTCAAGCCTTCTGCAAACCCTTGAGCGATGTTTGGAATCAACGTTGGAGGAGGCAGCCGACTGCGAGTTCGACAGACCAGGGTTCTCTCAATCAAGCAGTGACGTTCCTTCAATTGCTCCGCATCCGCAGAATCAGCATCGCCAAGGGTTCTTGCCTCTAGTCAGCGCGATTACCAAACTATGGGAGCGCCTTGCCACCAATGAGCCCGCTGCCGCCATTCGATTTGGTCGCCGTTGGAGTGAGTCGTCTTACGTGCTTTTTCGTCGATTGTGGCTCCACGCTTTAACCAACTCCGTTTTCCAGGCAGAGGACGCCGGCTCGGCTATTCTTGCGCTGACCGATGACGATTTTTGGTCGGACGAACTTCGGAGAGAGGCTATGCGGCTAATTGGGTCGCGTTGGCCGGAACTAGGAACTGCACTGCGTGCTCAACTTGAAATGCGGATTGTCGAGGGGCCTCCGAGACGCTTATTCATTGACGACGCTGACCCATCTACTCTTAGAAATGTGATGTTGCATTACTCTTTCGTGCGGTTGATGCGCATTGTGGCCTCGGGGTCACCGTTAAGCGCTACAGGGCGTATAGCTCTCACTAAAATTAAAGCCGAATATCCAACTTGGGAAACAGCGGAGGAAGAGAAGGACGACTTCGGGCGTTGGTCAGGGCGAGCGATGCACAGCGCCGGAGGAGATCCAACGCGCCTTGAAGGTGTGCCGGCCGAACGGCTCATTGAACGTGCTAGGGAACTCGCGCAAGCCAATGAATTCTCTCAAGGCAGTGTATGGCCGTTGTTTTGCCAAGCAGATCCTTCTATGGCACTTGCAGGTCTTGTTTCAAAGCTCGATCAAGGTGAATTCGCGGAAAGAGAATGGAGCTCATTTCTTTGGAGCCAGCGGCTTAGCACTGATGTCGAGTTAGTTGCGCGCATTTTCGCGGCAATGGAACACCATAATTTCGTTGTAGATGATTCGCAGGATGCCGCGGTTGATTTTATGGTTGAACAATTCTCTCGCATTCGGTCTCTGCCAGAAATGCCGAGTCGATTTTTGGCCCTATGCGATCGAGCAACTGATCAACTTACCAGTCCACACCGAGCCGTGGTGTTGCAGCTCGATCAGGATTTGCCGAACCGCGTTCTCGGCCGAACGGAAGGGCGGCTGATAGCGCTAATCGTAAAAGAATTGCAGGAACGTGATATTGCCGGTGGCGCGGGATTTCCTTCTGACATTCGAAACTTGCTGGACCGCCTGGCTAACGCATCTGGAGCAAGCGGCATCATCACCCGTGTGTCGATGAGCTATAACTTGCCATTTTTCCATTCTATAGACCCGGACTGGGTCGAAAGTGCATTGGTTCCACATATGACTTGGGCTGATCAGCCTGGGAGGGCTATGTGGAATCTGTACGTCCTAAACAATGCAATTGGACTAGCGAGGCTGTTTAATAAGTTGAAGCCAACGCTGCTCGATGGCTTTAGCCAAATCGGATTAAATGACGATACGCTTGGGGGCTTGGTCGATCGACTCTTACGTGTTTACGCCACAATAGTTAGACATTCGCCGCAAAGCTATTTGCTTTTGAGCCGAGAGGTGAAATCCGCTTTAGCTCAAGGCGGCATCAGAGCCCTTCGTGTCGCCGCGTTCGAAATTGCTCGAGGGATCTTGTCGAGTCTCGACCGTGAGGAGGCTTGGAGCGAATGGGCGGCCCCGCTATTCCAACAAATCTGGCCAATGGATGCATGCTTTCAAGACCAGGTTGTTACGCGTGATCTCGTACGCTTGGCACTAAGTGCGCGAGATTCTTTTCCAGCGGCCATCGACATTCTGGCTCCAGCTATGACTCATGTAGATCGAGGAATTGGGATGTGGTTGTCATCGGACCAAGGATATACAGAGACCGCAGAGAAGTACCCGAAGGCAACTATGAAATTGTTCTATGCGGTGACAGATCGCAACGCGCCGCCAGACGACTTAGGTGCTTGGCTAGATAGGCTGCTCTCAATTGATCCATCATTGTCGGCGGCCTTGAATACCGACGCATTGTTAACCGCCGTGCGCAGGGCGGGAGCGTAAATAGAATGTGGGAGCCGGGAGATTTGTTTTGGAATCCACCGGAAGAGCGCACCAAAAATGCGGCGCATCAGCGTTACAAATTTCATCCGAATTTCGGAACAAATTTCGACACAGGATTCGGACGTAAACTACGTCCAAATCTTCGCTCAAAAAGTGCGCAAAAGTGCGCTATTAGTCGCGCTAATACTTTTTGCTAGGAAGAAACTTAGCAAATTGCTAAGGTGTCAATTTGTCAACAAGGACAATTAGTTACGTCAAATTCAAATTGACGGGACGGTCAATTTGACGGTTAAGCATCCTTGACTGTTAGAGCTAACGTAATTAATTTCGGGTCCGTAACGGAATTCCGTTGCGAAAAAAGGGCCGTATCTGGGTTGGAATCAGATACACGACGGTTGCAGTGGACACTGGTCGGGGCTGGAAGCCGATCAGTTGGGACGCCCTAGCAATCATCGCTGCCCTTAGTGCCGAGGATTACGGGCCTATGTCAGTAGGCCCGTGCCTTATTGGCACAACCATTGTTACCGAAAATCCCTGCCGTGCAAGCCTCGCTTCCCTTACTTACCTGGGGACAAGTGTGTAAGCCTTTGTTTAAAGAGTGAATCTTCTTCGCTGCCCCTTCATTAAATTTCAGCCTTCCTAACGAGTTCACTATCGCAACGGCTAAATTTGACAAAGCATCAGATATGGATTTTCTCGGTAATTTTTAGCTAAATCTAAAAATAATGTTTAGATTGGCGCCTAGCAGGTCCTAATCTTTATGGCAATAGGCGAGGGCGGGAAGATCAAATGCTTGGGAGGCCGAGTTGCACCCGCCTTACCCGGGCTCAGCAGCCCCTTGGATGAGGTCCAAGGCATCTCGATATAAGAATGGCACCCAAAAGGATGGCTCTTGTTTTTGCCCTCGAACCTCAAAGAGACCTATGTCGGCGAGTGCCAGCGCGCGAACTGTTGCTTCCTCTGGCGATAGTTGCCAGATATCCGAAAGGGTCTGAGGGGTCTGCAGCGTCTTCTCCCCACGTAACTTCTCGATCCAAGGTTTCAGCTCCGCCTGTTCGGAATAGATAGTCTGCTCTAGCCTTACTTTGGATACCTCCGGCAGGGCTTCTTTGAATGCTCCTCGCACAAACAAAAGCTCGCCTTCTGGCTCAGAATCGCCATGTTCCAAGCGCTTGACCTGAATCTCGCGCAAGCTATTCATCATGTGAATCAACTCGCGTGGGGCGTTGACCTGCTTACCATCCCGGGTTCGGCTCAACAGCCAATCCAAAGTTGTTGACTTGCTTGGGCCTACGTCCACTTGCTCTGGGCAAAGGCGATAAAAGAAGTTCTCTTGATCCTTCACCGGCTCCGTTGCCAGAGTCACGTCCACGGTGTACGCATTTCGGATCGCTTCGTTGTGGACCGCCCGCCTCACGAGAAGATTCAACAATGAATTTCTGTTCCAGTTGATGGTTACGTGCTTTGTGATGTGACTGGCTTCACGAAACCCGGCGCTAGTAATTCGCGCCCATATATCAGTACGCAGAAATATTTTTAGCTGAATTGACGAGTACTCGAGTAGATCTAGGTAGACGCGGAAGAGAGACCGCAGAGCGTTGATTTCGAGTGTTGTGTTCTCCGCAAAGGCTACGTCAAGCCGATCCAGCAAAATCCACGTTTTCAATTTGCTCTTGGACAAAGCGGAAGAAGCTAACGCTAGGAGACGATCTACAGATCGAAGTTCCGGATCTGGATTCTTTGCGCCAGGCTCGGCAAACATAATCTTGCCGGTGAAGCCGACAGGAAGCTGCGTCGTCGGATCAAGCTTCACTCCGCCTTCGATCGCCTGGGGATTTAGTGCCCGCCGTACATAGTCGCCAACAGCATGGAGAAGGCCGGTGAGCGTCAACGCGCCTTTAGTCAATCCTTCCCGTTCGAGTGCTGCACTTAGTTGTTTGCTCTCGTCTGTTGCAACGTTGTAGCTCCGAAGGACATCATGAAGAAGGACTGCGAAATACAGCTTCCAAAGGCCGATGAACTCACGTTCTGACGCCGGCGGGTCGGTAAGAAGGTCCCGAAATGCAGGAGCTCCACGAGGATTTTCGGCTGGCACTAGCAACACGCTGCGGTCGAAAAGTTCACTGCTCTTTGACAACAGCAAGGAATAAAGAGCGCTCTTGCCGGCGCCTTTGGTTCCATAAACAATGTCTATGTCCCCGCGGTACAGCCGATCCCAGATGTCCGTCTCTACGAAGTACGTAGACAGGGTGTCCGTTTCTTCTTCCGCGACACGGTGGCCAAAGGTAGTTGCTCGTAGCAAATCCCGTTTTGACATGGGGTGATACCTGTGGTCGACATGGTCTGAGGTTAATATCCTAGCCTACCCGAAAGCAGTCATCGACGAGAGGCCGCTACGCGCCGGGAGCAGCCGGATGAATGACGTGCTTTGACAGCACCCGTCATTCATTCTGGAATAAGCGCAGGTGATAAAGTGACCTTCGCAGGCATAAGCCTGCAAATCCACCCCGTCGCAGTGGTCAACGACTTGGCGGCATTGAGCAGCAACTTGGTGCCAATGGTCAGTGGCAGTGGCGGCGCTGATCAGCCTGGTTGGCGATTGGCGGTCAACTCAATTGGCGCTTCCGGGCATCGACAAGGTTTTTCGCAAACCACTCCACATTGATCTCTTCCGCCAAGCGATCGCAGACATCCTTGAGTAGGCGATGGCACGGTCCTGAACACCCGGCCTCCTCAATGCGAGACGGAATGCTCCAGTTCCTACCATCGGGGCCATTGGCCACGATTTCCAGTCCTTTCAGATGACAACGCTTACAGCGCATGTCAGGATTTCGTAAATTCCTCATGACGAAATTGATGCGCCTTCGGAGCACCGATTCGCGCATAAGGGTTCGCATATCCAGATACCTCCAAAAATTCGCTCAAAGCCGATTAAAGCATAGTGTGCTAGATCGCCACCCCCATTTCTTGCTTAGTGGTACTTGCCGGCCTGAGGATACGACGCAATGACTCGAAAAGTGGAAAGCCTGCCTGGTTTGTATAAGCGGCGAAAGCGGCTTGATAAGCACCAAGGCATCGTCCGCTGCGAAGTTTCCAGCCGTTGGCTGCAAATGCCCAAGGAGGCCGTTGCAATCTCCGGCAACACCTACTTGGCGATCGATGTGTTGACAGACATACAGGAAGGAAAGCAGCGGAAACTGTGTCAGCTCGTAATTTTGAAAGAGGATCTTCTGGACGCACTAAATGCTATCCCTGTAAGAACCAACAAAAACGAGTAGTAAGAGCGACCAAGCGAAACGTATGTTCCCGGATGAAGTGTTGCAAAAGATTGGTCGAAATCTCGTACTTTTTCAGCAGGTGGAAGCCTTACTGAAGTTCCTGCTGGTGTACGGCTATTTCCGTGGGCCAGCTACTGATGCGGCGGTTGCCTATGGTCAAAAGCAAGCCGCGTTGCACCGGCAGACAATGGGCCAGTTGGTGGGTCAGATGACGGACGAGTTCCTGTCCGACGCCGGCGAAGATCGGGAACTGCCGGTGGATGGCCAGGCCGGGTGGATGTCGTTCTCATTCAGGATGCAAGGCGATTCCACGGTCTACGAACAGGAACGGGCCGACATGGAGCTGATGGTGTCGGAGCGGAACGACCTGGTGCACCACTTCAGTCAGCGGTGGGATCAGGCCTCGGCCGCGAGCATGGCTGCGGCCGCAGCGGCGCTGGATGTACAGCACGCCCGCATCGTCTCAATCCGCGATCGCCTCAAAGCGTTCTGCGACGCCATGCAGCGAGGTAGGAAGGCCCTGGCGGAATTCATGGCCACCGACACGGCCAAGCGCACCCTGGAACTGCTATGGCTGCGTGGCAGCCCCTTGGTCGAGGTCCTGCGCGAGATCTCGGTCAAGGCCTGCCGGCCCGACGGGTGGATGCCTTTGGCGGCCGCAGGACACCTCGCGCGGCAACAGCTGCCGGAAGATATTGCCGCGATGTCAGCACGGTATGGACACAAGACGCTGAAGCGGCTGTTGCTGGCCACCGAGCTATTCGATATCCAGGATGAGGCAACTGAGAAAGGTGTTCGCACGATTTACCGTTTGCTAACGTAGCAGCCGGTGGGTGCCTAATAGCTATAAAGAAACGGGCTGAGGTTTGATTCCTAGGCTTTGTATCGATCTAGCCTAAGCCGTAGTTGCGGATCATTGGAGTCAAACATGCGCACAAGAGTTGCGGCGGTCACCATGCTGGTCCTGATGTTCGTCCGGAGCCCAGTGTATGCAGCGTCGCCGGCTTCTCCAGGAAAGTACGCGGAGGGTGTCATGGAAGTCACCATGTCGCAGCTAATAGACGATGCGGCGCGCAACACGATCGCAGCTGAGCAGAAGTACAAAGGCAAACGGTTCCGACTTATGGGCCTGGTGAAAGGGGTCGCGCGAGGGGCTGGTGACGAGCCGTTTGTCGACATCACCGATGCGACGGGCACGGTGACTATCATCGCCAAGCTGCTGCCATCGGAACTGAACAATGCCGCCGCCCTGGTGCGTGATCGCATTGTTACCGTCGAATGCGTCGGTGTTGAGTTACGATTTGAGGTGGACCTGCTGAATTGCAGGGTGGTGAAAGAGTCGGACGGGATCGAGATGCCGATGCATCCGCCGCAGTGGGTCGCTTCCGGGAAGTTCACGGACGATTATCAGGACTACAACGACGCAGCCAACATTGTTCGGCGCGACAACATAGCCACAATTTGGGGGTTACGGGATTTCCGAACCCCGATCGCGCCTGGTGGCGAGTATCAAACGTTCTCTATCGCGTCGAAGATGGAGTTCGATTGTTCCAAGCCCGGTGGGAATTTTAACGCAGTCTATTTCGCGCACTACTCCGAAAACATGGGGAAGGGGAAGATCGTCAACGACCTGAGCGGGCATGGCAAGTGGACGGCGATCGACGGCGATCCCGCGGTGCTGGCGTCAGAGAAGCTGGCGTGCGGCGAGGCTCATAAATAGGGGGCTCGGATGAGCAAAAAGATTTGGATCGGCGTGGGTGTAGTGGTGTTGGTGCTGGCGGCTGCGGCTTATTTCACATCGCCAATCCTTGCATTTTCCCAGCTCAGCGCAGCAGCGCGATCGGGTGACCGCGATCGCCTCGAGCAAGTGGTGGATTTCCCTGCTGTGCGAGAAAGCCTGAAAGGGCAAATCTCCGCCAGTGTGATGAAGGCCATGGGGTCCGACCCGGAATTGCGGCGCAACCCGTTTGCCGCCCTCGGTGGGATGCTCGTGCCCGCGCTGACCGACCGCATGGTGGATAGCATTGTGACGCCGGATGGCGTGGCCGCCATGATCACTCAGGGCAAGGTGAATAAACCGGTGCAGCTGCAAGGACAGGGCAGCGCCGCCGGCGACGAAAAAGCCGGCGGGAAGAACGAAGCCGTAAACGTCTCGTATGGCTATCGGACCTTGGATCGCTTCCGAGTGGAGGTGGCGAGGAAGGATGATCCGCAGAAGGTTCTGTCGCTAACCTTGGAGCGCCGCGGCCTGTTTTCCTGGAAATTGATCCGCATAGAGCTGCCGGACGGCGTGTTTGGCGACTTCGCTAACAGGGCGTCGCCGGCAGCGGGCGAAGCGCCACCGCCTCAGCCAGTGCCCAGCGCCGCAGCTTCAGATGACGAAGGCACTGGCAGCGATTTGTGCCGGGCCGTGGCTTTGGCGCGCGTGCCGGCATTGGAAGATCCAAACAGCGCTTTGAAGTCAGGCGAGGTGGACGAGGCCGTGACGCAGTACCAAGTGGACAAGCGGACGGGAGCAGGATCGTTCTGCTCGCACGGTGGGTATTGCTATCCACGCTACCTGCAGGGGAAAGAAGTTCTGCAACTGCAGAACTGCAGGATTGGTAAAAAATTTGACGATATGGATGGCATGGAACTGTACGCCATCGTGCTGGACCGCTCCAAAAATTCGGCCGAGGATCTGCAGTACAACGACGTGGACAACAGCTTGCTGCGGATGGGGATGTGCAGTGCCTGCGCCAGCAACGCGGCGATGTTCTATCTACGCAAGCCGCAGTCGCAATGCGGCTTGTTGGTTAAGAACGCACTGGAGGGGAATCCGCAGGCGCAACAAACTCTGAACGACAATCCCGACTACTGCAATTGGACCGACGGTTAACTGGATGCCGGTTCGATTCAATAGGCGGCGCATGCTGGGCTGTGGGTAGGCTGTGCGCAGCAGCACCAGCTCTGTCCGGCCCCCTAGAAGGGCCGGCGCTGGTGCGGTCGGCGAAGCCGAGCTGTGCATGGCCTATCCACAGCGCGCCACAGAATGGATCACGAGGGGCGCGTTTTTAGAGCGGATGAAGCCCTGTTAATGATCGCCTGTCGAAGCTCTGTAAGTTCTTCGGTGCCGAGCAGGCTTCGCAACTTTCTAATTACGGCAGCGACCGCCAATTCATCGGTGATGGCTTTTCCTTCCCACTGCGGCAAACCGAGAACTTGGGCCAACATCTTGTACATTTCGGGGATGGTCTTCTGACGTACATCCTGATGCTCGGGGCTTTCACGAGTGGACTTCACAAGACCGGCCGCGGCGCCTAGTTCGCGGAGTGCCCGTTCAAATACGTCCAACTCTTTTTCCAATGCCGGCGTAAGCCAAACAATGTAGTCCTCGCGAATTTGGAATAGGCGTCTCGCACATTGAAGGGCTTCTTCTGTTGCTCCGTCGCGGAACAACGTGTGTATAGATGCCTGCGCCTCGGCCACATATTTTTCACTGAACAAAATATGCTTGTCGAAGGCAACATCTGCCATGTGGGAGCTGGCACCAATGGCGAAATGTTGTTGGTCAACCTGCAAGGCGATGGCGCGTTCATGAGCGGCAACATCCCGAAAGAATTTGAAGAGGGCTCCGCCAAGTGCTGCAACCATCGGCAATGCAAACAGCTGTTGTAAAAAGGGGCTATTGCGCGCGGCAAATATTGAGCCTGCGAAGGCGGCCGCAAAAATTAATGAGAAGCCAATGTAGGTCTTTGTTTTGTTCGACATGCCTTAGAGTACGCTTATTGGGACTTCACCGAGCAACGAAATGTTAATTACATATCTCGAAAATCATCAGCCGATACAGGACCATGACAACTCAAAGCTCTCCCTCGACGCCGACCACGGCCGTACTCAAAAGGCTTTTTGCAGTTTCGGGGAATCGATGCGCGTTTCCCAAGTGCGAACACCGTCTAGTTCAGCAGGACACCCTGATTGGCGAGGTCTGCCACATCAAGGCGGCCAGCGACAACGGGCCAAGAGGCGATGTCAGCCTGCCGCCTGAGCAGCGGCATAGCTACGAAAACCTGATTTTATTGTGCGCAAATCACCACACAGTGGTTGACGATGACCCCGAGGCGTACACGGTCGACCGTCTGCTCAAGATGAAGAAGGACCATGAGGCGCGCTGGGCTACAGAGCCGAATGGGGATTCCGAACGTGGAGCCCAGTTGCTCCTTGCTCAACTAGTGAGCTCGAATGGTCAATCTGGCGGGATCACGGCGCATACCGTCCACCAGGTCATCAACGTGCATGCGCCAGCGGAAAACGCGCCGGACGACGTGTCGCGCAAGCAAAGGGAAGCGAGGCGTGCACTGGCTCCGGAATTGCAGCGCACCATCGAGCGGGCGCTGTACATTCACGGTCGCGCGATGGCAAATTTCATCTGCCACTCTGCAGAGAACGACATCAAGCCCAACGACAGGAAGCAAGACTTCATTCCCTACTGGCCCAGCTTGTACCCGAATGCTCCGCAGGTTCGTGATCTGCATGATGACGATGTTGCTGCGCTGGCTGCGTTTTATGATTCCCTCACTGCGCTGAACGATCAGGTAAATGATTGGTGGGAGCGTGAGGGACAGATGCCGGTCAATCTCTTCAACGTGTTTAGAGACTCCGCGTCAAAGAGTCTAAAGCTCGGCCTAACGTGCATTGAGAAATTCGGAGTGGAACTATTTCGGCCCGAATACGAATCGTGGGGCAGCCTCTCCGACCGAATAAATCGGTCGTTAGCCTCCGAGAAAAGTGCCATGGAACATCACCTCAAGCGCTTTGAGGCGAAACGGGTTCAGGATGAGGGGCAGCGGGCGCTGGCCGCGGCGCAAAGAATGAAGGGGCCGCTCACAACCAGCTGGCCACCAGGTGGCCCTCGTAGGAAGTAGCTAAGTAGGCGGGGCAATGCGCTGATGGCGAACCCCTGCGGGGCCGGGCTCTATTCGCTGTGCTCACCGAGCCATTTGTATGATGGTGGCGTCCTTTTCAGAGGACGTCCGGCTTTTTGACTCTTGGAATACCCAGCCTAACAGCATCGTACAACGCGTTGTAGGCCTTAGTCATCGGATGCCACGTCGACGGATAGGGCGCCAATCGATCCGCTACACTCCTTAGACTTGCGACGGGCAGAAAAGGGTGTAACGATCCTGAAAACCAGACGATCCGTTTGGCCTCGCCTTCAACACATCTGAAAGCATTGGGGAAAAAATGATGAGCGAACACGGCACAGTAAGATGGTTTAACTATGATAAAAAGTTTGGTTACGTCATTCCGGAAAATGGTAATTCAGACATTTACATACCCCTCAAAAGCTTGGAAGCATCCGGTATTTATAGTATTAAAGAAGGCCAGAAGATTTCTTTCGAGATAGAAGAAGGACTGGATAAAACTTCAGGGAATATGAGATCGTCAGCTATTAATATAAAAATAATTGAGCCCTAATCTGATACCGCAAACACGCCCGATTTCGCGTAACTTCTGAAGCATTTCAACTGTCCGTCAAACAAACGGGCTTTTGTTGCTTCCCTTAGATTTCTGTGATCTCTGCTTGATCGATTTGCTGGCGCCAAAGCGGTCAATTCCGCTGACGGCTTTGGTCATTTCATATGGCGGCAAGTGTTCAATTTGCTGGTGATTCGCATCAACCAAGGCCAAGGTAGAAATAATTATCGGAGCGGTGATGTCCGCGGTGCAGGGCATTCCTTTGGTTGAATGATTGGACAGTATTTTAAGCGGAGCGAACCCCGGCGGGGCCGGGCTCTATTCGCTGCGCTCACCGAGCCACGAGAACCCGTGTCTCGGCCCATTCGGGTGACGATCCCTTTCGCGAAAAAAAGGGCACTAGCTAGAGTCGATCTGCTACCCATCGCTCTAGACCAAGCCTGACGACCAGTTCCGAAATTCGGGTTCGATCCCAAACTTGAATGGGCTCCCCAGCTGGGGCTTGGAGAATGCCTTGCGGGGTATGGACAACAAAAATCATGCGTGCGTAACGCGTGCGCTGTCTGGCAAATCGCTTCACGTAGTCATCCAGAATAGCCTGGGCCGCAACGCTTTTTACCTGCACAAACGCGATTTCATCCACGGCAGCATTTTGAACCTCCAAGTCAACGCCCTCAGTATTACCACCCAATACACCGAGGCGTAGCCAACCAGTGCGCGTTAGGATGAGATCAGTGAGGAGTTCGAAGTCTTGGGGTGAGAGCCTGGCCACGAGTACCGAAACTGCCGTTTCGTATGTTTGGCGTGCCTTCGTAGCTGCGAGCGCATCGGCATCTTCTTCACCCTTGATGATGCGCAGCGCCTCCTTAGCGCCACCTGGCGTGCAGACCGTTGCTCGAAATCCTGCGGTTGCAGTCACTATGCCTGGAAGGTTGCCGGTAGCCAAGTGCCGGCCGGTGACAGATTCACACCGCCAGGGTAGTGCACATTTGAGCCAAAAGTGACCTTCGGTTTCCGATTCCCTTAAGGGATTTACAACTACACCGTCCTGGACGGTGCACCACCACATGCACCCTTCGGCGAAGGTCATCCAAATATGCTGGCTCGGGCGAACGAGCAGATCACATAGCGCGTTGAATTCCTGTGTGGCACCGCGAATGTCTGTCGGAAGCGCTTCTATTGCGCCGACATCCGCTTTCTCAATGAGATCTGCGGGTACTTTTCTCCAGCCGCAATGTACTTCGCTGCGGCTCTTGGCTGCACCCCACCATTTCCCACCTTTGCCACTTTTAACGTAGCGGATGCTGGACGGAAGGGTTGTGTTCATAAGCTGCCGGTCATGACCTTGCTTCCATTGTTCGTGGATCAATAAGTGTAGCGCCGCCTGTAGGCTCTATACGCATCAAGCGTAGTTCGATGCCCTGCGCAAGCGCCAGATCAGTCGCGCCTTTCGTGAAGTCACTGGTGGTAACGAGCATGCCGCGAGTCCCTGCTGGGCTCAATGTTATCGTCCCCAGCAACTCGCGCAGCACGGCAGGCCCAATCTTCCGAGCGGCCGAATAGCATTTGCACTGAATAACCCACGTCAACGCGCTGATGTGTTCCTCTGCCAGGAGGTCAATACCATTGTCGCCGTTCTTTGCCGAGGCCACGTGGTCGACGGTGAAGCCTGCGGCCTGGAGCAACCCTTGTACGTCTCGCTCAAATTTGAACCATTCGGATGGAACGCCACCGGACACCGTGGCCGCCTCACCGTAGAGTGACTGGAGCGCGGATCGGCTGCGGTAGATAACTTCACGGTCCGCAACGATGCCTCCCCGCTGGTGTGGCCGCACAAAGGTATGTCCCTCGGTGACTTTTAGCCCGTAACGCTCCGCAAGCATTACTTGGCTTGGCTTTGCATGGTCGGCCTTACGCAAGTGGGGCTTGACGTGATGTGAGCGACGAGAAGCGTAGTCGAGCCGTTCTTCCAGCCTGGCGGTGGCTGGCCCGTGTTTGTAATCGATCTTTGGGATATAGACGATCAGCGGAGTCGACGGGTTGCCTTTTACTTGCGGTCCAGTGGTGCGCCGGGTTTCAAATACAGTCTCTCGAAGTTCAACTACAACGAAGTCGCGAACAATCGCGGTAATGATCAGCTGAAAGGCAACTTCCATTTCCAGCATCCACGGCTCGTCCTCTTTTTTGCCCAGGTGCTTCTTGTTGTCATCTCGCACCAAATGCTCTAGGTTCCAAGCATCCTTACGAAGATTAAATGCGGCCCAGCGATACTCTCCGGCTTCCGTCAGCAATAAGATGGAAATTTCATCGCCGAATGGAAAGAACTGGATCTCCTTGAAGGGGCCGATTGCCAGCTGAACGCGAGCGGCCCAGGGGATCGTCCACCTGTTTAGAATGTTCGCTTCGTCAGTCAGAGTTTGAATTGCACGGCGCGCATCCTCGACGCTACAGCCTAAGCAGACATTCTGAATCTCAGGACGCAGCGCTTTGAGAGACGCTGGTTGCAACTCCAGGGCGATGACGGCGCCGCCAAATTGCGTGAACTCCGATGGCGTGTTAGGCCAGAAATCGCGCGCCTGCTCCGCAGTCCGGCCCACCAGAGGAAGCGGTCGGATTTCCTTGTGCCTGGTGTGAGGATCGAAGGACGCGATTTTGCGGCCGAAATCCGTGTCCCGATCGTTCATGTTTGCTGCGTGCATAAGCGCGGCGATCGCCCACCGCCATTCATGGAGTGGGTTGATGTCGCCCTCAGCCGCGGGGTCACCAATTATGGCCGCGAGATCCCATGGGTCCACGCTGCGTACATAGTCCAAAGTAGATTCGCGTCCTTTCAGAACCTCGATTAGGCGCTTGACAACCGTATTCCACATCTCACGGGTCCAACTCAAACCCCTGTCACAAACCAGCCTCTGGTACGCCGCTTCATCAGCCTCAAAAAGCTCATCTAAATAAGTCTTGCCCTCACCGGCGGGCAGCGCTCTAGTCGACGTCATTTCTGCGAGCTTCAGTCGGAAAACGTCAATCCAACCGATTTGAAGCTGGTCTTCTGGTCGCAACAAAGAATCCCAGGCGCTCGAAATTGCAAAAGACTCCAGGTGCCCGAGGGTATGGTCGATCTCAAGACGCTGGCCCCATGGCCTATGCACATCAGTCTCGCTTTGGGTGAGGTGGGCAATGGCGTCCTCTACTTGGCTCTCCTTGAACTCTAGCCGAATCATTCTTATTGGAGCGCCGTTGTAGACGGTGACCATCGGAAGGATGCGGTTCTCAACGAGTTGTGTGTAAGCGGCGTGGTCGACCGGGAGCCAGGCACGGGCTATCCACCCGGACCCCTCGACGGCAAAAGTGAGCGTAAGGCCACTGCCGAATGCGCCATCCCAGCGAAAACAAAAAGCGGCCCTGACACCTTCGGACAAGCGAAGCGAAGGAAACTTCACTCCTAGTGTCCAGTCGCCGATCTCGGCGAGCGCCCCTCTCAGTCGATGCTGGGCCTGAGTCTGTTGAGCAAGGGCGCGCAAGCGCACTAGGTCGACGCCAGACTTTGCCACCGGGACGGAGGACCCAGCCAAGGTAATAATTTTGGTCATGCTGTGATTATGGCCCGGGTTGGGCGCGGTGGGCAGGCGGTGTGCGGCAGCACCATAGGCCGGCCCCCTAAATGGGCCGGCGCTGGTGCGGTCGGCAAGGCCGAGCCGTACACTGGCTGTCCACGGCAAGTTCGGCCAAGTGTCGGTTTGGTATCTGTAGTGGAGTGATAGGCAGATGGGCGAAGCTAAGCGACGCAAGGCGGAAATCGAACGCCAAAAAAATGAAGAGCTGGCATGGCGAGCCTCATTGAGCCCGGAGCAAAAGATCTCTGCAGACGTGGCGATGAGAGCCCACGACCGGATCGTCAGGGCGTTGAATTTGCGAGAGGCGTGCTACCAGATGGCGCTGTTTTTGAACCAATGCCTCCGCGAGCTTCACCAGGTAGAGACTGAAGCCGTCATAGGATGGATCAACGACGGCACCTGGGAGGGAGTGGCTTCCCACGCCTGGATCGAGCTGGGCGGCAAGAAAATCGATATTTCGCTGACACATACCAGCCATCGTGATCCACAGCCATCCGGCGGCCTACTGATCCTCGATCGTCTAGTAACAAAGGGGGCAGCGAACTACTCCTACTACAAGGAGCAGCCGCAGTCTGCAATCGAATACCTGAATAAATTAAAGGTGGCCAGCCCGAAGGCGATGGAAATAATGGCCCAAAAAAATAAGCAGCACCAGATGTTTGAGGGTATCGCCCGAGATCCGGAGCGCATCCACCTGTATCTCAACAGTGCCCCGTCGCCGACTCGGTACGATGCACTGCTGCGCCTCATGTCCTAAGGTAAAAAATCGAAGGATCGTTATACGAACAGGAAAGGTGTATTTAAAAGTGCGGCCCGCTTCAACTGCTGAAGGTTTGTAATTTATAAAATCTACAAAGATCATCGCCTGCTTCAACGACGGCGCGCCAAATGAGGTCGGTTATTCCATATGGATGCTGGGCCGCTTCCAGCCATTCAACCATTTTCTCCGCATCAACTGGCCTGTATTCTGGGATTTTTCCCTTGTTAAATCCATCTAATTGCAATAAATGCGAAGCGGTAAGTCCTTCGACATACCATAGCGAGCAGTTGACTGGCTGGGCATTGGGGAGATTCTTGAGTTGAAGTGCCACTTGCCTGTCTGAAAGTGTATTGCTCTGTACATGCACATTGAGGTGTCGCAGAAGTCTAAAAATATGCGGCAACGGCCACTGGTTTCCGCGCACGCTGAATTTCGAGAACTGCCGGTCACCCTCCTGTGTTGCTACATCTTCAATTGATACATATTCGGCAAGGCTTGCTCTGAAATAGAGTCGAGCCGCCTCATGTTCACTTGGCTGAGCAAGACTGAGCTTGTGTGCAAAAGTAAGAGTGCCATTAAGGCGCTCAAGAGTTGCCGGAAGAAACTGACGGAGAAGGCGCTCAATTGGTTCTGCGAGACATTCAAACGTAGGCGTCCAGGTCGCGATATGCGGTTTGAAATCGAGCGTACGCTGCATTCTTTCGTCCTATGGGTATTTGCCTAGCTCAACTAAGCTGTGCGTGTAGTTTTGCGGTGCTGGAAGCACTCTATCAGCAGTTCGTTGAGCTTCATGTCGCAATCGAGCGCCTCGCGCTTGAATTCCTTAACAAATGCTGCGGGCAGCTTGAAGTTGAGACTGTCCAACTCCGCCGATGGCGGAACACCTCGCTGACGCATCGGGGCTGCGCCAGGCGCCGGCTGAGGGTTCAGATCTTCGCTAGTAAGGGGTTGCGCAAGCTTACCCATGAGTCACTTCCTCCTCGAGCACAGCTGCACGTGTCCTCGGAATACAACTTTGAACCTCCGTCCACAGTGCGGCAATTTCATCCGCGGCGGCGCCCTTGGGCGCCAGTTCGGGTGCTGTCCGCCCGCCCGTCATTGCAACTGCGTAAGCGACGCGATCCGCGATGAATGACTGCGCGATCCGGCCGTGTCCCGACAGTGCAGCGACTGTTTGTGCGGTAATGTTGGCGTGGGCTTTTGCCTGCGTCATGATGAACAGAAACGGCTTTCCTACCTGCTTTACCAGTCGAACCGTTTCCGCCACGGCCCAAAGGTCCGCCGGTGACGGCCGAACAGGGATCAACACTAGATCGGCCAAACGCTGCAGCTCGGAGCTTTGATCCGAAATGGTCGGTGCGGTGTCGATGAAGCAGATCGCCGTTCCTTGGTGTTTCTGTTTTGCCAGGCCGGCGGCGAGCTGGTGAAAGGGAAATGGTGCGCGCTCTGGTGAATCTTCCTCACGCCGATCGTGCCAACGTGAGAGGGTCGCTTGCTTGTCCATGTCTATGACGCATACCGGGCCGGCGCCAGATCTCCCAGCTTCGACTGCCAGGTGCGCCGTCAGAGTAGTTTTGCCGCTGCCACCTTTTTGAGACGTGATTACTATGGTTTTCACGAAATCCACCTTTCGAGTTTGTGGGCTTTCCCGAAATAGAGCTTTCGTTCCTTCGGGCTTTCCTACTGTCGGGCTTTCTGGCATCCTATCTGTCTGGCTTTCGTGCCTTCTGCCTTTCTGGCCATCTGGCCTCCGGGCTTTCGAGCCTTCCAACTTTCTGACCTTCGAGCCTTCTAGCTTTCTGGCTATGAAGAAGGGCGGAAATTGTGAAGGGCAGAAAACGGTTTCGCGGTTAATCCCGTTTTCCGGTTTTAACGAAAGCCCGAAATGCAGGTTGATAATATCTGCACTCTATCTGCACAGCAGGCGGTATCAAGCGGTAGTTTCAGTGAACAATCGGTAACCGAATTTAGACGTAATGGTAGTTAATTCAATAACTTGCTCGCAGTGCCGAGGCGGCTAAAAGTTACAAGCCGTTGCTTCGGGAGCAAGAGGTCGCAGGTTCGAATCCTGTCGCCCCGACCATTTTTTGATATCCATATCAACAGCTTGTTTTCCGGCCTTGATGGCTGAAGCTGACACCCTCTGCCTCGCTTCGCACAGCGATCCCGGGCAGATTCCCCGGACTGGGTGATCCTCCGGCGCGTGCATCGCGCCACCGTTGAACCGGGCGGAGCGGCATCCCCGGCAAAGAGAAATGAGCGATGGAACAGCGGGCCATAATTCCTTGGTGTGATCGCCGCCGGGCGTACTGTGCTTCCGGTTGCTCGACTGACCCGCGTACGCACTCCGGTGTCTGCGACTGGGAAGCGAAATTCGCGGCCACGGCGCCCGCGCCCCTGGTCGTGGCTCCTCAGGTTTCCGCCGCGCCTGAGCGCCGGCCTGCCCCGCAGCAGCAACAGCCCAGCCAGCAGCAGCCCAACTCCCAGCAGCAGCCCAATCCGCAGCAGCCGCCGCCGCGGCAGCAGCAGGCGCGCCATCCGTCGCAGCTGCGCTCCAGGCCCGGCAAGGGCCAAGGGCAGCCTGGTGGACAGCCTGCCGGACAGGGCCGTCCGGAACGCCCTCATAGGCAGCCGCGCGTTGCTCCGGTTGTAGACGCGGCTGCGACTACTGCCGTACCCGCAGCAAGCGCTGACGCGGGCGTGGAAGCTGCCGTGGTGCAGGTGGAATTGTTCGCGGCCCCGGCTTCCGCGCCTGTGGAAGTCAGGGCGCCGATCGTTGCCGCGCCGGTGACCGAGGCTGTTTCCCAGGCTCCGGTCGAGCCGGTCAGCAACGACTAGGACGGTTTGAAGTGCCCGGCCGCCGTTGCTGCGGCGCCCGGGCCGGACACATGGACCCGGATTTGCAGCGGATGCGGTCGTACCGGCAAATATCCTTCCGGGGCCTCAGCGCAAAGGCGGTTCGATGATCGAGCGGAACCCCGCGCCGCACAAAGCCGGCCCGGTCCTGTTTGCACTCGCGGTCGGCGGCTTCGCCATCGGCACCACCGAGTTCGCGACGATGAGTCTGCTGCCGGACTTCGCCCGCGGCCTGGATATTGATGCCCCCACTGCCGGCCACGTCATCAGCGCCTATGCCTTGGGCGTGGTGGTCGGCGCGCCGGTGATTGCGGTGCTGGCGGCACGATTGGCACGGCGCACCCTTCTGATCCTGCTGATGGCGCTGTTCGCACTGGGCAATGGCCTCAGTGCACTGGCGCCGGATTATGGCTGGATGATGGCCTTCCGTTTCCTCAGCGGCTTGCCGCATGGCGCCTATTTCGGCACGGCCGCGCTGGTGGCCGCTTCGCTGGTGCCGGCCAACCGGCGCACCCAGGCGGTTGGAAGGAT
>JAQGNS010000567.1 GCA_028291705.1 Nevskia sp.
CGTCCGTAAAGTACGGCTTTCATGAAAGGCGCCCGTCGCTGCCGTGGTGTCTTGCCTGAAACTGCAAGCTTCGTGCCGCCTATTGCGCCCCATCGTCCTCGTATTCGGAATCAGGCCGGGCGCAAAGCTGCAATTTCTCCACTTCGCGGTTGTCGAGCAGGTCCCAGCGCCGCCAGGTGTAGTGGAGGCGCAACTGCGGCGTCGGCCGCGGCCGGTCGGCCTCCGCCACGCGGATCACCGCATGTCCCAGCACAGGGTCGAAGCTGTGTACGCCGTTGACCCAGCGGGCGCGCACGGAGCCATCTTCGAACTCTGCGGCGGAGATGCTTCTGCGTGTAAACCACGCGTCACCTTCACGGTATTCCCACACCAGGGAGTGAAAGTCGTAGGCATCGGCAACGCCGTGATGCGGCGCGTAGTACAGATTCAGCCGCTGCTCGCCGGCAGCGGCGAAGACCATGCCGAACAGACGCAGGTCGGCCGCCATGCCCGGAGTACCTGCGCTACGGGGCGGGCGTGCCCAGGACCGCCGACAGCGATTCGCCGGTCGGCGTGATGAAATCGTCCAGCTGCCAGCAGGTGCTGTCCGTGGCCTTGCGCAGCTTCAGCTTGACGCTCTTCGCCGGCGCACCGGCCGCGCCGGGATAGCTCATCACCACCACGGCGCTGCGCGCGTCCTGTGCTTCGCGCTGGAACTGCAGCGGGGAGCCGACGCTGCCGTCCTGCGCGCCCAGCCAGGGGTCGTATTTCAGATGGCAATGGCCGTGCTTCACCACGCAGTCGCGCTCGATCTGCAGCTTGCCCAGCAGCGCGGGGCTGACCACGGCGCTGACCTGGTCCGGTGATTCGTTGAAGAACGAATAGCTCGAACGATAGAAACCCTGCGCGAAGGTTTCCGGGTAGGGCGTGCAGGACTGCGCCGCTGCGTCGGTCATACCCGCGGTTGTCATCAGCATCGCTATCAGCCATCGGCGCATGGAGAATGTCTCGGTTCTTTCAGGGCGGACTAGTGTAGCGGTTGCCGCGCCCGTTCATGCTTACAGGCGGCGCTCAATGCGCCGACTCGACCACCGGGGCGACGGCAACCGGCAACAGCTTGCCTTGCAGCAACAGCACCAGCGTCTTCACCGCCAGCGTGCCAATGATCAGGTTGGCGGCGACGAACAGCCCCGGCGTCAGCCATTCGATCGGCCCGCTGGAGCCGCGCTCGACCATGCGCATCGCCATCGTCGGCAGTGCGGCCACACCGAAGCTGAAGCTCCAGTACCCAGCGCTGAACGACTGCTCACGAATCCAGGGTAGCAGGCGCAGCAACAACAGCGCCTGGTACAGGCCGTAACCCAGCAGGATCTGGGCGAACAGGTCGGGCACACCGCTGCTCAGGCTCAGGTAGGTGACACCACCTACCACCGGCGGCGCCAGCTGGATGCCCAGGCTCGGGCGCAGGGCCGGCAGGCTCTCATGCACCGCCGCGCGATGCAGGATCAGCGACTCGATTGCCAGCCAGGACAGCAGGCCGGCGCCGAAGAACCAGGCCCCGACTTGCGGCCAGCCGAATGCCGCCGCCGAGGTGCCGGCGACGAAGTTCTGCGCCACCGCCGGCAGGTAGATCGCCGGCGTCACCAATTCCGGCTTGCGGCCGCCCTGCCAGAAGCGTCCATGCAGGTACAGGCCCAGCGCCAGTTGAACGATCATCGCCACGGCAAACAGAGCGAGTGCGACTGGCCGCGAGTAAGGCAGCAGGGCCGTCGCCGCCAGCAGGGTCGACACCGGCCCGAGTGCACTGAACGAGGACTGCACCGGGTGCTGCATCTCCGCCTGCGCCTCGGCGCGATGGAACAGCCACTTGTGCGCATAGGCGACGACGATCGCCAGCCATGCCGCGGCGCCGACGGCGGTCAGCGCGTCGGCGACGATCTGCGGCAGATGCCACAGTTCCACGGCCACGCTCCAGGCCTTGGCCAGGGCCAGCAGGCCCACCGCGATGGCGAAGAAGCCAACCGGGACCGGGCTTCGTGCCGGGTTTTGTGGTGTATTCATCTCACTCTCCCATAGAGGCCGTCATTCCAGGCGGCCTGTCGATGGGGACAATTTACGGCGCCGTGCTAAGCCGATGAATAGCATTCCATCCCGATTTTCTGCCCGATCGTCTCAATCCCTGCTTCAGGCTGCCTTGGCCTTGCCCCGCTGGTAGCCGCTTTCGACGTCCGGCAGCAGCCCCGCCAGCAGGCCGATCAGCGGCAGGAAGGCGCAGACCTGGTAGACGAAGCCGATGCTGGTGCGGTCGGCCAGCACGCCCAGCACCGCCGCGCCGATGCCGCCCATACCGAAGGCGAAGCCGAAGAACAGCCCGGCCACAGTGCCGGTCTTGCCGGGCATCAGCTCCTGCGCGTACACCACGATGGCGGGGAATGCCGAAGCCAGAATCATGCCGATCGGCACGGTCAGCAGGCCGGTCCACAGCAGGCTGACGTGAGGCAGCGCCAGGCTGAACGGCAGCACGCCCAGGATCGAGACCCAGATGATGCGCTTGCGGCCGAAGCGGTCACCCAGCGGGCCGCCGATGATGGTGCCCACGGCCACCGCGCCGGTGAACACGAACAGGTACAGCTGCGCGCTACGCACCGAGACCTGGAAATGATCGATCAGGTAGAAGGTGTAGTAGCTGGTGATGCTGGCCAGGTAGAAGAACTTGGAGAAGATCAGCGCCAGCAGCACGCCGATGGCCTTGCGCACCTGGGCCGGCG
>JAQGNS010000563.1 GCA_028291705.1 Nevskia sp.
GGGAAGCCGGCGACGTGATCTACATCCCGCCCAACACCATCCACCAGCACTTCAACGCCGACCCGGCGCAGCCGGTGCGCCTGATCTCCGCCATCAACCGCATCTACAACCAGTGCGGCCTCAACGACCTGGAGCAGATCGAGGACGCGCCGGAATACCGGCCGGATACGCTGCTGACGGCGGACATGGTGCGGGAATACCTGCGCGCGCTGAAGTAGCGGCGAACCGCCGCGACAGGCATTGTGCTCGCCGCAAACAACCAAGCCCCCGCCGTATCCGGCGGGGGCTTGGTGTTATGACAAACCCAGCCTTACTGCCGGCGTGAGAACGACACCGCGTAAGCCGCGTTGCGCGCGCCCACCAGGGGATCATCCGACAGCTCGATGCCGTCGGTGAGTTGCCCGGGCAGGAACAGCAGCTTCTTCTGCGCCGCCAGGCTGTCGGCCACCGCCTTGTCGATGGTCAGCGTGCCCAGGTCCACCACCTTGCGATCGTCCGGCCAGGGCTGCGTCGGATCCTTGGTGTTGTCGCCCGCGGCGGCGAGCTGCGCCTTGAGATGGAACACCACCGCTTTCTTCGCGATGCGCTTGGGCAAGCCATCGACCAGGAAGTCGGGTGCCTTCTTCTCCGCCACCGCCGGCGTCAGGTGCACCACCTTCTCCGGCTGCATGATGTAGCGCACCGCCTGCTTCTGGCCGGCCTTGTTGACGAAGACGAAGGCGTCGATGCCGTAGTACACCTCATCGGCGAAGCTGTCCGGCGTCGACACCGTGCCGAAGGCCTTGGGCACACTCGGGTGCGCGGCCACGAACTGCTCGAACTTGGTTGGCTTCGGCGCGTCGGCGGGGCTGTCGGCGATCGCCATCAGCAGGTCGCGGAATTCCTCGCCGTTCGCCACCGGGAAGAACTTGAGCGAGTTGATCACCATGTCGGTATCGGCGCCGCCCGGCAGGTGGAACTTGATCGCCATGCCGTGCGGATTGGCATTGCCCGAACCGTCCGGCACATTGGGCAGGCCGCCCGAGTCGGAGAAGCGCACCGTCACCGGGATGGTGCTGCCGTCGAACAGCGCCGCGCGACTCAGCGCCGCGGCGCCAGGCGCCGCCTTGAAGCTGCCCTCGGCCACCACGCCCTTGGCGTGGTTGGCGCGGAAGCCGGGATGCGGCCCGTAGATCTTGTTCATCGTATCGACAATCTGCGTCGGCACCGGCGCATCGTCCGCGCCGGCGAAACCGGATACGGCGGCCGTCATCAAGGCGGCCGCGGCGACTGCAAGCTTGTTCCTGACCATGAATGCGTATCTCCCCTGGTTGATGGATTCCCTGCCCACGGCGCAGGCGAGCGCCGCCGGACATTCTGGCATAGCATCCGGCCGGATGAGCGGCCCTTTGCCGGGCCCGGGAAACGGACCTGTCCGGGGAGGCGGGCAGGTCTTACGCGACTGCGCTCAGGCCTTGACCCGCCGCGCCGCCAGCGTCAGTGCATCGTCGAGCCGGTCGTTGCCCCAGAACATCTCCTTGCCGACGAAGAAGGTCGGCGCGCCGAAGATGCCGCGGGCCTTTGCCGCCTCGGTCTGCTGCCGCAGCCGCAGCTTGTTCTGCTCGGTCTGCGCCTCGGCGATCAGCTGCGCCGCCGGCAGGCCGAGCTCGGTCAGCACCATGGCCACGTGCTCGGGCCCGTCGATGTCCTGGTCCTCGGCGAAGTTGAGCATCATGGTCATTCGACAGTAGTCCGCCATCCACGGCTGTTCGGCGCCCAGCAGGGCCACCCGCATCGGCAGCAGCGAGCGCCGCGGAAAACTGCTGGGGCGGGTCCAGGGCAGGCCGTACTTGTCGCACTGCCGTTCCATGTCGCGCCACACGTATTCGCCCTTTTCCTTTTGCATCACGAAAGGCGAGGTATCCCAGCCGAAGGTCTGGAAGATCGGCCCCAGCAGGAACGGCCGCCATTGCACGGTGACGTCGCGGCGCGCGGCCGCGTCCTCGATGCGCATGGTGCTGAGGTAACTGTAATTGCTGCTGAAATCGAACCAGAATTCGATCCCGCCGCCGCTCGCCGCCGCCTGGGGCGCGTCTTTGTTCATCCCGCTCTCTCTCCGTCTGCATGGCTTGCTCGTCCGCGACGAGGCAGCGCCTCTCCATCATTCTCGTTTTCGCGCAAGGCGGCGCTGGCTGGCGCAGGCGAATGGTTGAAGGCTGCGTGTGGATTGTATCGGGCCACGGCGCCGCGTTGTGAGTCCTGTGACGAGCCGTGCCGTGTGCCGCGTCACACCGGGGCGGTGGACAAGCTTCGGACCCATTTCTAAGATCCAGCCATGGAGCCAGGACAGCCAAGCCGCACCGCCAGGGCCGCCGCCGCGCACCGCGCCGCCCACCAGGTGCTGGAGCAGGGCAGGGTGTTCGCCGATCCCCTGGCGCTGCGCATCCTGGGCGAGGCCGCCGCCGCGCTGGCGCAGATCGAGGATTTTCCCCAGCGCCGCGCCATGCGCCTGTTCATCGCCGCCCGCACCCGCTTCGCCGAGGATGCGCTGGCGCGGGCCATCACCAAGGGCGTCACCCAGCTGGTGGTGCTCGGCGCCGGGCTCGATACCTACGCGTACCGCAATGCGCCGGACCCGCGCCTGCGCATCTTCGAAGTGGATCACCCGTCGACCCAGGCCTGGAAGCGCGGCCGCCTGGCCGAGGCCGGCATCGCCCTGCCGCCGGGCCTGACCTTCGCCCCGGTGGATTTCGAGCAACAGACCCTGCGCGACGGCCTGCTCGCCGCCGGCTTCGATCCGGCGCAGCGCAGCTTCTTCACCTGGCTCGGCGTGGTGCCCTACCTGAGCGAGGCCGCGGTCTTCGCTACGCTCGGCTACATTGCCGGCCTGTCCGGGGGCGCGCAGGTGGTGTTCGACTACGCCAATCCCGCCGCCTCCCTGCCGGCAGCCGCGCGCGCCGTGCATGAGCAACGTGCCGCCCGCGTCGCCGAACTGGGCGAAGCCTGGATCAGTTACTTCGATGCCGAACCCCTGGGCGCCAGGCTCAGGGACCTGGGCTATATCGAAGTCGAAGACCTCGGCCCGGCACAGATCGCCGCGCGCTATTTCCCGGAGCGTGCCGCCGCGGCCGCCGACAAGGGCGGCCACATCCTGCGCGCCGCGACGTTCTAGACGCCGCCGGGCGGCCGTGAACCCGCGTTGCGGGACGCGGTCGAACTCACTTCCCGTAGAATGGCGGGGAATCCAAAGAGGTCAGCATGATGCGGTCGATGATAGTTCCAGTTGGATTGTGTTGTGGCGTGTTGCTTGCCGTTGCAGGCTGTTCGGGCTCCGAAGTGCGGCCTATTCCGCAGCGCCTGATCAAGATGGGGTATCAGCAACAGCCGCCGGTCGAAGTGGTCCACAACTACTCCGTCGAAGGCTGGCATGGGCTCGACGATCGCCACATCATCATCGAGACCGGCACCACCACCGACTACCTCGTCACCCTGGCCGAGGACTGCACCGGCCTGCATGCGGCCGAGACCATCGGCTTCTCCTCGACCAACAGCGACCTGACCCTGTCCAACGACCTGATCATCCACCAGATCTCGGCCAACTTCAGATGTCCGCTGCAGTCGATCAATCCGCTCAAGCGGGGCGGCTAGGGCTTGCCGGCTTCGGCGACTTTGAGCCGGGCCTCCAGTTCCGCGATGCGCGCATCGCGCTCCCGCAGCACCTTCTGCACGGCTTCGACATCGACCAGCTGCGGAATGTGCTGCGGGCAATTCGCGTCCCAGGCGGTGACGCGAAACACGATGGCCCGGTCCGCCTTGGCCTTGTAGCCGTCCACCAGCAGCGAAGCCAGTAATTCCGGCTGGTCTTCCACTACACGCGCCTCGCCCCAGATCTTGATGCGATGCCGGTGCGCGTAGTCCATCAGGAACAACTGCGCCTTCGGGTTCTCCGACAGGTTGCCGACCGTGATGTATTGCCGGTTGCCGCGGAAGTC
>JAQGNS010000611.1 GCA_028291705.1 Nevskia sp.
GTGGGGACTTTGACGACCTGCACTTCCGGCTCGCTCGGGGCGGCGTGGAAGGGCTTGAGTTCGTAGAAGGGGATTTCCAGGCCGATGCCGGCGCGGTAGTCGGTGAAGCCGTTGTGGTCGGGGGTGCTGATGAAGTCGTGGCTGGCGCGGACTTCGGCACGCAGGCGGATGCGGTTGTGCCAGAAGGTGCCGGTGGTGAAGCCCAGGCCGCCGTCGACGTAGCCGGAGGCGCCGCCGTTTTCACGCGGGTGGACGTCGTCGAAGGCACCACCGCCGCCGAGCAGGACGAAGGGGGTGAAGTGCTGGCGGTCGCCGAAGGAGTAGGTGACGTCGCCGCCGAGGTTGTGGATGTAGTAGTCGCCGCCGTTGCCGGCACCGGCTTCCAGGGTGCTGAGGGTGTAGTTGGCTTCCCAGCCCCAGTGGTTGGCGAAGTGGCGGCCGTAGAGGAAGCTGGCGCCAGCGCCGTATTTGACGTCCGGACCGCGGTGGGTGTCGGCGCGGTCGTAGTTGCCCAGGATGCCGACGTAGTCGATGTCGCGCACGCCGGCGAACGGGTCGCTCGTGGCGGTATCGGCAGGCGGCGCGCTCGCGTCTACAGCAGCAGGAGCGGCGGCGGTGTCCGCCGGAGCGGGTTCGGCAGCAGCGGGCGCTGCGGCTTCAGCGGGCGGCGGCGTACCGGCATCGGCCGGCGCGGGAGCGCTGGTGTCGGCTGCGGGCGGGGTGGCGGCATCGGCCGGAGCCGGTGCGTCCTGCGCCAGAACGGAACCGCTGACCAACAAGCCAGCCGCGGCCGTAAACAAAGCAATGCTACGCATAATGCAATCTCCCTGAGACGTTTAAATATCGCGATCCTGCGAATTCGTTCGCGCCCTGGATTTAGCACACGGACGCGAAATCCTTATGACAATGCCAGTGACGGCGCCAAGGATACTCTACGAATACTCTACACTGCACCAGCAAAGTGCAACAAACCTGCGGACACGCCAGGGAGTACGCGCCCGTGCAAGGCGCTCGTTCAAGCACCATTGCAACGTTGCATCGCTGTTGCTGCCCCCGGACGGATGCCTCAAACGTGCCTCTCGCCGTAGGTAAAATATTGCAAATACCATGCCGCAATCGTGCGATGCGAACCCCCGATATGAGGTGTGCATCACACTTCCGCCCGATCGATAGCGACCAACATGGTAAAGATCTAAGGCTCGCTCGCCGCACCAGGCCGACGCACCGACTAAACCGAGATGGCTCAGCATCAAGCCACAACCGCCCGTTCAGAAAGCTGGCAAGTTACTTGCGCATTTCAGCGAACACCCACCAGACCGATGAAATGCGCCATGTCCCTCCGCCCCACTCCGCAGCGGCTGATCCTGCTTTTAGCCTCGGCCGCGCTATTTACAGCGGCCGGCGCGCAGGCCGATGGCCCCCTGCATTACCAGTGCAGCACCGTCATGCACTACGGCCCCGGCCCCTGCCAGGCTTCGGTGCCGCCAGCGGTGGATGAGTCGGACGTGGAGATCGACCTCGACAGGAAAACCTGGAAGGCCGGCATCAGCAACGGCCCGGCGCAGGGCGATGGCAACAGCATCACCCTGCTGCAATGGGGCGGCCAGAAAGGCCGCGACGCCAGCATCGACCGCTCCAGCGGCGCTTTCTCCTACCACTTCCAGTCCGGCTGCCTGGTGGAAAACCAGAGCGGCAACTGCAAGCTCGCTCCGGCCCCCAACCCGACTCCGATCCAGACCCCGACCGCACCCCCGGCAAAGTAACCACCGGTACGTTCGCCCCACCCGGAAGCGCTACAAGGTCTTCAGGTACTCGATCAGCGCCTGGCGTTCCTGGTCGGTCAGCACCGCGGTGAACTCATGGCCGGCATTGCCCTGGCTGTACATATAGGTGTTGTAGATCTTGCGCTGCTCGATCTGCGCATCGCTCTTGGGCGGCAGATTGGCCAGGTTCCAGATCAGGCCGCCATTGCCGTAGACGATGTCCAGCACGTCCTGCAGCGTCTGCCCTGAAGTGTCGTTCGGATTGCAGTTCAGGTACGGAATGGTGCCGGGCCCGCCGCAACTCAAGGCGGTGTACTTCCAGCCCAGTCTGGCGCTGTCGTAACCGGTACTGAGGCTGGAGTCGAAGCCCATCACCACCTTGCCGGCCTGGTCGGCGCGGGCGGTCTTGGTCAGGCGTTCCCAGATCGGATGGCGATCGGCGGGCTTCAGCACTTCCCACACGTTCGGCACCGAGCCGTTGTGGAAATACGGCGCGGTAGCCCACACGCCGTACAACGGCGGCGCCAGGTATCCCAGCGCACGGCTGCCGCGCAGCGCCGTATCGTTCTGGTCGCCGCACAGCGGCACGCCGGGCGACTTGTAGGGACCGTCGGCATAGGCGAACCAATCCTTCCGCGCATAACTCGCCACCACCTGGCTGTTGCCGTCCAGGCGCCTGCTGTCGGTGCCGATCACCGTCTCCGGCACGATGTAGGCCGCGATACCCTCCAGCGCCGGCGTATCCAGATAGGTCGTGTCGTTGACATAGCGCGGCGAATAAGCGCCGTGGCAACTGGCGCACGAACCGTTGCCGCCGTCCGGCCTGGGCACCGGGTTGTTCAGCTCGGAGGCCCACAGGTTCTTGCTGTGGAACAGGACCGCGCCTTGCTGCGCCAGCGGCTGGTTGATGCAGGCGGGGTTGTCGCCCGCCGCCGGACTGCCGTCGGCGTTCGAACAATTGCCGTAAGGCCACTGCGGCGATTGCAGCGAAGCGATCCAGGCATCGCCATCCTGCTCGTGCGCGACGATCCAGTCCTCGCCCGGTTTGAGATTGAGACTGCCCGGAAACCCCTGGAAATGGAACGACAACTCGATGCGCTTGGAATCCATCACCTGCCCGCCGTCATAGAACTTGCTCGGGCGATGCCCCACGTTCCACCACACCGGCGGATCTTCGGTGCCGGTGGAAGGCTGGGTCTGGATGGTGGCATAGCCCGGCAGCGCCGTGAGGTCGGTCAGCGTCAACAGGCCGAACAACTGGAAGTTGGTGATATTGCCGGTGCCGCGCACCTTGTTCTGTGCGATCACCGACAGCGCCGATTGCGCCACGTCGATCGCCGCAAGATCGGTGAAGAACACCGTGATGTCGCTGAGGCTGTTGCTGCCGTAGATCGCACCCGGCCCGCCATCGGCGCTGCTGCCCACCTGCCCGCCGTGGCAGACGCTGCAGGTGACATTGAGCTTGCCGGTCCAGCTGCCGTCGGCATTGCGCAACTGCGTCAGCGCCATCGGCAGCTGACCACTGCCGCCGTTGCTCTTGTTGGGATCCTCGCCCGGCAGCGGGTAGGGATTGCGGGTCGGGCTCAGCGCCGTGCCCCAACGCTCCGCGGTCAGTTGATCGAAGTTGTCCGGCCGCGCGTCCAGGCCCCACACCTTCCACAGGTTGTTATAGCTGCTGGCGGTAAACGCATAGATCGACGAGGAAGAGTTTCCAGAGAAGAAACTCCCGGCCCCAACCTGGCCCGCACTGGCGATGATCGGATAGCCGCGAGCCACCCGCGCGCGCTGCTCGCCGCAGTTGGCCGGCTTGTCATCGGCCTGGCAGGTTTGCCAGTAAGCGTTCATGTAAACCGCCTTGCCCTGATTGACGCCCGGCACCACCAGGGTGCGCGGGTCGGCCGGCAACAGCGTGCTGTCCGGCTGGCCCGCGCAGAAGTTGTCCCACAGGTGGCCGCCGTGGGCGCTACCGAGCAGGGGCTGCTGCTGCGCCACCGGCGTGCCGCCGGCACTGGACAGGAGCGCGGCGCAACCGTCGGGATTGTCCCAGCAGCCAAGCAGGGTCTGCATCGCCTGGTAGGCCTGGCTGGTGCTGGGCCAGGGCTGTCCGCCGGTGTGGTTCTGCGCCGGGTCGGAAGGATTGGTCAGCAGCTTGTTGGCGGTAACGCCCTTGCCCAGTCTGGTCCACGAGGTTTGAAGATTGGCGTAGTCCTGGCTCGCGTCACCGGACAGCATGAACAGGTTGCCCTGCGTCGCCGCGCTGGTGCCAGCGGTATCGGCGACGCCGCCGGGGATGTGGCAGGTGCGGCAGAAACCGAGGTTCGGTTCCACCCGCGCGGTGAAGAAATCCTGCGGCGTGGAAAAGCTGCCGCCGGTGGCATTGCCGCTGCCGCTGCCGCTGCTGCCGCCCGCCACCGGCGCGCCGCTGTAGTTGCCGCCGCATGCCGCCAACACCAGCACCGCCGCCAAGCCAACGCCGCCGCGCACTGTCCGTCCCATGAGCCCTCTCCTCCAGCCAGTGGAAGTCGGCCAGGACGTCCGTCCCTTGCTCGCTTCCCGTTTGATGCATCCGCCGCGCCCCGGCATCCCTTACGCAGGGGCCGGAAGAATCGACAAATGTCTGTTCAACAAAAAGTAACACTTGTTACTTTTACTGTCAACCGTTATTCTTTACCCCATGAATCAAGCCCTTAGCGACGATGCCCTGCCCCGTCAGCCCTTGCAGCAGCGGGCCAAGGATCGTTTCGAACGCGTACTGGAAGAAGCCGAGGCGGTGCTGCTCGAAGCCGGCCTCGCCGGTTTCTCCATCCCGGTACTGGCGCAGCGCCTGGGCTATCCGCGCGCCACCATCTACAAGTTCTTCCCCACCCCGTACGCCATCCTCAACGAGCTGTTGCGGCGGCACCTGGCGCAACTGGAACAGGATCTCGCCCTCAAGGCCGCCAGTTTTCCGGCCAACCAGTCCTGGCGCGAGGTGGCGACCGCGGTGGTGCACTTCGCCGCCGAGTTTCACAACGCCAACCCGGTCGGCCGCCTGCTGATCCTCGGCGGCCCGGTCACCGACGAGAGCTATCGCACCCAGGAGATCAACATCCAGCACCTCGGCTCGCTGGCACGGCAGCTGCTCGCCAACCAGGGCATCGCCGTACCGCAATCGCCGGACGTCGCCGTGCTGGCGGTGGACATCGCCACCACCTGCTTCCGCCAGTCGGTGTTCCTGCACGGCGTCATCACGCCGGAGTACCGCGAGGAAGCCACCTACGCCATGGTGGCGTACCTGTCGCGCTACGCCGCGGCTTCGGAGCGTTAGCCGCCCTCGCCCCGCAGATGCCGGTCCAGGAAATCCGCCCCCAACCGCGTCGTCTCCCCGTCGAAAAAGTACGCCGTGACATGGCCCAGGCCACGCATCAGGTACAACTCGTTGACCACACCGGCCGCCTGCAGGGCCTTCTGGTAATCGACGCTCTGGTCCAGCGGTACCAGCCGGTCCGAAGTACCGTGATAGAGAAATACCGGCGACGCTCCTGCCGCTACATATGCCGCCGGCGAGGCCTCGCGGAACACCACCGAATCCCGGCTCCACTTCTCGCCGAGGAACTGCGGCACCAGCGCACCACCGCGGAACTTGCGCAGGTCCGCCGGAATGCCCCCGGCGACCACCGCTGAAACACGCGC
>JAQGNS010000024.1 GCA_028291705.1 Nevskia sp.
CTTACGCATCTAGTTTTTCCCCTCTCCGGTGGACTGATTTTTTCCCTGCAGCACTGTCATTCTAACGGAAGCGGCGCAAGCCTCACACTCGTCCTTTGTAAATGACAGGTAAAAAGAGCCTAATGCCCGAACATGACTGATTAACGACGCAGGGCGCGGGCGCAGTCGCCGATGAAGCCGGGGCCGCGATAGATGAAGCCGGTATAAATCTGCACCAGGTCGGCGCCGGCCTCGCGGCGTGCCACCGCATTGGCGCCGCTGAGGATACCGCCCACTCCGATCAGGGGGAAATCCTGGCCCACCGCCTCGCGCAGGCGCCGCAATACCCGGTCGGCCAAGGGCCGCAACGGCGCACCGGAAAGGCCGCCCGCTTCCTTGGCCAGGGCGCGATGCTCGACGCCGGTGCGGGTAGTCGTAGTATTGGTGGCGATGAGCCCGTCGATGCCCCGTTCCCGTGCGGTCCGCGCGATATCGATGAGCTGGGCGTCATCAATATCGGGCGCGATCTTGATCAGCAGGGGCCGGCGCTTGCCGTGACGGTCGGAGAGCTGTTCCCGCGCCTCCGTCAGTTTGCGCAACAGCTGATCGAAGCGCCCGGACTGCTGCAGGTCGCGCAAGCCGGCTGTATTGGGCGAGGAAATGTTGATGGTGATGTAGTCGGCAACCGGGTAGACCTTGCCCAGGCAGATCAGGTAGTCGTCCTCGGCGCGCTCGATCGGGGTATCGGCGTTCTTGCCGATGTTGATGCCGAGTACGGCGCGGCGGCGCGCGCGGGTGGCGCGGGCCACCAGCGCATCCACGCCCTGGTTGTTGAAGCCCAGGCGGTTGATGATGGCGCGTTCATGCGGCAGGCGGAACATGCGCGGACGCGGGTTACCAGGCTGCGGCCGCGGCGTCACCGTGCCGATCTCGATGAAGCCGAAACCCATGCGGTCGAAGGCCTCGATGCACTCCCCGTTCTTGTCCAGGCCGGCCGCCAGGCCCACGCGGTTGCGGAACTCCAGTCCCATCAGGCGTACCGGGTCTTCCACGGTATGGCCGGCCAGCATGCCGGCCATGTCCGGATGCCGCGACAGCCAGGCGACGGTCATTTCATGGACGTGCTCGGCATCGAGCGAAAACAGCAGCGGGCGGGCAAGCGGATACAGAAGCATTGATGAGGGTTGGTCAGGGCGAAAGCGTGTGCGGGCCGATGATACAGCGCATCAGCCTGGAATCAGGGCGGCCACCGGCGGCGCCTTGGCCAGCGGCGGTCGCGGCAAGGGCATCGGCACGGCGGTGGGTGCCGGCGGCGCCAGTCGGCGCGCGAGACGGCCACGCACGGCGTTCAGTTCGCGCACGAATACCTCGCGGCTGAAGGTGGCGGGCAAGCGCAAGGCGACGATGGCCAGGTCGATGGCCAGGCGGCGGCCGGGCTCGCCTTCGTAGAGTGTGCCGATGCTGCCGGCCAGGGCGAACAGGGCCCGCGACAGGTGCAGGTAATCGCGCTTCAGCACCAGGCCCACCTGCTGGGTATTGGACATCAGGTGCAGCACGGTCTGGCCGCGCGCATGCAGGCCAGCCAGGCCGCCACGGCGCACCTCGGCGATGAAGCTGCTGCGGGTCAGGCGGCTGACGTTCTTCTTGCGCAGAGTTTCATCCAGCGCCGCGCGGATTTCCTCGCGGCGCACGGCGTCGACTTCCGGCTGCGTGCTGATGCGGATCAGCGCGTCGGTGAGCAGTTCGGTATCGGCCAGGATGGCACCGGCCAGGTAGTCCCACACCGGCCCCCACTTGCCGTTGAGATCGATGACATTGCCCCAGTCGATCAGGTTGAGGCGGCCGTCGGGTGTCACCATGACGTTGCCGGGGTGCAGATCGCCGTGCATCTCGCGGAAGGCGAAGGCATGGTAGAGCACGGTATACAGCAGTTGCTCCGCCAGCTTGATCTGGAAGCGACGGCGTTCGCGTTTGGGCATCCGCGCCAGGGCCCGCGGCAGGCTCTGGGCATCGCCCAGGTATTCCATTTCGAGGATGCGGCGGCTACTGCCGTACAGTTCCGGCACGCGCCACAGGCGGCCCTTGAGGCTGCGCTGGTAGAAGCGCTGGTGATTGCGCGCCTCGGCCTCGAAATCCAGCTCCTCGACGAAACCTGCGACGAACTCGTCGACCTGCTCGTGCAGGGCGCGCAGGAACGGCGTCAGCTTGGAGTGCGGCGCCCAGTACTGGCTCGACATGATGGCCAGGCCGATGACCAGCTTGCCGATGGCAAACTCGCGGTCGATGTTGTGGCGGCCGACCTTGATGATGATCGGCCGCAGCACTTCCCTGCCCCCTTCGAGGAAAGGCTTCTTCGCCAGGTAGACCGAGCCGATGGAGCCGGACTTGAGCGGCTTGTCCGCCTCGAAGCCCATGTACAGCTTGTCCGGCAGCTTGCCGAAACATTCGATGAAGGCGGCGTTGACCTCCTCCGCGTTCATCGGCGTGACGTCTTCGTGGAATACCGCCAGTTCACGCGCGATTTCATCGGGCAGGAAGTCGGCGTTGGCGGCGGCGACCTGGGCCAGCTTGACGAAGAACGGACCGAACTCGTTAACCATCGACGCAACAATCTTGGCCTGGGCGCCGAAGTCCTTGGGGTCGGCCTGGAAGAACGGCTTGATGTAGCGGATGGCGCGGATCTGGCGGCGCACGATGGCGGCGTCATGCTTGATCTGCGCGGCGCGCTTGAGCAGCTCGTTGAGCTGCCACTGGTTGAAGCGCTTGCCGGCCTTGAGCAGGTTGATGACTTCGACCAGCAGCGGCTCGTAGGAGCGCAGTACCAGCCGCACCATGTCCAGGCCCAACTCGCCCAGGCCCTTCAGCTCCGGTGCGGAAAACAGCTCGTTGAAGAACTGCCAGAACTCATTGACCAGAGCCTCGGGCACCGGCACCGGGCTGCGCGCCACCACCTGCTCGACCACGAAGCGGATCAGGTCTTCGGTGGACTGCTCGTCCGGGATCAGGCGCCGCTTGCGCAGCACCTGGGTAATGCGTTCGGTGGAGCGCAACACCGGATGCTGATAGAGACCACCGAAGGCGCGATCGATAACCAGGCCGAGCTGCGCGCGGTCGACATCCTCTTCCGAGGCAAGCAGCTTGAGCAGCGGTACGAAGCCGCGCGACACACGCACCGTGGACAGGCCCAGCGCGCCCAGTTCCCGTACCAGCCCCCGCGATTTTTCGGGGGGCTCCGCGCGAACCGTGTCGGTGGGCGCGGCGGGTTGGGTCACGGTTTGCTTTCGTCCTTGCCGCCGAGCAGCAGATGGCCCATCTTCAGCATCTTGGTATCGAGATAGGCGGTGTTGTGCGGGTTGCGGCCATGCTCCACTTCGACCCGCTCGACCACTTCCACGCCGTCCTTGACCAGGGCGTCAAGCTTGGCGGGATTGTTGGTCATCAAGCGGATCCGGCAAAGTCCCAGTTCACGCAATAACTGGACCGCCAGGCCATACTCGCGGGCGTCGGCGGGGAAGCCGAGCTGGTGATTGGCTTCCACCGTGTCGGCGCCGAGATCCTGCAGCGCATAGGCGCGGATCTTGTTGCCGAGGCCGATGCCGCGCCCTTCCTGGCGCAGATACAGCAGGGCGCCGCGACCTTCGCGGGCGATGGCCTCTAGCGCCGCGCGCAGCTGGAAGCCGCAGTCGCAGCGCAGCGAGAACAGGGCGTCGCCGGTGAGGCATTCCGAATGCACCCGCACCAGCGGCGCCAGCCGGCCCGGGACCACCGGGTCCTTCTTGCCGGAACCTGACAGGTCACCCAGGGTCATCGCCAGGTGTTCCTTGCCGTCCGCGGACATGAAAGCCTGCACCGTGAACAGCGCGAACGGCGTGGGCAGCTGCGCCGTGGCGATGTGCTTGAGCGTCTTCGAAGGGTTTTCCAAAAGAGTCATGCGCCGAAGAAGTTCTGGCCGCAGACGCGCAGGGTGCGACCGTTGACGGCGGCGGCATGCGCGCTGGCGAAGAAGGTCACCGCCTCGGCGATGTCGATGGGCAGGCCACCCTGGCCCAGCGAGGACAGGCGCCGCCCCACTTCGCGCGGCACCGCCGGCATCGCCGCTGTCATCTGCGTTTCGATGAAGCCCGGGGCCACGGCGTTGATGGCGCCGCCGCGGCGGGCCATTTCAGCTGCCAACGCCTCGACGTAACCGATGACGCCGGCTTTGGTCGAACCATAGTTGGTCTGGCCGGCATTGCCGCCGATGCCGCCGATGGAGGAGATGCACACCAAGCGTCCGCCGTCCTTGAGGCCGCCGGAAAGCAGCTTCTCGTTGATGCGCAGGATGGCGCCGAAATTGACGTCCAGCACCTGGTCCCAGAAATGGGTAGGCATGTTCTTCAGCATCTTGTCGCGGGTGATGCCGGCGTTGTGCACGACGATGTCGGCACCACCGAAGCGCCGCTCCAGCTCTTCGGCGATGCGCGCCGGCGCATCCGGGGCGGTGATGTCCAGCGGCAGGCCGAGGCCGTTGAAGGCGGCCAGGGTCTGGCCCAGCACACCCTCTTCCTGCGGCCGGTCGATGCCGACCACCTGGGCGCCCTCGCGCGCCAGGGTGGCGGCGATGGCAGCACCGATGCCGCGCGCCGCGCCGGTAACCACCGCCACCTTGCCGGCGAGCGGGGCCTCGAATTCCTTCAGGGCCCTGGCCGGGGCGAACGGCGCACCCAGCGGCAGCACTTGGCCAGTGATGAAGGCGGAGTGCTCCGACAGGAAGAAGCGCAGCGGACCGGCCAGCAGAGCATCCGCGTCGCCGCCGACCTCAAGCAGGTTGACGGTGATGCCCTTCTTGCCGACTTCCTTGGCCAGGGAGCGCACGAAGCCGCGCAGGGCCTGGCTGGCGGCATGGGCCGCCGCGTCCTTGTTCTCGGCGGGCGCTCGCGACAGCAGCAGCACGCGGCCATTGCCGGGAATGCGGCCCACGCGTGGCTGGCAGAAGTCATACAGCTCGCGCAGGCCGGCGGGGCCTTTGACGCCAGTGGCGTCGAACACCAGGGCGACAGCGCCGGCAGCACGGTCTTCCGCGCCCGGCTCGGTTTTCAGCGTGATGCCGGCAGCAGCAGCGGCTTGCTTGATCGGCGGCAGGCCGGGATGGCTGGGGACGATCTGCACGGTGGCGCCGGCGCCATCGAGCGCGGTCAGCAGCGATGCCGCGAGTTCACCATGGCTGCCGCCGCCCAACAGGACCGCGCGGTCGGCCAGGGGCTTGGCGGCATAGCCGGACTTGGCGCGGCGCAGGCGCGGCGCGGCGGGCAGGCCAAGCGCCGTGGCGATGCTCTTGCCGAGGGAGGAATTGGCGAATTCGAGGTACCGATCGGACATGGGCGCTCCGGGGGCTGCAACGGCTCGGGGGACAAGGGTTTGTCGACAGCCCATATGGGCACTGAAACGGCTGTCGACAAGCCCCTGGGGGCGCGTATTATCGCAGCCTCGCCCGCCGCGCGACAGCGCCACGGCGCCCGGGCAAACTGTCCCCGCGGATCAGGCACTTGCGAAGGGATGTTGAGGTGCTTCCAACCGCTGGCGGGGGCGCCTCACGCAGTCGCAGGAGGCCAATTTTACCCGTTGCCTTGGCCGGCCACGGTTATATAGTGCGTGGGTGACCTGTGCCCAGCACCCCCGGCATATGTCTTGCTGCACAGTTTCGACTAAATATTCAGACACATCCGGCACAGACCGGATTGGGGGCGCTCTCAGGGAGTCGCCATGAAGAAAACAACCATGGGCGCCATTGTCGCCGCCCTCAGCCTCGCAGCATCGGGTTACACCGCCCTCGTCGCGTCCGCCGGCGCCAAGCCGAAACTCGTCCATACGGTCCTGCAGCGCAGTCCGGCCGACATCGCCGCACGCGACCGCATGGCACGGATGGTCGCGGAAGTAGCCGCGCGTACCGCGGCACAGACCGCCAAATCGGTGACGATGAGTCGCCTGCACGCGCAGCAGCAACCCCGCCCGGCCGAACAAAAAACTGCCAGCCGCTGATTTTTGCTGGATATTTCGGTAAAGTCGGTTTGTCGAATCTAGGACGCGTGTTGTGGTCGCGCCCGACCGGTCGGCACAAGTGCTTTGCATGCCCGCGTGTTCCGGGTGCTGCAGGCCGGGAACCTACCACGCAGGTAGCAGGACACTCAGGCTTTCGGGGGCTTTTGCAATGACATTCACTCGTGTCGGCGTCATCGTAGTCATTACCGCGGTCGCGGTTTATTTCGGACTGAACCTGCTGCTGCCGCACAACACGGCGGAGCAGAAGGCCGCCGTGGGCACCACCTCCGACCAAGTCTTCAGCACGACCTCGGACGCCACGCCCGCCCCTCCCCCCTCCACACCGCCTGCCGATCAGCAGGCCCCTGCCGCTCCGACCGTCGGAGCCGCGGTGCCGCCGCCGGCGGGTTCCACTGAAACCGCGGCCAGCAGTACCGCGACTCCTGCTGCACCCGCCCAGGGCCTGAGCGAGGAAGAAGCGCGCAAGATCGCCGAGGAAGTCGGCCGCAAGGTCGCCACGCAGGTCGCCTCCTCCGTGGTGCAGAGCAACCAGCCGGGGCAGCCCGCAGCGGATACCGCGCCGGCGGCGGACACCGCCGCGTCCGGCAGCTCGAGCTCGGGCAGCGCCGACCAGGCACCCGCGGCCGCGCCCGCCGCAGAACCCGCTGCTGCAGCGCCAGCCGAAGCGCCCGCTCCGGCCGCCACGGCTGAAGCCGCACCGGCAGAGGCCGCCCCCGCGCCTGCGCCGAAGAAGAGCAAGCACGCCAGCGCCGCCACCCCGGCCCCGGCCGCAACCGCCTCCGCTTCCAGTGATGCCGCACCCGCGCCGATGCCCGCAAAGGCAGCCTCCAAGACCCGTCCCGGCCAGCAATCCACCGACGCCATCACCACCTGGTGGCCGACGCTGGACAAGCAGAAGGACGGCCAGCTCAATCTGGTTTATGCCGGCGAAGCCGCTTCCGAAAAAGCCGCCGTGCTGCTGTTCTCCGACAACATCGGCAACGTATCCACCGCCGCCAGCCACATCCAGATCCTGGACAGCAGCGGCAACGCCGCCGCCGGGCATTGGGAAGTCAGCCCGCAGAACGCGCGCATGCTGCTGTTCAAGACCAAGCCGGGCCGCTACACCCTGATCCTGGCGCCGGAGCTGGCGGGACTGTCGGGCAAGACCCTCGGCACCGGCCTGCACGGCCCGGTCTACGTGCACTGAGCGGCGCGGAGTACTGCCACGCGTGACGAATCTGGTCCTGGTGCGCCACGGCCAGGCTTCGTTCGGCGCCCGCAACTACGATGAGCTGTCCGCCCTCGGCGAACGCCAGGGCGTGCTGCTTGGAGAACACTGGCAGCGCTGCGGGCGCCGCTTCGACGCCGCCTGGAGCGGCAGCATGGAGCGGCAGAAGCTGACTGCGACCCGCGCCTTCCAGGCAATGGACGCGCCGGACACCACGGTGACGATCGATACCGCATTCAACGAGTTCGACCACACCCAGCTGATCCGCGCCTATCTGCCGCTGGTGGCCAAGGAACACCCGCAATTCCAGGTCGATCCCAGAACCCTGTTCAACGACCACGACGCCTTCCAGCGCCTGTTCGACCTGATCATTGCCTGCTGGATCAGCGAACGCAAAGGCGCGGCCCCCGTCGACGAAAGCTGGGAGGCTTTCCAGGCGCGCTGCATGGACGGGCTGCGGCGCATCGCCGACAGCGGCGCCAAACGGGTTGTCGCCTTCACCTCAGGCGGC
>JAQGNS010000032.1 GCA_028291705.1 Nevskia sp.
GGTCTCGAGGTTGAGAAACATCGAGTCCATGCCGCTGAGCTGCTTCATCGCATTCACCTCCTGTGTCTGCACCCTCATTGTGCCGACGACGGGCGCACGTCGCTACTACCCGGCTGGGTTGACTCCATGCGGCGGGTGCCGGATGCACAGGATTCCCGCGCGGCGCGGGCGTCGGCAAGTACCTGCAATAAGTGATCGATCCCGCCGACGCTTGCGCTTTGTCCGCGACGGGATTAATTTATGACTGACCAGTCGGTCATTTATAAGTCACGCCATGAGCCAACACTACTTCGAACCGCTACGCCTGTCCTATCGCAGCGAAGGGGAAGGTCCGGTGCTGGTACTGCTCTCCGCCAATCCCGGTGAAAGCCGCGACTTCGATGCGATCGCTCCGCATCTGGCGCAGCGCTTCCGCCTGATCCGGCTCGACTGGCCCGGTTACGGCAGCAGTCCGGCGCCGCAGCCGCCCACGCAGGCGGGCGCCAGCCACTTCCTGGAATGCTTCGACGCCTTCATGGAGGGCTTGAATATCCGGCAGGCCCATCTCCTCGGCAACTCGGTCGGCGCCAACGTCGCCGTCCGCTACGCCCTGCGCCAGCCGCAGCGCGTGCGCAGCCTGGTGCTGGTCTCGCCCGGCGGCTTCACCGCGCACAACGCCATCACCCGCGCCTTCTGCACCCTGCAGGGGCAGGTCTGGTTCAAGCGCCTCCTCGGCAGCGGCTTCACGCGTTACTACCTGCGCCGGCGCAACCCCTGGACGCAGGCGATGATCGCCCGCGCCGGCCATGAGCAGGCTACGGAAGAGGCCTTGCAGGTCAATGCGGCGGTCTGGCGCAGCTTCCTAGAGCCACGGCATGACTTGCGCCTCGCCGCCGGCGCCCTGCGCATCCCGACCCTGGTGGTGAGCGGCAAGCATGATCCGGTGCTGCCGCCGAAGACCGACGGCCGCAATGCCACCAGCGCCATTCCCGGCGCGCGGCAGGTAGTGCTCGACTGCGGCCACACGCCGTTCGCCGAATTGCCGGAGCAGTTTCTCGAAACCGTCAACGGCTTCTGGGCGGCGCACCATGTCGCGTGACGGCAGCGCCACCCGCGAACGCCTGCTCGATGCCGGCCTGCAGCTCGCGCATGCCGGTGCCTTCTCCACCCTGCGGGTGGATGAGGTGGTCAATACGGCGGGCGTGGCCAAGGGCACCTTCTACGTCCACTTCGCCACGCGCGAGGATTTCCTGGTGGCGCTGCATCGCCGCTTCCACGACCAGTTGGCCGAACGCATCGACCGCGCCGTCGCCGGTCAAGCGCTGGGCATGCAGCGGCTGCTGCGCGGCAGCCTGGCCTACCTCGACGGCTGCGGCGAACAACGCGGCATCAAGGCCATGCTGCTCGGCGCGCGCGCGGAACCGGCGATCCAGCAGGCGGTGTCGGTGCAGAACGCGCGTTTCGCCAGGCTCGCCGCCGACGAGTTCAAGGCCGCCGACTGGCCGGCGCCGCTGCAGGCCGCGCGCCTGTGGGTCGGCATGGTGGCTGAAGCGGCGATTGCTGAAGCCGAAGCGGGGCGCAAGCTGCCGACCATGCGTCAGGCGCTGGCGCGGTTCCTCATGTAGATGGGAAGGATTTTGCTTATTTGAGTAGTCCGGTCGGGGATGACCGGCTCTTGGACAGGATGTCCATTACGTTCTATCCAGGCCCTCGTCGCCATAGGAGCAGGGATCGTCCGAAGGCTCCAGGTGCGTGAACGCGGTGACATAGGGCAGCCGCTCGGCCAGCCGCTGCTCCACCCGCTCCACCAGGTCGTGACCTTGCTTCACGGTCCATTCGCCCGGCACCAGCACATGGAAATTGACGAAGCGGCGCGCCGCGGAACGGCGCGTGCGCACGGCGTGGAAGTCGACCCCCTCCGCGCGGAATTCTTCGAGCACCGTATGCAGCACCTGCTGCTCATCCTCTGGCCAGGCCGCGTCCATCAGCCCCATCGCCGATTCCCGCACCAGCTTGTAGCCTTCCCACAGCACGTTGGCCGCCACCGCCAGGGCCACCAGCGGGTCCAGCCAGAGCCAGCCGGTCAGGGTTGCGAGGGCGACGCCGACGATCACCCCCAGCGTGGTCCACACGTCCGCCATCAGGTGACGTGAATCCGCTTGCAGCGAGATCGAGTGATGCTTCGCCCCGGCCCGCGCCAGCAGGCGCGCCACGGCGAAATTGATCACCGTCGCCACCGCCGCCACCACCAGGCCGATATCCGCCTGCTGCAGCTCGTGCGGCTTCCACAGGCCCGGCAGCGCCTGCACCACGATCACCGCCGCGGCCAGGAAGATCAGCATGCCCTCGAAGCCGCTGGAAAAATACTCCGCCTTGCTGTGGCCGTAGGCGTGCTCATCGTCCGGTGGCTGCGCCGCCAGCCGCAGCATCAGCAGCGCCATCACCGCGCCGCCGAGATTGGTGCAGGTCTCCAGCGCGTCCGACAACAGGGCCACCGAGCCGGTCAGCTTCCAGGCGCCCAGCTTGAGCGCCAGCACGACCAGCGCGGCGATCACCGATAGCCAGGCATACCGCGTCAACGAGGATCGGGAAGTGGTCACGGGGTCTTGCTATTCCTTGAGTACGCCGGCATCGCGCAGAAACGCGGCCTGGTCTTCCAGCAAGCCGCGCGGGCCGGACAAGCGCAGGCCCTTCACCTGCGCCGCCAGGCGGCGCCCGTTGTTGAAGTCGCGGTAGAAGCGCGTTGCCGAAAGCGCCACATCCGCCATCACCGCCTCGCGCAGATCGGCACCGGCGAAACTCACGCCTTCCAGGTCGGCGCCGCTGAAATCGCAGCCGCGCAGGTCGGCGCCTTCGAAATTGCTCAGCGAAAGATTGGCCCCGCGGAAATTCGCACCCGCGAGCACTGCCTTGCGGAACGAGCAGTACTTCAGCTGCAAGCCGGAAAGATCGAGCGAAGCCGGCTGCCAGCCGCCCAGGCGCGCCTTCAGCAGCACCCGGCCGCGAAAAGGGCCGAAGTCCTTCGCGCTGCGAAAGTCCTGCGTCTCCTCAGGCGTCGCCACGCGCGTTTCGTCGAAACGTTGCTCCAGCAGCGGATCGGCCTCGTTGTGATAGGCGCTCTCGCGCTCCCAGTAGCCGGGCGCGTCCTGCGCCAGCAACTCGATCCGCGCCAGCCACTTCAGACTTTTGTAGAAATAGCGGCCCGGCGTCACCGTGCGTAGCGGGCCGCCGTGTTCAGTGGACAGCGGCACACCGTCCATCTCGTGCACCAGCCAGGTTTGTCCTAGAGCCAGGTCCAGCGGCAGGGAGGTATCGTGTGCCCGCACGCTGTGCGCGACGAAGCGGACATAGCGGGCCGAGTCCGCCACACCCACCTGTGCCAGCAGCGCCGACAGCGGCATGCCGCGCATCGACACCGCGCGGCGTGACCAGCCGGTTACGCAATGAATGTCGATGGTGCGGGTCTGCTGCGGCAGGGCCAGCATTTCAGCCAGGGTGAAATCTCGCGCATGCTCCACCAATCCGCCGATCTCGACCTTGCAGCTATCCGCACTCAGTCCAGGCGCGGGAGTCATCTCCCCCACCACCGGAAACTTGTCCGTAGCCGCCTGCCCAGGCGGCAGCCAGCCGGTCGCAGCCTCCGCGCTCACAGTGTCTTGCTCCGTCGAACCATATGCGAATTGTAAAGGCGTCGCTCCCAGCCCGGTGGTCTGGGAATGACTTCGTTTCGCAGTCGCGTTCTGCGAGAGGGGCGCACTCTCTCCCCCGGCGGCATTCCCGCGCAGGTGAATCCAAAGGGTCAAGCGCTGCACTCCGCTACCTGCCCCTCACCCTAACCCTCTCCCCACGTTCGTGGGGAGAGGGGACTAAAGGCAGGAGAGCGCGACGCTTTTGATGTTGCTTTGCGCTTCTGCCGTGCTTTTGATTTGGCTTTTGATGGTCCTCCCCGTCTAGCTGCGCCGAGCATCGCAGGCCAAGGTGGAATAGCCGCGCGTAGACGCGGGCGAGGCAGGATGCCGAAGCGTTTTCAGACAGGCCAGGGATGGCCTGTCTGAAAACCCCACCTTGGCCGAGAAGCGCAGGGGACCGAGTAAACACCGACAGGTGTTTGCTCGGCGCAGACATCGGGTCGCATTTCTTTTGGTTACTTTTCTTTGGGCGAAACCCAAAGAAAAGTAACCCGCCTTCAAGGCGGAACCAG
>JAQGNS010000043.1 GCA_028291705.1 Nevskia sp.
GCGCGTGGACATCCACACCGTGCGCGGCTTCATCACGCGCCTGCATCGCAAGGGCCAGCAGCCGTCCAGCCTGCGGCGTTACCTGTCGAGCCTGCGCGGCCTGTTCCGCCATGCGCTGCGCGAGGGCTTGGCCGAGCACAACCCGGTCGCCGGGGTGCGCGGCCCCAAGGGCAAGCGCGAACTACCCAAGGTGATCATGGCCGAGGACCTGGAAAACGCGCTGAACCTGGAAGTCGAAGGGGAACTGGGCGCCCGGGATAAGGCCATGGTCGAGCTGTTCTATTCCGCCGGCCTGCGCCTGGCCGAACTGCAGAAGCTCGACGTGCCGCCCGGTGACTGCTTTCCCGACGAGGTGAGAGTGCTCGGCAAGGGCAGCAAGGAGCGCATCGCGCCGGTCGGCGGCAAGGCCCGCGAGGCGCTCGACGCCTGGCTGCGCGAGCGAGGCGCCATGGCCGCGCCGGACGAGCCGGCGCTGTTCGTCGGCCGCAACGGCCGGCGCCTGTCGCAACGTTCGATCGAATTGCGCCTCGCCGCCTGGGCGCGCACCGTCGGCCTGCCGGCGCACCTGCATCCCCACAAGCTGCGGCACTCCTTCGCTACCCACATGCTGGAAGCCAGTGGCGACCTGCGCGCGGTGCAGGAACTGCTCGGCCACGCCAACCTGTCCACCACCCAGATCTACACCCAGCTCGACTGGAAGCGCCTGGCCAAGGTGTACGACGAGGCGCACCCAAGGGCGAAGCGGCGTTAGTCCGGAGCTTCCCTTCGCGCCGAGGCCCGGACCAGCCCCATCCGGCACGATCCACCCACCGGCGCACGGCTACTGCCGATACGCCGGGAGTGGGAACCCCTGGTTCAGAACCCCGAACCTGCTGGTCCGAAGCCCTGGCCTGCTTCCGCAAACGGTTGCTGCGTGGTACTTGCCGGGTTGGCGATCGAAATCCATTGATTCGCAAGGACGTCCAGCACACTCACGGCGAGATTGGAAGAACTGTCGGAATCGAAGTTCATCATCACGGCCGGCCCATCCGTGTTGACGCCGGGTTGCTCACCATGAATGGGCATAAAGCTGCCGCCACCGGGCACGGTGACGGGCGCCTGCTCCAACGATACGGCAGTCGATACGGCATAGACGGTGGCTCCGCCGGGATCACTGGAGGTAACAGGCGCGGTATAACCCTCAGCCAGATAAATGACGGGCGTGGAAAGTTGCGGCGCAAGCGGCTTGCCGCTCACTGCGGTGACTGAACCTTCAAACAACGACTGCGGATAGTTCTTCAACACGGCACCGGAAGCATCCAGCACCTCTATCGAATTGCTGATGGCGGAACTGTTGGCGTCGATCGCGTTGTGAACCGAGAGGAACAATTGACTGTTCACGATCTGGTTGCCGCCGAACCACCCGAACGGCAGGCTCGTGATCACGGTCGGAGCCGTGCCCGCGGTGGCATTGACCGGCAAGGCATATACGCTCGCCGGCAACGCCGGCGTGTTCCTCTGGATGCCGAAGGATTGAACGTCGAAAATGAAGGAAGAGCCGAAGACACCGACGGGAAAAGCCTCTTCCAGACCCTGAAAACCCGCGGGTACGGTGTTCGACGTGGAGTAAATCACCTGGGCCACCGCCGATCCGGAGATAGGGAGGCGGACGAGGCGAACACTGTATGCGGTTTCGACCCCGTTGTGGTCGAAGGTGCCACCGACATCTTCGAACCACAGGTTGCCATTCGCCGAATCCTCAACAGCTCGCGCCGTCTGGTTGCTCGGCTGAAAGTCATACAGATCGTCGGAAATGGCGCCCGCAGCGCTGACGCGATACAGCGAACCCTTGCCGGCTGCGATGACCTCGACAAATGCATAGCCGTTGCGGGAGTAGACCAGGGAATACGCCGAGGCGCCGGTCACGAGGGTCTTCGGCGCAATGAAGGACAGATCCGAGAACGAGAGGTTGTGGCGACCGTCGATATAAACCAGGCCCGCGAGGTTTCCGGTAACGCCGTCCTCGATCGGTGTGGCGGTGGATTGAATCGGGCTGGCGGCGGCGATTGGTGTGACCACCGGAGCCACTCCACTGCCATCGCCGGCATGATAGAGGTAGACGACATCGTCAGCCGCGCTGATGCAACTATTATCCGCGCCAGCGGCATGCACGAGAATCACCACGGACGATGGCGTGTTCAGGGTTTGCTCGAACACGGCCATATCGCACAACACCGCGGAGGCCGCGAGCGGGGCGCCCACCTGGACCGGCGACGGCACTTTCGAAGTGTCGCGCAAATCCAGATGATAGAGATGATTTCCCACACCGTCGCTGGTGACGTAATAACCGCTGGAAGTAATCGTCCCGGACACCGCACCACTGTTGTCGGTGAGGTATTCCTCCAGACTGGTTGCCAATGGATCGGCGAAGATGCCGCTACTGGCAACCGCATTCGACGTCATCATCGTCGGCGTTGCCGTGGGGTGGTCGGAAGGAACCACAAAGACACCGGTTTTTCCGCCCGTGGCGCCGGAACTCGGCCCGGCAACGTAGGGCATCCAGTAGGACGCCGCCGCAGCTGCGCCGGACGAGGACGAAGAGCCGCCTGAAGAGCTGGACGAGGAGGAACCGCTCGAGGATGAATCGCCGGAGTTGTTGCAGCCGGAAGCAAGTAGGGCCGCAGCCAGAGCCGCCGCTACGGTGAGACGGTGCAGTTTCATTGCGGAATTCCTGGACGTGATGACATTGAATGTTCGAGTGAGGCGATCCGGTTTGCCGCTGCCGTCAATGCGCCGCGCCCGGCCGCGGTCCGGGGGACATGTACGGAAAGCAACGGAGGACGGCGCGTCCGGCGGTAGCCCTGCTCGCCAATCATCAGGCAGCACGCCGGGCAACCGAACGCGGTTGTTGTGAACGACTCGCATGAATCCCCTGGGTGGCCGGAATAGCGCGCGTTTCCCCTGAATCGATCGCACTAAGGGCC
>JAQGNS010000061.1 GCA_028291705.1 Nevskia sp.
TGCAGCCGGAGCTGTTCGAGCCGGAAAACGGCTGAAAAACACCATGCGTGCCATGCGTGCCAAGGTTTTTTGTTGGCACGCATACGGGTGATGGGCCCCGCGAATGACTCAATGTCATTCGCGGGGCCCTGAACGCCCGGCCATGGATGGCCGGGCCGGGGGTGGGAAATCTGCTGAGGTCTCGCCAGGGATGGCCTGGCTGGTTCCTGTCAACGATGCGCGTGCGAAGCGAGAATCCCCCGGCGAAGCGGCCTGCTAAAATGGCGCAACGTTGCCGATGCGACGTGACGGCCGCCGACGAGGCGCAGCTGTTTCCCGGTCACCCAAGGAGAACGCGATGAGCAAGGGCATGGACAGCAAGAAGGACACCAAGAAAAAGCCGGCCAAGACCATGAAGGAAAAGAAGCAGGCCAAGGCAGAAAAGAAGGCCTCCAAGCGGTAGAGTTGGTCAGGTCAGGACTGCAACCGGGATCGGGTAACCATCCCGGTTTTTTTGTGCCTGGAATAGTTCAGGCGTGACAGCATTTGCGCTCGATGGATTGGCGTCGAAGCTTGTCTTGAAGCTGCGCTTTTGCGGGGAAGATCGCGGCGGATGTTGTACGGCAAAGTCGATCAGACCTAAACTGAAGTTCACATCAGGAGAGAGCAGACGATGCCTCGCGGGCGAATAAAAGCGAAAAGCAGCGCGCCATATCGCATCAAGGATCTGACCGAGATTACGGGGATTTCGAAGGAAGCGGTCCGCTTCTACATCACCCAGGGCCTGCTGCCGCCCGCGGTGAAAACCGCGCATAACATGGGCTGGTATTCCGACCGGCACGTCGAGTTGCTGCGCTTCATCCAGAAATTGCAGACCGAGCAGTTCCTGCCGCTCAAGGCGATCCGCGCCCTGCTCAATGGCGATCAGAACCTGGATTTCACCGACGCGCAGGGGCGCGCCTTTGAAGACATGCGGCGCAAGATCGCCGCCGAGAACCGCGACCTCACGGTTTCCGACGATCCCGCCAAGCTGGCGCAGGAGTTGGGCCTCTCACGCTGGGAGCAGAAGGAGCTGCGCGCGCTTGGCCTGGCGGCCGAAGGCACGGTGAGCATCAGCGATGTCGAGATCACCCGGCAGTGGATCGCGATACGCGATGCCGGGCTTTCGCTGGAGCGGGGCTTCAGCCCGGCCAACCTGGGCTACATCAAGGACATCGTGGAAATCGCGCTGCGCAGCGAGCTGCAGCTCTTCGCCGACCGCATCCGCGAGCTGGACAGCGAGGAAGCGGCGAAGGTCATCGATATCGTGATCCCCGCGCTCAATCGCATCTTCGCGCTGTTCCATGAGCGCCGGGTGGAATCCTTCCTGAAGGAGTTGTCCCTGGGACGGCTGGCCGCGGCAAGCGCGATCGTGAAACAACGAAAGCCCAGGGCCGCCGCATCCAAGCAGGCGCCCGCCGCGCCGGCAAAAGCCCTCAAGCAGCGCCGCAAGCCTGCCACGGTGAAAGCGGCTCCCCGGGCATCCCGAAACGCCTGAGCGGGGCCCGCGGCGGCAACCCCTGTGGTTGCCGCCGCAAGCTGCATCTCACTTCGTCGCAATAACCACTTCTCCCATCATTTCCCCTGCGCATCCGGCGGAGCGCGTTCGCGCGTTGCCGTGTGTCTACCGGGGGTTGGTCTCTGTTGATTAAGTACGTAGTGCGTAGTATAACTACGCACTATTAGCGATCCGCTACGCGCAGTGCGCGAATGCTGGACGAATCAGGAGGAGACCCATGACGACCGCAACGTTCGAAGCCGCCGCCTGGAAAGACGGCAAGCGCCACGCCTGGCTGATGGGGTTGCTGATTCCCTCGTTGCCGCTGCTCGGCTGGGCGCTGGTCGCCGCCACCGGCCTGTCGGTGTTCTGGTGGACCGGGCCGATCTTCTATTTCCTGATCATCCCGCCGCTCGAACTGCTGATCGGGGAGGATCGCAACAATCCTCCGGACGGCGCGGTCGAACGCCTGGAGAACGATCGCTACTATCGCTACTGCACCTTCCTCTACCTGCCGCTGCAATACGCCAGCCTGATCGGCTCGGCCTGGCTGGTGGCGCGCGGCGGCTTGTCGTGGCTGGACGTGCTGGGCATCGCCTTGACTACGGGCTTGTCCAGCGGCGTGGGCATCAACGCCGCGCACGAACTGGGACACAAGAAACCGGTACTGGAACGCTGGCTGGCGAAAATCGCCCTGGCGCCTACGGCCTACGGCCATTTCTTCGTTGAGCACAACCGCGGCCATCATGTGCGGGTGGCGACGCCGGAAGATCCGGCCAGCTCGCGTCTCGGTGAGAGCTTCTGGGCGTTTCTGCCGCGCTCCGTGTTTGGCAGCGCCCGCTCCGCCTGGCACCTGGAAAAGGAGCGCCTTGGGCGTTCCGACCAAGGACCGTGGACGCTGCGCAACGACGTGCTCAATGCCTGGCTGATGAGCGTGCTGCTGTTCGGCGGCCTGATCCTGTGGCTGGGTCCGGTGATCATTCCGTTCCTGCTGATCCAGGCGGCCTACGGCTTCATGCTGCTGGAGGTGGTGAATTACCTGGAGCACTACGGCCTGGTGCGGCAGAAGCAGGCGGACGGGCGCTACGAACGCTGCCAGCCGCAGCACAGCTGGAACAGCAATCACGTCGTCACCAACCTGCTGCTGTATCACCTGCAGCGTCATTCCGATCACCACACCAATCCGACCCGGCGCTACCAGGCGCTACGGCACTTCGAGCAGTCGCCGCAACTGCCGTCGGGTTACGCCAGCATGGTTGCGCTCGCTTACATACCGCCGTTGTGGCGCTGGGTGATGGACCGGCGCGTCCTGGCCCATTACCAGGGCGACGTGACTCGGGCCAATGTCTATCCGCCGCTGCGCCGGAAGATTCTTGCGCGCTATGGCGCCGGTGCCGGCTCACGGGCCTGAGTGCGGAGGATGAGCGCTTACCGCTGTCCGGGATGCGGCTACGTCTACGACGAAATGAAAGGGGAGCCCCGCGAGGGTTTCCGAGCTGGCACCCCCTGGCTCGCCGTTCCGGCTGCATGGTGCTGTCCGGATTGCGGGGTGCGCGAGAAGCCGGACTTCGAACTGGTGATGGAGCGCACGTCGAGCGGCGCGTAGCACCGAGCGGGAGCAGCGACAAAAGCGGGACTGACAAAGAGCGGCAAAAAAATGCCGCATTGGGTACGAGCCTGGGGACTTGTGAAATGCATCTGAAGGGAACTGGAAGGAATGGTCTTGGTGCTTTGCTTATTGCGATCGGTGGACTTGCCGTCCTGCTGCCGGGCAGCGCGGGCGCGCTTGGATTCAAGATCCCGTTCGCTGACAGCGACATCGACGTCAATTCCAACACCACCCTGATCGCAGGCGCCGCCATCAGGACCGAGTCCCAACGCACCAGTGCGATCGGCAAGAACGATCTGAACCCGAACGTGTGCGGCAGAACGCCCCAGGGTGCGGTGTTCTACCAGGACTGCCAGGGCCTGTTCACCGCGCAATCCTTCATGGCGGCGCACCTGGCGGCGGCACCCGGCTCCTTCAGCGACAACTTCGACCAGGGCGATCTGAACTACAACCGGGGCGATCTGACCCAGGCTGAACTGCGCTGGAACCAGGACATCACGCTCAAGTACGAAGGCTGGACCCTGTTCGCCAAGACCATCGCTTTCTACGATCCGGTCAACTACAACTTCACCGAATACCATCCGAACGAGATCACTAAAGAGAACTACCAGCAGGTCGGCTACCTGTCGACGCCGGGTACCGAGCTGCTGCGCGTGGGCCAGAACCTGTCCCTGCTGGCGCCGCTGATCAAACAGCTACCGCTGCCGCCCAACATCATCACGCAGTTGCTGGCCAATCCGACCGCGATCCCGCTGCTGGGCCCGCGCACCGATTCCACGCCGTGCCCAGCCAACCGGAACCCGAGCGGCCAGCCCTGCGGCATCGTCTACGGGCCCGGCGGTGTGGTCTATTCGAAGCGCAAGGATGCACAGACCCTGCATGAGATCGGCCTGGGCATCCAGTTGCTGGACCTGAACCTGTCCGGCTCGATTCCGCTGCCGGGCGACCGTGGCCTGCAGGTCAGGGTGGGGCGCCAGCAGGTGATCTGGGGCGAGGCCACGCTGGAGTTCTTCGATTCCATCAATGTCCTCAACGCGCCCAACCTGAACAACTTTTTCCGCATCGGCGGCAACGGCCTCGACGATTTCTATCAGCCGGTCAATGCCATCTCACTTGGCTCGACCATCACTGACGATATCAATGTGTCGGGCTGGTACGCGCTCGAGTTCGAACCGATCGAGCTGCCGGCCGAGGGCGGCTTTTATTCGCCGGTCAACCTGGGGACCAAGAACGAAGGACCGGATTACCTGACCATCGGCTTCGGCAACACCACGCCGGATCCCGATGGCCTGGGACGCAATCTCGACAATCCGCTGTCGCTGATCACCAATACCACTTCGCGCGCGCAGCGCCTCCCGGACGACCGTCCGCCAGGGACCTCGGGCAATTACGGCATCAAGGTCAACTACAACGCGGAGTGGCTGAACAACGGCACCAATCTCGGTTTCTACTTCGCCAACTACACCTCGCGCATTCCCATCGTCAGCTTCTATTCCACCGACGAGAGCTGCGCCAAGAACACTCGCAACACCGCCGAATTCCTGCTGGCCTGTCTGAACATCCCGCTTGTCCACGGCGTGTTGAAGCCGAATGACCCGGCTGGCGCCACCAGCAATGCGCTGTCGCTCGACGGCCTCAAGTTCGAGCTCGACTATCCGCGCGCGATCAAGATGCTCGGGTTCAGCTTCAATACCAGCTTCGGCGATGTTTCGATGCAGGGTGAAGTGGCGTACCGGCCCAACGATCCGCTGCAGGTCGATATCGTCGACCTGGCGTTCGCCGGCCTCGGCCCGACCTTGAACAACTGCGATCATCCGCCGGGCTGCTTCGGCAGCACCGTAGGGCTGGGCACCAAGGCGGACGGTTCGGTCGGGCTCTACGGCAACAGCAACTACACCACCAAGAACGGCCCGGGCGCCTTCAACGATACCTATGACCTGATCGTCGGGCAGCTGCCCGGCGCGGGCCGCTCCTTCCCCAACTTCATCATTCCCTATCGCGGCGGGGTGCTGGGCGAGAATCCGCCCAATTCCTACATCCGGGGCTGGGAGCGGTTCCAGACCCTGTCGCTGGATTTCGGCGCGACCTACGTCGAAGGCAATACCGACTTCACGCCGCGGCTGCTGCATGCAAGCCAGGTGATCTGGCTGCCGGAAATCGGTGCGCGCGGCATCCTCAACCTGCCGCCGCTGGACCGGCTGGCGCTGGCCGTGCCGGGTACCTACACCAGCCCGACCGCCGGCGCCGACGGCTCCGGCGCGGACGGCTCGCGCCAGGCCTGCTCGAGCAACATCGCCTGCCAGTACGGACCGGACGGCTTGCGCTTCAGCCCGCACCAGGCGCCCCTCGGCCTGTATCCCACCAAGTGGTCCGGCGGTGTGGGCGCGGTGATCCTGATCCGCTGGGAAGACATCCTGCCGAACATCAGCCTCGATCCGCAGATCATCATCAAGCATGACTTCTTCGGTCATTCCCCCGGCTACCTGTCGAACTACGTCCAGGGCCGCACGCTGTGGGATACCAATATCGAAGTGCGTTACCGCGACTATCTTTCGATCAATGTGGGCTATCAGCTGTGGGCCGGCGGCGGCGACGCGAATCTGTTCAACGACCGCGATACGGCGAAGTTTTTCGTGAAGTATTCCTTCTGACCCGATGTAAGGCATTGCCCTGCACGGGGCAATCGTGAGTGACGAAACGGAGCTGGAGAATCATGGGCAAGCATCTTTCAAGAATCGCAGGAACGGCTGTACTGCTGTTGTTCGCGCACGCGGCGCAGGCCAGCGTACCGGCTGACCAGGCCGCCAAGCTGGGCAAGGAACTCACCCCGATCGGCGCCGAAAAGGGCGCGAGCGCGGACGGCCTGGTGCCGGCGTGGACCCCGGCCCAGCAGCACGGCAAGCTCTCCGGCGAATATGCCAGCAGCCCGGAGATCGAAGGCGACAAGCCGATCGCCACCATCACTGCGGCCAATATGGACAAGTACGCGGCCCAGCTCAGCGAGGGTCACAAGTACCTGCTCAAGACCTTCCCGGACTACAAGATGGTGATGTATCCGAGCCACCGCACCGTGGCCTGGCCGGACTTCATCTACAAGGCCACCGCGGTGAATGCGGTGAACTGCACCCTCGGCGGCACCGACGACCCCGACAACTGCAAGCAGGGCTTCCCCTATCCGATCCCCACTGACGGCGCCCAGGTGATCTGGAATCACCGGGTGAAGTGGCGCGGCAACTCGGTGCAGCGCAACAACGATGAAATGATCGTCGACCAGAACGGGCATTCGCAGCTGGCGCAGCTGGTCGAGGACGTGCAGTTCCTCTATGCCAACGAAAAGAACCCGGTGCCGATGGTCAAGGGCAAGGGCCTGTTCCTGTATTACCTGTCGCGCATCATCGCGCCGGCGCGCACCGCGGGCACCATGATCCTGGTCAACGAGAGCGGCGGCACCGGCGCCACCGGCCGCGCGGCCTGGCTCTATGCCCCGGCCCTGAAGCGCATCCGCCGCGCGCCGGCGGTGTGCTGCGACAACCCCTATGAAGGCACCGACGGCCAGGAGTTCTACGACCAGGTCGACATGTTCAACGGCGTGCTGGAGCGCTACACCTGGAAGCTGGTCGGCAAGAAAGAAATGGTCATTCCCTATGACAACTTCAAGATCGCCCGCGCCAAGTACGACACGCTGACCAGCGCCAACCACCTCAACCAGGACCTGCCCCGCTACGAGACCCATCGCGTCTGGGTGGTGGAAGCGACGCTGCGTCCGGACCAGCGGCATACCTACGCCAAGCGCGTGTTCTATGTGGACGAGGATTCCTGGGACATCGTCATGGTGGACTGCTACGACGCCCACGGCGGCCTGTTCAATTTCCAGGAAGGCATGTCGGCGCCGCAGTACAACGTCCTGACCGCCTTCACCGTGCCGGAAATCATCTATCACTTCGACTCCGGCCGGTACTTCATCACCGCCCTGCAGGCGCAGGGACATCCGAACGACTACAGCGTGCAGTATCCGGACGGCTATTTCACCGACAACGCCGTGCAGCAGCGCGCGTCCAAGTAAGGGCTTGCGGGCGGCGGGCGTGCAAGCGCCCGCCGCCCATCGGCGCCCCATGCGCCGACGCGGTACACGCGGCTTCGCATCCGCTGGATGCGGCTATTTCAATGTTTAGAGCCGGTCGGGATCGCTCCCGGCCGGCTGCTCTGGAGCAAATGCGATGCACGGTGATCCACGCGGCTGGTTTTCGCAGTTCTTTGTCAAGATCACCGAGCCGCTGATCTTTTCCAAACGGCCGCTCACGCTCAGCGTGATCGCCATGCTGACCTTGTTCCTCGGCTTCCAGGCTTCACAGTTGCGGCTGGATTCCGGCTTCGAGAAGCAACTGCCGAAGAACCATCCCTACATCCAGGTGCTGAAGAAGTACCAGGACCAGTTCGGTGGCGGCAATACCGTGCTGCTGGCGGTGTCGGAGAAGCCCGGCAAAGGGGATATCTACAACGGCCGCTTCATGGATTCCCTCAAGGTCGCCACCGATTCGGTGTTCTTCCTGCCGGGCGTGGACCGCACCCGCATCAGTTCCCTGTTCACGCCCAATGTGCGCTTCATCGAGGCGGTGGAGGGCGGCTTCAGGGGCGGCAACGTGATTCCTTCGGGATATCAGCCGACGCCGGAGGTGTTGCAGCAGATCCGCGAAAACGTGGCCAAGGCCAACGTTGTCGGCCGGCTGGTTTCCAATGATCTGAGTTCCGCCATGGTGGTGTCGGAACTGGTCGACCAGAATCCGCGCACCCACCAGAAGCTGGACTACATCCAGGCCGCCCACCTGTTCGAGAACATCCGCGGCAAGCTGACCGGCCCGGAGCTGTTCGAATACACCCTCAAGGCGGACGATGCGCCGTTCAAGGCCGGTGCCGTCATCACCACTGTTTACCAGGACCCGCGCGGTCCGTTGTTTTCGCTGAAGCGGGTCCACGCCACCCTGATCGGCCCGAGCGGCGAGACGGTGGACCGCGACTTCCGCGGCAGCCAGCTGCAGGTGAGCCAGCGCAAGAACCCGGATTACAACCCTGACATCGACGTCGAGGTCATCGGCTTCGCCAAGGTCATCGGCGATGTGGCGGATGCCTCTCTGCAGGTCATCAGCTTCTTCGCCCTGACCGTGTTCCTGGTGTGGCTGGTGCTGTCTTACTACATGGGCTCCTTCGTGGTGTCCCTGTATCCGCTCAGCTGCGGACTGCTTGCCGTGGTGTGGGAACTGGGCATCCTGCACCTGGCCGGCTACGGGCTGGACCCGTTCGCCATCCTGGTGCCGTTTCTGGTGCTGGCGATCAGCGTTTCGCACGGCATCCAGATCACCAGCTTCTGGCTGCTGGAAGTGTCCGACCGGGGGCTGGACAGCTTCTCCGCCTCGCGCGCGACTTATCGCCGGCTGGTGATTCCGGGCATCACCGCCCTGGTCACCAACATCATCGGCTTCGGCACCATCCTGCTGATCCCCATCGGCATCGTGCGCGAGATGGCGATCAACGCCATGTTTGGCCTGCTTGCCGTCATCGTCTGCAAGAAGGTGCTGCTGCCCTGCCTGCTGTCCTACGTGAAGCTGCGCAACCCGCAACGCTTCCGCGACTACCAGCATCGCCGTGACGCCAAGCTCAAGCCGATCTGGCACCAGCTGGCGCTGCTGACGCGCAAGCCGGTGGCGGCGGTGGTCATCGTGCTGGCGATGCTGGCCTGGGGCGGAGCGGAGTGGATCTCGCGCGACCTGCAGATCGGCGAGTTGCATCCCGGCGTGCCGGCGCTGCGGCCGGATTCGCGCTACAACCTGGATTCGGACTTCATCTCGAAGAACTACTCCATCGGCGTGGACATCCTCCAGGTCTATGCCGCCACCAAGGCCAATGGCTGCATCGACTACGACATCATGAACCGGATCAGCCGCTTCGGCTGGTACATGCAGAACACGCCCGGGGTGGTCTCGACCACCTCGATGGCGTTGCTCGATAAAGTGGTGTGGGCGCAATACAACGAGAGCAATCCGCGCTGGCAGCAATTGCCGCGGTCGCAGGATGGCCTAGTGCTGGCAGGGCAGCAGTTCACCACCTCGACCGGCCTGCTCAATGACGATTGCAGCGTGATGCCGACCTATGTCTTCATGAAGGATCACAAGGCCACGACCATCGACGGGGTGATCGCCGCGATCGACAAGTTCACCGCGGAAGGCAAAGGCGGCGACGCGGTCACTTTCCAGCTCGCCGGCGGCAACGTTGGCGTGATGGCCGCGACCAATGCCGTGATCAAGAAGACCGAGTTCTCGGTGCTGTTCTGGCTCTACGCCGCCATCACCATCTGCGTGTTCGTCTCGTTCCGCGGCTTCACCAGCATCGTCTGCATCCTGGTGCCGCTGGCGGCGGTGTCGGTCTTCACCTACGCCATCATGGTGTTCCTGGGCATCGGCGAGACGGTGGCGACGCTGCCGGTCGCCGCCTTCGCCGCCGGCATCGGGGTGGACTACGGCATCTACATCTTCAGCGTGCTGGAAGAGAACGTGAAGTCGAAGGGCATGAACCTGCGGGACGCCTACGCCGACACCCTGCACCAGACCGGCAAGGCGGTGGTGGTCACCGGCCTGGCCCTGTCCGCCAGCGTCGCCACCTGGATGTTGTCCGGGCTGCAGTTCCAGATCGACATGGGCATCCTGCTGACGGTGATGTTCCTCGCCAATGCCGTTGCCGCGCTGGTCATGCTGCCGGCCTTCGCCGCCTTCCTGATGAAGAATCCTGCCGCTGCTGCACACAACGCAGCGAGTATAAATGCCTCCGGGGCCAAACCGTGATCGCGAATCTTCGTTTTATCCAGATCGGCGCAGGTCGCCGCTGGATCGCCCCGGCACTGCTCGGCCTCTTTGCCGCAAGCGGGACCTGCCATGCGCAGGCTGCCGATCCTGCCGCGGGCGCGGCTGCCGTGCCTGTGCCGGAATCTCCCCAGGTCAAACCGACCGCGGCGATGATGGCCGCCCATGCCGAGACCGGCCTGCTGCTCGGCATCGTCAATACCGGTCAGCGCCTGGTGGCGGTGGGCGGCAATGGCGATATCGTTACCTCGCCGGATGGCGAGCACTGGACGCAGGTGCAAACGCCGGTGGATGTGACCCTGACCGGGGTGGCGTTCGCGGACGAGCGTCACGGTTGGGCGGTGGGGCACGATGCCCTGATCCTGCATACCGCGGATGGCGGCCAGAGCTGGAGCGTGCAGAGCTTCCAGCCGGATCTCAATGCACCGTTGTTTTCGGTGCTGGCGCTGGACCCGCAGCGGGCGTTGGCGGTCGGCGCGTTCGGCACCCTCAAGACTACCGAAGACGGCGGCGGGCACTGGAGCGATATCGACGCGCCGGTGGTCACCAAGGACAAGCTCCATCTCAATGCCATCACCCGCCTTGCCAACGGGGACATCTTCATCGCCGGCGAGCACGGCCTGGCGGCGGTCTCTGCGGATGGCCGCGACTGGCATCGGCTATCGCCGTCTTATGAGGGCTCGTTTTTCGGAGCGCTGCCCTGGGGAAGCCGCGGGGCGATCGCCTTCGGGCTGCGCGGCAACATCTATGTGTCGGACGACGTGCGCGCGGACCATTGGCAGAAAGTGGATGCCCGCACCACCAGCAGCTTTTTCGGCGGCCTGGTGCTGCCGCAGGGCGAGGTGGCGCTGATGGGCGGCGATGGGGAGATCGTGATTGTCGACGGCAAGGGGAGCGCCCGAGTCGTTCGTGACAGTTCCAGCGGGCAGGGGCAGGCGACCACCTACGCCGCCGGAATCGACTACCGCAATGCCCTGATCGTGGTCGGCGAGGCCGGAGTTGCCCGCGTCACTCTCAAATAACGGGGCGGCGGGATTGCACCGATCGGGTTCGCGGGTAAGGCCAAGCACCCGGCCAATGGTTTTGCAGGCTTAGGCAAGAGTCCGCGAGGATCGGGTGCCTGTCCTGGGCTGCCGCGGTCCATAATGCGACGGGCCGCGATCCCTTCCTGCCTCCCCCAGCAGAACCTTCGGCAGGTACCGGCGAACCGGCATTCCCCCATGCACCCCAGGAGTCCACGCATGCGTTACAGGAAATTCGGCAGCACCGGCCTGTTCGTTTCGGAACTATGCCTCGGCACCATGACCTTCGGCGGCGACGGCCAGGTCTGGAGCCAGATCGGCAAGCTGCAGCAGGACGAGGCCGATGGGCTGGTCGGCCGCTCGCTCGATGCAGGCATCAATTTCATCGACACGGCCGACGTTTATTCAGACGGGAGTTCGGAGATCATCACCGGGCAGGCCCTGCGCAACCTCAAGGTGCCGCGCGAGAAGGTGGTGGTGGCAACCAAGGTGTTCGGCGAAACCGGCGCCAAGGGTGTCAATTCGCGCGGGCTATCGCGCTTCCACATCGAGGACGGGGTCAAGGCGAGCCTCAAGCGCCTGCAGCTCGACCATATCGACCTGTACCAGGTGCACGGCTTCGACCCAGCCACGCCGCTGGAGGAGACGCTGCGCGCGCTCGACAACCTGGTGCAGCACGGCCACGTGCGCTACGTCGGTGTGTCGAACTGGGCGGCCTGGCAGATCATGAAGGCGCTGGGCATTTCCGCGCGCTTCGGGTTGGCGCGGTTCGAATCGCTGCAGGCCTATTACACCATCGCCGGCCGCGACCTCGAGCGCGAGCTGATTCCGGCGCTGCGCAGCGAAGGCGTGGGCCTGCTGGTGTGGAGCCCGCTGGCGGGCGGGCTGCTTAGCGGCAAGTACGGCCGTGACGTGCAGGCCGAGGCCGGCAGCCGCCGCACCACTTTCGATTTCCCGCCGGTCAATCTCGAGCGCGGCTACGACTGCATCGACGCCATGCGCAAGATCGCGCAGGCGCGGGACGTGTCGGTGGCACAGATCGCACTGGCCTGGCTGCTGCACCAGTCGGCGGTCACCAGCGTCATCATCGGCGCGAAGCGGCTGGAGCAACTGGACGACAACATCGCCGCGACGGCGATCGTGCTGAGCGAAGCGGAGCTTGCCGCGCTCGACGCGGTCAGCGCGCTGCCGCCGGAGTATCCGGGCTGGATGTTCGCCTTCCAGGGCGCCTACCGGCAGAAGCAGCTGGCGGACTCGACCGCTCCGCGCGGCTGAAGGCAGGCAGGGGCGCCACGCCGGTACGGCGTGGCGTGACCTGGGTTCAATCCAGGCCGGCACGTGTATTTCGGCCCGCCAGGCGATTGCCTGCGGAAGCTATTTGGCGGTTAGTTCTTTCAACTTTTCGGCGGCCTTTGCATCATCGGGTTCCAGGCCAAGGTATTTTTTGTAAAGCTCGATCGCCTGGTCCCTGTGTCCCGCCCGGCTGTGTGCCTCTGCAAGGTTTGCGTAAACCGACGAGTCTTCCGGATGAGCGAATTCGTTCAAGCGGAACACGGTGATGGCGTCGTCATTCCGCCCCTCGGCGAGCAGCCTGTTCCCGCCCTGCTCGATGAGGCCGCCCCGGACGGCGATGGCTTTGGGCTTGTCGTTGAGTGCCGCGATCCCGGCTTCGTATCCCGACTTCAAGGCCGCGTCGATGACGCCTTTGGTGAAGTAATAGCTCTCGATATCCGGCGTGGAGCCGAGCAGGCGTTTCTTGATGAAGGCCTGGATGTCCCAGAAATTATCGACGTCTCCATTGGTGAGGACGATCGCGGTATATCCCAGGTCGGTGAAGATCATCAATTCGTCGGCGATGCCGGCGTTGCCGCCCCCGTGCCCGATGAGCCGGTGTCCGCCGGAAATCTCCTCGGTGAAGCCGTACGCGTACATGCGGCTTCCATAGGGGACTTTTCCGGTGGTGAGTTCGCTGGTGTCCTGCGGGCTCAGCAATTTGAAATGCATCAGGGCATTGGCAAATGCCAGGAGATCGTCCGCGGTCGAAAAGCTGCCGCCCGCCGGCCCTCCCTTGACCACGTTCACATAGGTGTTGCTGGTCCACTGGCCGGGCCGGTCGGTCGACCTGGAGTATCCGGTCGCAAGGTTCGGAACGACGTAATCGAGTTCGTAAGCATCGGTGTCCTTCATGCCGGCAGGCTTGTAGATGTGCTCCTTGACGTAGTCGCAATAGCTCACACCCGTCACGCGTTCGAGGATCAAGCCCAGGACCATGTACCCTGAATTGCTGTAGGCGAAGCTGCTTCCGGGTGCGAACAGGAGAGCCTGGTCCACGAACAGCGGCAAGTAGTCCGCCGTGGTCCTGAACTGCTCCTTGGCACGCTTGTCGAGGGGTTCCCAGAAATTTCCCATGCCGGACGTATGCGTGAGCAGCTGCCGGATCGTGACCGAATCGCGCACGGCCACATTGGGGTAGTCGGGCAGGTACTTGCCCACTTTTTCGTCCAGCGAAAGCCGCCCGGATTCCATCAATTGCATGATGGCCACTGCGGTGAACATTTTCCCCATCGATGCGATATTGAATTTGGTGTCCTCCCGGTTCGGCACGCGATCCGCCAGGTTGGAGAAACCGTACGCTTTCCGGAAAACCGGAACGCCGTCTCTGGCGATCAGGACAACTCCGCTGAAGTCATCGGTCCGTGCGAGAATTCTCAAGTGGGCTTCGGTCGGTCGGGCCAGATCGGCAGCACGCGGCGCGCCCTGCGCTTGGGTTGCGCAGGCGAGTGGCAGCCACAGACAAAAAGCGAGGGCGCCAAACCGTGCAGGCGTGGGCAAATTCATGATTCGGACTCCACTTTCGGTATTGCCATCGCCGCCGGCAGCAGCGCCATGTGGCCGCGCCGTGCTAGATTCCCGAAATAATATGTAGGCACCTACGGAAATGTCAAACAAGAAACCCCAGTCGATGCACGATGCTTCGGACTACATCCGGGGCCAGGGATCCGCCGCGATCGGCGCTCGCTTGCGTCGTCTGTCGGAGCGGATCGACCGGGATGCCGCGAGGGTGTATGCCGAAGCCGGAATCACCGTCGAGCTGCGCTGGGTGGGTGCGCTGAAGGTGTTGTCCTTGTACGGTCCCTTGTCGGTCGGTGAACTTGCAACGTCACTGGGCATCAGCCACGTCTCGGTGAGTCAAACCCGCAACTCGCTCGAAAAGGCCGGGCTGGCCTCATCGATTCCGGATCAGGAAGATGCGCGCAGCCGCAAGGTGCAACTCACGGCCGCCGGCTGCCGGATGATCAAGCAGCTCGAACCACTCTGGAAAATTCTCGAGGATGTGGCGGCGGAACTGGACGAAGAAGCAAACCGGGTCGTCGCGGCGCTCGATCGCCTGGATGCGGCCCTGGATCGCAGTTCGCTGCACGAGCGTGTCGCAGGAAGATTGAAAACCGGTGCCCGGCAAGCGGTCGCGCACAAGCGTCCGGCCAATGCGGGCCCGGCGATGCGGACTTCCGTTTCACGGAAGCCGCTGTAGACGGGCGATGGCTCCCGGCCGCAGCGGTAATCCGGCGCTCCCGGGTAGAGTTGATCTGTAGGGATCGAATCCGGCGCGCGATTCCCCGAGGGAAGAACCTATTTCGCGTCGCTTTCAACCTTCGTCACATGGCCTGCGACCGCTTTCCACTCGCCGTTGCGGCGCACCAGGGTGTCGGTGAAGCGCACGTCCAGCTTGAACGGCTTGTCGCCCGAGATGCCTTCCAGCGAGGTGATGCCGGTGACGACGGCGGTGTCGCCGTAAAGCCGCACGCTCTGTTCGTGGTTGTAGAACTTGGCGTACTCGATGGCGTGCTCTTTGGCTTCGACGATATCGTCCGTCCGGGTACTGATTGCGGCGCGGGAGTTGGTGAGGGTGTAGCCCTCGTCCTCGATCCTGGCGATCGTGTCGGCGTCGTTGGTGCGGAAGGCTTCGCACCAGGCCTGCTCGAGTTGCAGGACGGCTTTTTCGTCTTCCGGGGTGGCGGCGGCCGGGACGGTCGGGGATGAGGGTGCGGTGGCGCAGGCGCTGAGGGTGGCCAGGCACAGCAGGGCGGGCAGGCTGGTATTGCGCATCGGTGACTCCCTGGCGGCTCTTGGGGCCGGGTGGATTCTCCGGTGGGGTTGTACAGGGTTTGAGGGTGGGGCGTCTATCATCTGGATTACCGGGGCGAGTTCGCCGCGGGATCAGGATGCGCAAAACTGGGTCCCCGCCTGCGCGGGGACGACGGTTGGGTTCCTGGAACTGGCACTTGGCGGTGGCGGCCACGTAGTCGCGATCCGTCTCCGCGGTAGAGAAATGGTCGCCAGCAGGACTCAGCTGCATCGGCTCATGCCCGTGATTTGCAGTGCAGTCGTGGCCACTCCTTGGGTTCGCCTGCTCTAGCTCACCGGCTATAACAATGTCTGTCGGGAGGGTTGGAAGTGCGGCCGGAAGAAAAAATAATGGCCCTACGAACTCTGTGGAGCGTGGTACTTGTTCACGGCGGACTTGAACCAGTCCAGGTAGAACGCAGTCGCTTTCCGGCTGATCCCGGCCTTGGGCACAAGGACGTCGAAACCGTGGTAGGCGCCTTGGTAGAGCTCGCACGCCACCGGTACACCGGCCTGCCGCAGCTGGCGGACATACTCCAGGGTTTCGTCCCT
>JAQGNS010000182.1 GCA_028291705.1 Nevskia sp.
CGCATGGCCAGCCGCAAGCGCCCGGTCGAGCCCTACATCATCCCCATCGAAGAGCGCGAGCGCGATGCCTACCGCCGCCTGCGCGTCGAAGCCGGCGCCGCACACTGAGAATATCCCCATGCCGATCACCGTCAACCGTGTCTCCGTCCCCGTCGTCGTCGATGACGAGAAGTGCATCGCCGACAAGGGCTGCCGCGTCTGCATCGAGGTCTGCCCACTCGACGTGCTGCGCATCAATCCCGCCAGCGGCAAGGCCCACATGCGTTATGACGAATGCTGGTACTGCCTGCCTTGTGAGAAGGACTGCCCGACCGGAGCGGTGACGGTCAATATTCCCTATCTGCTGCGCTGATCATGGCTGTCTCCTCCGAATCCGCCGACCTGGCGCGCCTGCAAGCGCTGCTCGACTCCGCTGACGCCGCGGTGCGTCTGGTAGCGGTACGCGAAGTGACCGATGCTTGCGCGCCGGAATTGTTGCCGGTGATCGAACGAGCGCTTGGTGATACTGAAGCCGAAGTGCGTCTTGAGGCTGTGACCGCGCTCGATGCCATTGGCGGGGCGGAATCCATCGTGCCGTTGATCCGGGCGCTGAGTGACGCCGATGGTGAAGTGCGCGAGCTGGCCGCCAAGGCGTTGGCCGAAAACAAATCACCGGAAGGTGCAGGTCCGCTGCTCGAAGCACTGGCTCGGAGCAGGGATGTCTGGATCATCGCCGCTCTTCTCGAAGCACTGAAACCTTTGCGTAGTGATGCCGCTCTGCAACCCGCGCTGCGGCTGCTGGGCCATGCGGATGCCAGCGTGCGCGCGGCCGCGGTCGGCGTCATCGGTTACCTGCGCTTGCCGCAGGCCCTGCCCGAACTGGTGGAACTGGGGGCAGCGGACACATCCGCCATTGTGCGGCAGGCCGCCTTGCGGGCCCTGGTGTCCGCGCCGGCCGAAGCCCTGGCCTCGGCTGCCCTCAGGGCCCTGGGGGATACCGAGTGGAGCATCCGCGCCGAGGCCGCCGCAATCCTGGGCAAGCTGCGCTACACCGACGCCGCCGATGCCTTGATCGGCCTGGTCGATTTCGACGAGCAATGGCAGGTACGCGAACAGGCTGCTGAAGCGCTGGGCCTGATGCAGCACAGGCTGGCGGTGCCCGCCATCGGCCGCTGCCTGGATTCGCCGGTCAGCAACCTGCGCAAGTCCGCGGTCATCGCCCTGGGGCGAATGAACGATCGCGCGGTGCGCCTGTTGCTTGCCACCGTACGCGACGATGCCGATGCCCAGGTGCGCAAGCTGGCTGGACAGTTACTGGAATCCCTCGAAGCCGGAGTGGCCTGAGCGAGCTGGCTACCCACCGGAGGGGTAGCCATCGCATCGTAGCGGGCGCAAACTGATCCGGCCGCGTTCAGCGGCGGCGTGCGCGCCGCGTACATCCTTTTGTCACGCGACGGGTGCAGCCTGAGACGCTCACATCACCGTCCGGAGGAGGATGAACATGAATATCGAATCCATCGCCAAGCGCCTGGTCGCACTATGCCGTGAGGGCAAGTTCGAGGAGGCACAGAAGGAGCTGTACGCCGACGATGCGGTCAGCGTCGAAATGCCGGGCGCGCCGCCCGGCGCATTGGGGGACGCCAAGGGCCTGCCCGCCATCATCGAGAAGGGACACCAGTTCCAGGCCGCGGTCGAGACCTTCCACGACAGTCATGTCAGCGACGCGATTGTCGCCGGCAACTGGTTCAGCGTCGCCATGACCCTGGACGTGACCATGAAGGGCCGCGGCCGTATGGAGATGACGGAGATCTGCGTCTACCAGGTGCGCAATGGCAAGATCGTGAAAGAGCAGTTTTTTTACGACATGGGTTGAGGCTAAGAAACTCAATCCAGCCGCAGCAGCTCCAGCCAGGTGCGCGGTCCGGTGAGCAGCAGGCCGGCGCGCACTGGCCGCCCCGGCCAGATGCGACGTACCGCCGCGGCGTAGGCCTGCAACTGTGGGCGATAGCGCTCGGCCAGCAGCGCCGGGTCGGTATGTGGTGTGGTCTTGTAGTCGAGCACCCACAACGTGGCGCCGTCGTCGACCAAGCGGTCGATGGCGCCGCCGCGTTCACCGTCGCTGGAGGGCACGGAGACTTCGTTCCACGCTTGCTTGTAGCGGCCTGGATCGAAATAGCGGTTCAGTTCCGGTGTCGCAATGAGTTTGCGCGCGGCATCGAGCCAGGCGGCGAATTCGGCATCGCTTACCGCGCTTTGCAGGCGGCCTTGCAGGCGCCGGTGCAGGGTGGCTTCCTGTGATGCCGGTTCGCCGCTCAATAGCTGCAGCAGGAAGTGAATGGCATTGCCGCGCCGCACCGCGGCCGGATCGATGGCTGCATCACCCTCAATATCCAGGGCCAGGGCACTCGGGGCGGCGGCGGTCTCGGCGGCCGATTCCAGCGGCTGGCGCAGGCGCGGATCGCTTTTGCGTGCGGCTGGCGGTTGTTGCGCATGCACGCCGCGCGGTGCAGCGCCGCTGCCGTAGTGCAGGGTGTCGTCCGCCATCCCGGCCAGCCCCATCGCCGGTCCGGCGCCTAGCCGTTGCAAGGCATCCTTGGCCAGGTCGTACCAACTGACGCGCTCGCCCTGGTTGGTCTGGCGGAAACCGCTGATGTGCAGGAACTGCCGCGCGCGGGTGGCGGCGACGTAGAGCAGGTTGAGGTCTTCGCGCGCCTCGCGTTCCTTGTGGCGCTCGATCAGTTCCTCGCTCAGCGGATCGCGTTCGCCGGTGCCGCCGGGCACGATGACGTGGCCCGGGCGCTCGGCGTTGGACTGCCATTCGATCAGCCAGCGCGGCGTGCGCGCGGCCTGCACGCGGCCGGCGTTGACCAGGAATACCGCCGCGGCTTCCAGACCCTTGGCGGCGTGGATGGTCATGACGCGCACGTGGCCGTGCTCGGCCGACGGCGGTGATTCATCCGGCGCCTCGGCCTTGCTGCGCGCCAGGTCCTGCAGATAATCGAGGAAGCGCGCCAGGCTGGGATAACGGCCGCTGTCCGCTTCCAGAGCCAGCTGGATGAATGCGCCGAGGTTGGCGCGTACGCGCGCGGCGGGCACGGCGGGCAGCGCCGCCTCGTAGCGCGCGGCAACGTCGGCTTCGCGGTAGATGCGGTCGAGCAGGTCGTGTGCCGGCAGTTGGGCCGACAGCGGCAGCCAATGCTGCAGCAAATCCAGCGCGCCTTGCAGCACCGGACGGATGGGTGCCAGTGCAGCCAGCGTTTCGAACCAGGTGCCTTTTTCCGCGCGCGCCGCGGCGATGGCGACCAGGTCCTCGTCGTCCAGCGAGAACAGCGGCGAGCGCAGCACCTGGGCCAGTTCCAGGTTGCGGTGCGGCGCGTTGAGGAAGCGCAACAAGGCAATCAGGTCGCGCGCCTCGGCGGTGTCGAGCAGGGTGCCGCGGCTGCTGCCGACGTAAGGAATGCTCGCGCCGGTCAGGGTCAGTTCCAGTACCTGGAGATGGGTGCGCGAGCGCGCCAGCACCATCACGTCGCCCCATTCGATAGCGCGCGCGCCATGCTCGCCGCGCACCGCCACGCCGGAATCGACCAGGCTGCGGATGCGGGCCGCGACCTGCGTGCCTTCATGTTCAGCCCGGCTCAGCTCCTCGATTTCGCGCGGCGTGGTCAGCGGATCGCGCAGCAGGGTTTCCGGCGGCAATTCCTCTTCGCGTTTTTCCGGTTCGATCAGCGGCGCCACCTCGATGCGGCCCCAGTCGTGCAGGCGATGCGTGCCGTGGCGATCGAAACCGATGCTGGCGGCCAGTTCCTGCGGTTCGAACAGGGCGTTGACGAAGTCGATCACCGCCGGGGCGGAGCGGCGCGAATCGTTGAGCGGCACCGTCACCGCGTCGAGATTCGCATGCAGCCAGCGCGCGGCGCCGCCGAGCAGTTCCGGGTTGGCGCGGCGGAAGCCATAGATGCTCTGCTTGGCGTCGCCGACGATGAACACGCTGCGCGAGCGGCCGGCGTCGCCCGCCGCCATCTCTTCCAGGAAGGGCAGCAGCAGGCGCCATTGCGTCGGGCTGGTGTCCTGGAATTCGTCGATCAGCAGGTGGTCGATCTTCTGGTCCAGCTTGTAGCGGATCCACTCGGCGTTGCCCGGACCACGCAGCAGCAGGTAGCTGCGCCATTCCAGGTCGGCGAAGGTCAGGGCCTGGTCGATATCCAGCTCCGCGTCCAGGGCGCGCAGGGCGGCCGCACCGAGTTGCAGCGCCGCGCCGGTGCGTTCCAGGCAGGCTTCGCGCAGGCGCCGTTCGCGGCGCCGCTCCACCGTGAGCACCACTTCGCGGTGGGCCTCCTCGAAATGCTCGATCTGGGTGTCGCTGAGTCGTTCGCGTTTGGCCTTGGCCAGCTGGAACTTGTACGGCTCGCCGTCCTTGCGGAACAGCGCCTCGATCAGGGCGTGGTAGCGCCGGTCGCCTTCGCTGTTCAGCGCGTCTTCGATCCGCACGGTCTTGATGTAGCGGATGCCGTCCACTTCGTGCAGCCAGCGCAGCAGGATCTTCAGGCGGGCGTTGAAGGCGTCATGGTCCAGCCCCGGGTCCTGCACTTCCGTATCCAGGCCCAATGCGCTTTGCAGCTGGGCGTGGGCGTAGTTCAGCGGCTCGGCCTCGCCTTCGATATAGGCCCACCAGTCGGCGCGGTGCGCCAGGAAGCTGTAGACCAGGTCTTCCAGCGCCTGCTCGCCGTAGCCCATGGCGATGAGTTGGCGCAGGGCCAACGCCGGCGTGCCTTCGGAATACTGGTGCAGCTCGGCCAGCAATCGCCGCCAGGCGCGGCGGAACAGTCCGCCCTCGTTTTCAGCGAGAGCGAAGCCGGGCGCGACGCCGGCTTCGAGCGCGAAGCGCGACAGCAGGTCCTGGCAGAAGGCGTGCAGGGTCATCGCCCGCAGCGGGAAGGAATCGAACAACAGCGTGTGGTAAAGCTCGCGGGCGCGTTGCAGATTCTGCGGCGTGGCCGCCAGCCCCAGGCGTTCCAGTTCGGCGGCGGCGCTCACGGTGTCGGCATAGGCCAGCGCGCGCAGGCGCTCGTTGACCCTCTCGCGCATTTCCGCTGCGGCCTTGCGGGTGAAGGTCAGGGCCAGGATGCCGCCGGCCGGCTGGCCTTCGAGCAGCAGGCGCAGCACGCGGGAGACCAGCAGCCAGGTCTTGCCGCTGCCGGCGGAGGCGGTGACGGCGACGCTGCGGCGCGGGTCGAGCGCCGCGCCGGCTGTCGCTTCGGTGGACGATCTACTCATGCCAGTCACCACGACGGCACAGGCCGCGATGGTCGCACCAGGCGCAGCTGCCTTCATCGCCCAGGGCCGGCATCGCGGCCCCACGCGCCAGTGCGTGCAGGCTGCGCTCGAGGCGGCTGCCGACGGCATCGCGCAGGGTTTCAAGATCCGCGTCGATGCGCAGGGCTTTCTGGTCTTCGCGCAGCGGCAGGTATTCGACGGCGGCGACGCTCGGATCGAGCAGGGCGTAATGCAGCAGCTGTACCGCTTCGCCGGACTCCACATCCGCGCGGCGCGGCGCGCGGCCGGTCTTGTAGTCCACCAGGGTCAGCGAGCCGTCGCCGAGTGTTTCCACGCGATCGGCCTTGCCACGGAGACGGCGGCCCTCGACGAAATCACGCCGGTACTCCACTTCGGCGTTCACCTGCTGGGCGTTGCGCTCGCTTAGCCAGTCCAGCAGCCCGGGAAGGGAGGCCTGGAATTCATTGACCCAGACATGGGCCAGCGCGCGGCTTTGCAGATCGGGCGTGAACACTGCCGCCGCGATCTCCTGCAGGCGCATTTGCGCCTGTTCGCGATTGGCGGCATTGACCGGTTCGGGGAAGGGATGGGGCAGCGGCTCCTTCACGCGCTGGGTGAAGGCTTCGAGGATGCGGTGCACGCGCTGGCCATAGTCGCTGCGGTCCGGATCCTCGTCCGGTGCCTGTTCCGCGTGCAGGCCGAGGCAGGCATTAGCGAAGAACTGGTAGGGGCAATCGACCAGGCGCTGGTGCGCGGTGGCGCTGATCTCTTGCGGCAGCTGTTGCAGCGGCGCGGCGGGCGCGGGGCGACGACGTTGCAAGGCCGGCGTCGGCGCGGCGTCGGAAATTTCCGTGGCGGCGGTGCCGGCGTCGGCCGCGAGGGCTGCATCGCGCAGGTTCAGCCCCAGGCTGATCGCATGGCTCTCGATGGCTTCGATCCACGGCGACAGCTGCGCCGGCTCGCCCGGTTGGTCGGCGGCGTAGGTGATGTGCAGGCGCGGCGCCGCTTGCAGCACGCGGCGCAGCCGCGCCAGGGTGAGGGCGTGGCGCTGCGACAGGTTGGGCAGGCCTAACTCGCCACGCACGGACTGGTTGAAGAAGGGCTCGCCGGCGGGCGCGCCGGGAATCTGCGCGCGGGTGGCGCCGGCCAGGATCACGGCGTCGCTGTACAGTAGGGCGCTCTGCTCCAGCGTCAGCAGGCGCACGCGCCGGTCGCGCGCGCCCTGCGGCGGCACGAAGGTGGCGCGTTCGACGGCGCGGTCGAGCAGGGCGCGGAACTCGCGCCAGTCCGCGCTCTGCGGACGCAGGGCGAAGGCGCTATCCAGTTCGCGCAGGATTTCGATGAGACGGCGCCCGGCCTCGTCCTGTTCGAAGCGCTGCCACAAGCCCAGCTGTTGCAGACTGCGCTCGACGCCGCTCATCCATTCGCGCAGCAGGCGTGGCCGGCCGATGGACGGCAGCACCCGGGCGGCCTGTTCCAACTGCTCCAGCAGAGCGCGCAGTTCCGGATACGCGGCGGCGCGCGCGCGGTAGCGCTCCAGGCCAGACTCCACACCTTCGCGGTATACCAGGTCGCGCTCCAGGGTGCGCAGCGCCTGCGCGTCCGCCTTGAAGAAGCCGGACTTGAGCAGGGCCAGCAGGGGCCGGAACTGGAAGCGGCGTTCGAAGCTGTCGAGCCAGGCATGCAGGGCGGCGGCGGCGGCGCTGGTGGAGAGCGCCCAGCCGCCGTGGTCCTGCAATTCGATACCGGCGCGTTCCAGCAGGGCGCGCAGGCGCCGCGCCAGGCGGCGGTCCTCGGTGACCACCGCTACGGTGGCACAGCCGTCGAGCAGGGCCTGGCGCACCGCGAGGTCGACGCAGCGCGCCTCGTGTTCCGGGCCTTCCGCCTGGGTGATGCTGAAGCCGGGGGCTTCGGTCGTTTCCTGTGGAGCGGTTACGCCGAGTACCGCATCGAGGAAACGCGTGCGCGCATCTT
>JAQGNS010000082.1 GCA_028291705.1 Nevskia sp.
TGCGCGCGACGGAGTGGGACACCATCGCCTGCGCCAGCGGCCTCAGCCGCGAAGCGCTGGAAGGCATTGCCGAGGTCTACGCCAAGGCCGAGCGTCCCATCGTCTGCTACGGCATGGGCCTGACCCAGCACCGCACCGGCACCTCCAACGTCGAGCAGATCGTCGCGCTGTTGCTGATGCGCGGCGCCATCGGCCGCGAGGGCGCGGGTATCTGCCCCCTGCGCGGCCACTCCAACGTGCAGGGCGACCGCACCGTCGGCATCACCGAGAAGCCGTCCAAGGCCTTCCTCGACAAGCTTGGTGAAGTCTTCGGCTTCGAGCCCCCGCGCCAGCCCGGCCGCTCGGTGGTCGACACCATCGCCGCCATGCGCGACGGCCAGTGCAAGGCCCTCATCGCCCTCGGCGGCAACCTTGCCGTGGCGGCGCCGGACACGGCAGTGTCCTTCGACGCCTTCCGCCAGCTCTCGCTCAACGTCGCCATCACCACCAAGCTCAACCGCACCCACCTGCTCAGCGGCGGCGAGGCCTTCATCCTGCCCTGCCTGGGCCGCACCGAGATGGACAAGCAGGCCGGCGGCCAGCAGTCGATCACCGTGGAAGATTCCATGTCCATGGTCCACGCCTCGCGCGGCTTCATCAAACCCGCCAGCGAGCACCTGCGCTCCGAGCCGGCCATCATCGCCGGCATCGCCAAGGCCACGCTCAAGCCTTCGGCGGCGGTGGACTGGGATGGCATGATCGGCAACTACGACCTGATCCGCGACAAGATCGAAGTGGTGATCCCGGAACTGTTTCGCGCCTATAACGAACAGATCCGCCAGCCCGGCGGCTTCCGCCTCTACAACTCCGCCTCCGAGCGCGTCTGGAAAACATCCACCGGCAAGGCCAACTTCGTTCCGTTTTGCGGCGTCGAGGAAGACGAGCATTTCAAGGACCCGCTGGTCCTGCGCCTCACCACCATGCGCTCCCACGACCAGTACAACACCACCATCTACGGCCTGGATGATCGCTACCGCAGCCTGTTCGGCCGCCGCGACGTGATCTTCATGAACGCCCAGGACATCCAGTGCGCCGGCCTCACCCCCGGCGCCCGCGTCGACCTCTGGTCGTTCCACCAACCCAAGGCAGGTGTCCGCCCGCGCGTCCTGCGCGGCCTCACCGTCGTCAACTACCCGCTTCCGGAAGGCAGCTGCGGCGCCTACTACCCGGAAGCGAACAGCCTGGTCCCGCTGGAACACTGCGACCCGGACAGCCTCACACCCTCCTACAAATCGGTCCCGATCCGTGTGCTGCCGGCGGCAAACACCGACGATGGTGGCGACACCACCATCGCCACCGAGGGCCTGACTGGAAGGGCACAGGCGGCGCACGCCTGAAGGCACGCTGGGTTCCATTGCGGCCTTTGCATGAGGGCCGCAATGTCCCGGTCTCGAAGCGGCGACCATGCACGGTATTGATGGGCCGCCATGAATAAACATCAGTACCGTGTGCGGCACGCACCGCCTACGATGTGGCTGCTTCCCGCACAGCGGAATCACTTCAGGCAGCCTTCATGACCGTATCCTTCAAGCGCCTTCTCATCGCCAACCGCGGCGAAATCGCCATCCGCATCGTCCGCGCCGCCGCCGGCCTCGACCTGCCCAGCCTCGCCGTCTACGCCGAAGACGATGCAAGTTCGCTGCACGTACGCCAGGCCGACCACGCCATCCCCCTGCGCGGCCGCGGCGTCCCCGCCTATCTCGATGGCGAGCAACTCATCGCAATGGCGCGCGCCGAAGGCTGCGACGCCCTCCACCCCGGTTACGGCTTCCTCGCCGAGAACGCCGCCTTCGCCCGTCAATGCGCAGCCGCCGGCATCCGCTTCATCGGCCCCGGTGCCGATGCGCTGGAACTGTTCGGCGACAAGACCCAGGCCCGCGCCCTGGCCGCACGCTGCGAAGTCCCCCTGCTTAAAGGCATCAACCGCGCGGTCACGCTGGAAGAAGCCCACGACTTCCTCGCCAGCCTCGGCCCGGGCGGCGCGTTGATGCTCAAGGCCCTGCACGGCGGCGGCGGCCGCGGCATGCGCGAAGTGTTCGCGGCAAGCGAGCTGCCCGAGGCCTACACCCGCTGCCAGTCCGAAGCCCGCGCCGCCTTCGGCCGCGGCGAGGTCTACGTCGAGCAACTGATGCGCAGCGCCCGCCATATCGAAGTGCAGGTGCTGGGCGATGGCAGCGGCGCCGTCAGCCACCTGTGGGAGCGCGAGTGCAGCCTGCAGCGCCGCCACCAGAAGCTGGTCGAGATCGCCCCCAGCCCGGGCCTGCCGGCCACAACGCGCGAGCGCATCATCGCCGCCGCCCTGAAGCTGGCCAGTGCGGTGAAATACAGCGGCCTCGGCACCTTCGAATTCCTGCTCGACAACGAGCAGCCCGGTGTCTTCTGCTTCATGGAAGCCAACCCGCGCATCCAGGTCGAGCACACCGTCACCGAGCAGATCACCGGCGTCGATCTCGTCCAGACCCAGATCCTGCTCGCCGCCGGGCACACGCTGGCGGACCTGAAGCTGTCGCAAGCGCCGCCGCCCAAAGGCTGCGCGGTACAACTGCGCATCAACCTGGAAAGCATGAACCCGGACGGCAGCACGCGCCCCGCCGCGGGTACCCTCAGCGCCTACGAGCCGCCCAGCGGTCCCGGCCTGCGCGTGGACGGCTACGGCTATGCCGGCTACACCGTCAGCCCCAGCTACGACTCCCTGCTGGCCAAGCTCATCGTCCACGCCGACGACTACCCCGCGGCCCTGCGCCGCGCCTACCGCGCCCTCTGCGAATTCCGTCTCGAAGGCGTGGCCAGCAACCTGCACCTGCTGCAAAACCTGCTGCGCCTGCCCGAAGTGGCGGGCAACACTGTCAGCACCGCCTTCGTCGGGCAGCACCTCGAGCAACTCCTGGCGCCGCAG
>JAQGNS010000570.1 GCA_028291705.1 Nevskia sp.
CATCGGGTCGCATTTCTTTTGGTTACTTTTCTTTGGGCGAAACCCAAAGAAAAGTAACCCGCCATCAAGGCGGAACCGAACTTTCACCAAGCGCGGTCAATGACCCGCGTGCAAGCGCGTACGCCGAGGTTTCAGAGTGCGCGGTAAAGCCTTGGTTCGGCGACCAAGGCAGGTTCATCCGAAATCTAAGTTCACCGAAGCCTGGATTCCCGCTTTCGCGGGAATGACGATGGAGGCGAGTGTGCGCTTAGCCCCTCGATACACCCGCTGCGCGGGCACTCGGGGCGAACGGAGGGTGGTGCTCGCTTGGGTGAAAAGCAGCCCCTCACCCCAGCCCTCTCCCCATGTTCATGGGGAGAGGGAGACCAACGCCGGAGAAGAGCTTACGGGCAGGGAATGGTGTACCGCTTGTGGATCGCCTCGATCCCCTGCAATACCTCGTCCGAAAGCTTGATCACGCTCGAAGCGATATTCGACCGCAGCTGCTCCATGGTCGTCGCACCGATGATGGTGGAGGTGGTGAACGGCCGTGCAGTGACGAAGGCCAAGGCCATTTGTGCCGGATCAAGACCGTGCTGCCGTGCCAGCGCAACGTACTCGCCAACAGCATGATCGGCGTGCTCGCCGTTGTAGCGGCTGAAGCGCGCAAACAGGGTGAGCCTCCCCTGCGGCGGCCGCGCGCCGCCGAGATATTTGCCGGACAGGGCGCCGAAGGCCAGGGGCGAGTAGGCCAGCAGGCCCAGCTTGTCGCGATGCGAGAATTCCGACAGGCCAACCTCGAAGCTGCGGTTGAGCAGGCTGTAGGGATTCTGGATCGACACCGGCCTGGGCAGGTTCTGCTCGCGCGCCAGGCGGAAGTATTCGGCGACGCCCCAGGGCGTCTCGTTGGAGATGCCGATGTGGCGCACCTTGCCCTGCTGCACCAGCTCGCCCAGTGCGCCGAGGGTTTCCTCGATGGGCGTGGCGGCGCGATCGTTGGTGGCGCGGTAGTTGAGCTGCCCGAAGTAGTTGGTGCTGCGCGCGGGCCAGTGCACCTGGTACAGGTCGATGTAGTCGGTCTGCAGGCGCTGCAGGCTGGTGTCGCAGGCGGCGAGCACGCTGGCGCGGTCCAGGCGCGGACCGCCGCGGAGCCAGGGGAATTCGCCGGGGCCGATGACCTTGGTGGCGATGACCAGCTGGTCGCGATTGCCACGCGCCTTGAGCCAGGTGCCGAGGTATTGCTCGGTGCGGCCCTGGGTCTCGGCCTTGGGCGGTACCGGGTACATCTCGGCGGCGTCGATGAAGTTGATGCCCTGGGCCACGGCGTAGTCGAGCTGCTCGTGCGCCTCGGCTTCGGTGTTCTGCTCGCCCCAGGTCATGGTGCCGAGGCAGATGCGGGTGACGTCGAGGTCGGTGGGGCCAAGCTTGCGGGTGCGCATGCGGATCGATCCTTGTGTTGGTCTGGTATGAACAGATTCCGAGGGGCTGCTACGCCTGAATCGGGGGAAGCCCCTACTTGTCATCCTGAGCGCAGCGAAGGATCTGGCCGGATCCTTCGCTGCGCTCAGGATGACAAACGCCGGCCTTCAGTCCTTTTCCTTCTCCTTGAGCGCCTTGCGCCTTGCTGCGGCGAGGCGTTTCACCGCCGGGCGCAGGGTGGCTTCCATCGCCACCTCCATCTCCGGGCCGGGCACCACTACAGTAGTGGAGCGCGACAGGAAGGCGTTGGGGATGCCGTCGACCAGCTTGCCGATGTCGGCCTCGACGCGCGAGTTGAGGCGGAAGCTGATCACCACCAGGCTTTCCTCGGCGGTGGGAATGTCGCGTTCGACGAAGGGGTTGCTGGTGTCCACCAGCGGCACGCGCTGGAAGTTGACGTCGGTACGCGAGAACTGCGGCGTGATGTAGGTGACGTAGTCCGGCAGGCGGCGCAGGATGGTGCCGGTGACGTCGTCCACGGTTTGGCCGCGCTCGTCGCGGTCGCGCTTGATCTTCTGGATCCACTCCAGGTTGACGATGGGCGTCACACCGATCAGCAGGTCGACATGGCGCGCGACGTTGACCTCGGAGGTGACGACGCCGCCGTGCAGGCCTTCGTAGAACAGCACGTCGGTATCCGGCGGCAGCCGCGTCCAGGGAGTGAAGGTGCCGACCGGCTGCTCCGCCTCCTGCGCCTCGGCCTCGGTATGCAGGTAGCTGCGCACCATGCCGGTCCCGCGCGCGCCGTAGTCGCGGAACAGCTTTTCCAGGCGGTCCAGCAGGTTGGCGCCGGGACCGAAGTGGCTGAAGTTCTCGCCGCGGATGCGCGCTTTCTCCACCAGGGCGCGCATCTGCTCGCGGTCATAGGCGTGGAAGCTGTCGCCCGGAATGTAGGCCGCTTCGAGCTTGAGGCTGTCGAAGATGCGCTCGAACACCCGCCTGGCGGTGCTGGTGCCGGCGCCGGAAGAGCCGGTGACCGCGATGATGGGATGTTCGACGGACATTGAGGATCTATTTCCGTACGAACTCGAAGTCGGCCACTTCGTGGCCGAGGCGCAGGCCGCGCGCTTCGAAGCGGGTCAGCGGACGGTCGGCCGGACGCGGAATGGCAAGGCCTACACCCGCGACATTGCTGAACTGGGACGCCGTGGCCATCACTTCCAGCATGTGCCGGGCATAGTCGGCCCAGTCGGTCGCCAGGCGCAGCCGGCCGCCCGGGCGCAGCACCCGCGCCAGCAGTTCGACGAAGGCCGGCTGCACCAGGCGCCGCTTCTGGTGGCGCTTCTTCGGCCAGGGATCGGGGAAGAAGATCACCACCTCATCCACACTGCCCGCGGGCAATGATTGGCGCAGCACTTCCACCGCGTCGGTACACAGCACGCGCAGGTTGGTCAGGCCCAGCTTGTCCGCCTGCTGCAAGACACGTCCGGCGCCGGGACGATGCACCTCGATGCCGATGAAATCGGTGTCCGGCCGCGCCTGGGCGCTGCTCAGCAGGTGGTCGCCGCTGCCGAAACCGATCTCCACCGCCAGCGGCGCCCGCCGCCCGAAGATCGCCGGCAGGTCGAGCACCGCGCCGGCGGGATCGATGCCGTAACGCGGCCACAACTGCTCCAGCGCGTCTTCCTGGGCCGAGGTGATGCGGCCCTCGCGGCGCACGTAGCTGCGGATGTGCTGCGCCGGCGCGCCCTCGGCGGGGGCGCCGGTTTCAGCGGAATCGTGGCGGGCAGCGTCGACCATGCTCAGGCGACGGTGCCGTCGAGCGGCGAAGACGCCGAAGCGTAACGCCGGCGCGGCATGCGCCCGGCGCGGAAGGCTTCGCGGCCGCCGATGATGGCGTGCTTCATGGCGCTGGCCATCAGCACCGGGTCCTTGGCTTCGGCGATGGCGGTGTTCATCAGCACGCCGTCGCAGCCCAGCTCCATGGCGATGGCCGCGTCGGAGGCGGTGCCGACGCCGGCGTCGACGATGATCGGCACCCGCGCGTTTTCGATGATGCTGAGGATGTTGTAGCGGTTCTGCACCCCCAGGCCGGAGCCGATGGGCGCCGCCAGCGGCATCACCGCGACGCAGCCGAGTTCTTCCAGGCGCTTGGCGATGATCGGATCGTCGCTGGTGTAGACCATCACTTCGAAGCCCTCTTTCACCAGCTGCTCGGCGGCGGCCAGGGTGGCGGTCACGTCCGGGAACAGGGTCTTGGCGTCGCCCAGCACTTCCAGCTTGACCAGCCGGTGATCATCCAGCAGTTCGCGTGCCAGACGGCAGGTACGCAGCGCGTCCTCGGCGGTGTAGCAGCCGGCGGTGTTGGGCAGGATGGTGTAGCGGTCTGGCGGCAGCACGTCGAGCAGGCTCGGCTCGCCTGGTTTCTGGCCCAGGTTGGTCCGGCGGACGGCGACGGTGACGATTTCGGCGCCGCTGGCCTCGACCGCGCGGCGGGTCTGCTCCATATCCTTGTACTTGCCGGTGCCGACCAGCAGGCGCGAGGCGTAGGAACGCCCGGCAATGCGCAGGGCGTCGGGCAGGGACTGGGTCGGCTGGGCTTGGGTCATCGGTCAGAATCCTTGGTTGGGGCGTCCGGGCGGGGGCACCGGAAGCGCGGCTGCGGCGCCCCGCGGCCGCCGAGTATGCTGAAAATCGGGCAACAGGCGCGGTTTCAGCCGCCGCCGATGGCCCGGACGATCTCGGCGCGGTCGCCGCCGCTCAGGTGTACTTCCGGCCAACGGCTGCGCGGCACGATGTCGCCGTTCAATTCGATGGCCAGACGCTGCCCGGCCAGCTGCAGGCTCCCGACCAGCTCGGTCAGGGTGATTCCCTCGGAGACGGCGGTATTTTCGCCGTTGACGACAATCTGCATCACGATGGTCAGGAAATATACAGGGTGTAGGGCGGCGGACCGGCCCATTTTACTCCAGCCGCGCCGCAACACCGGATGCTCGATGTCCGCCTCCCGCCCAGCCGGGTTTAACCCTTCTTTACGCGCTGCAGGCATGGGGAGCATCCGGTACTTCCAGTCATTCATCTTGAAGGGGGCAACGCCGCCAGGGACCACGTGGTGGAAAGACTCCGCTCGTGACGACATCAAGAAATACCGGATCTTTGAACGAACGGACGCCTGCATGATCGATTTTGGAATGACCGCACAGGACTTCCGTGAAAGGCTGCTCGAGCAGCGGCCCCATCTTCTGAAGGGAGCCCTGGTCGAGTCTGCATTCAGCTGGTCGGATCTGAATACGCTGCTGTTCCTGATCGAGCCCACCGAATCGCTGTTCAAGCTGTTCAGCGACGGCCTGGTGCCGGCGGAAAACTTCAGCAAGGAAGTGGTGGAACTGGGCCTGCAGCGGCGGCGTCTCGACAAGGAGCGGTTTTACCGCTACATCGCCAATGGCGCCACGCTGGTGCTCGACCGACTGGAGTTGTCCTCGCCGGTTGCACGGCGCTACTCGGACGAGATCAGCCGCTTCACCGGCCAGACCACCAACGGCGGCAACGGCTATCTCACCTTCGCGGGCCGTGCGGGCCGCGGCACTTTTGGCAAGCACTGGGACGTGCACGATGTTTTCGCCATGCAGTTCATCGGCAGGAAGCGCTGGCAGATCTATCCGCCGACGTTCCCCCTGCCGCTGATTCATCACACCTACAGCGTGATCGGCGACCGGAGCCCGGCAACACCGGCAATCGATTGCGTGCTGGAAGCCGGCGACATGCTCTACATCCCCAGAGGCTGGTGGCACAACGTGATCCCGCTCGAAGAAGCCAGCTTCCACCTTTCCGTGGGCGTGTTCGCGCCCACTGTCATCGACTACGTGATGTGGAGCTGCAACCGCTATCTGCAATCGCAGCCTGCTGCCCGGAAAGGACTGAACGCCGGAACCACCAACCGTGAGGACATCGTCAAGACCATGCAGCTGGCCAGCGCCGCGGTGCTGAATCCGGCGCATCTGGCGGAATTCATGAAAGCCGTCGAGGAACGCCTGCACCAGCCGGCCGTGGAGGTCGACCTGGGCCTGTTTGCCGACCCCCGCGGGGAACAGCTGAGCGGCAGCGAAACAGTGCGCCTGAACGCGCGCTGCAAACTCGACGCGTCGCGGGCCGAGGTTGCACTCGACGGCGTGCGGTTGAAGCCCGACCAGCTGGGCTGGCTTTTGCTGAAAGCGCTTTCCACCTCCGGCCCGCTGACGCTCGCGGCACTGTGCCAGCGCGCGGCGCCGCATGCCGGCGACGCCATCCGCTCGGCCGCGGTCGACCTGGCCAAACGCGATGTCGTATCCATCGGCACGCGCCATTGACGGCCTGGGCCGCTGCGCGGTCCGGTTCGGGGCGAGACCAGCCTTGTTCGGCTCCCCCGGAATCCATTAGCTTAGTGTCGCTCGAAGCTGTTTCCGTCGAGCGGGTTTGCCGTCAGTGTTCCATGCCGGTCACGGGTATTTGCTGATGAACAGCGCCAAGACGTCAAGAATATTCACCGCGTGGCTGGCGATGGTGACCGGGGCCTTGCTGGCCGCCTGCGGCTCACATGAAATCGATCCGGAATACCGGCGCATCACCGGTCTGGAGGCCCCGCCGCAGGCGCTGAATTACGAGGACCTCATCGGCGACTGGAGAAATGTCTGGAAAATAGGCAACTCCCTGCTGATCCGACAGGCTTTTTCCTTCCTGCCGGACCATACCACCCTGTACCAGGTCAGCACACGGGACTACTCCACCAACGCCAGCGTCTACATCCTCTACCGGGGAACGGCCTCGGTCAGCAATGGCACCGTCACGGCAAGCCTGAACAAGATCAAGGAAGTGGTGCTGCCGTCGGGCAACAGCTGCGCCTTCTGCAATGCCTCGATCGCACCGGACCTGACGCTGGTGAACGACCGGCTGCTGCTGGTGGGCCCGTTCGACCAGTTCGGCGTGCATGGCGCGTTCATATCGGCAAAGGACCCCGCGGGCTATGCCGAAAAGCTGCGCGAGGTCGCCGGGAACATTCCGGGCGCCGCGGTGGACCTGGCCGCCGAACTGGGCTCAGCGAATCCTCCCGCCACGGCACCGGCCGCGCCGCTGCCGGATGTTGCGGGTGGCAGGCTGGGCGCCGTCCCGGAGAACACCGCCACTGCGGCGACGCCAGCGGCGGTGGCCGGCCGGGAACCCACCAGCCCCGCAACTCTGCCCTTGCCGCCTCCGTCACCCGAGCCGACCTGCCAAGGCAAGCTAGCCGAGCACCGGGAGCAGGACAATGCCCAGCCCTATTCCACCTGGAACGCCTGCCAAGGCCTGCGCTACATGATCCAGAGCCAGTCCGAGTACCTCAAGATCGTCCAGAACTACTGCCCGCACGGGGTGCCCCCGCCGTTCCAGGGTGTGCCTATTGTCCGGGGGGCCGTGCAGTCGGAGCAGCAGTTCCTGCCGGCCGTTTGCAGCGGGCAGTAGTAGCCCGCATCCCTGACTCTCATTGGCACGCACTGTTGGAGCCGCCCCGGCATTGCACCCGCCATCCGGTCATCGTTTAGACTATTCGCACGGACACGCGGGTGTAGTTCAATGGTAGAACTGCAGCTTCCCAAGCTGCTAGCGTGGGTTCGATTCCCATCACCCGCTCCACTTTCCCTTTGCCGTCCTTGCCGAGAATCCCGTCGCAGCGCGGTCTGGCGGCCGGTTCCTTCTCGCGGGACTGGAAATCCGGGCTGGCCAAGACCGCCGGGCTCCCGTTTCCAGCGGCCGTAGTCCGGGACGGGACGGGCCCGACGCCTGCCCGGCGGCCTGACGCCGGCATCAGGCCGGCTTAGACCCCGACGGCAGGGCACTGGCGCGAAACATGCTTTCTCCTTTGCCAACAATTTCAGTTACACTCAGAGTGTAGCTTTCAATATTCACCAATAAAAAAAGCCGCCGGTAGATGCGGTTGCGACTGCAAAGTGAAGTATTTCGTTCGGCATCGTGAATGGTGAGCTGTACTCAGGGCCACGCTCCTGAAGTTCATTCGGGGGCTTGGGAAAATCGGGACTTATAAGCAGGGAAGTAGTGCCAATGCGCATTCGTCTAGCTCCTATCGCAGCCGCTGTGCTCGCGATGTTCTCCGCCACTGCAACTGCCCAGGACGCTCCTACCGTCCGGATCCAGGAGCAGTTGATCTCTAGCGATTACATCGCCATCCTGCCGGGATACGCCATTCCGGACAGCGGTCGCGGCACCCAGCGGAACGGATTCACCACCTCGGTGATCTACGGCAACCAGTTCAGCGAACACTTCTCGCTGGAAGGGAACATCCAGGGCTCGATCTTCGAGACCGGCCGCAACCACGGTACGGACTTCTATCAGTGGGGCGGCACCGTGGACCTGGCGTACAGCCTGTGGGATCGCCGCAAGGCCGCGATCACCCCGTACGGCCTGGTCGGTATCGGCGCCCTGTATCAGGACGTCGATCCGCAGAGCGACGACAGCACCAGTTTCGTTGCCGAAGCCGGCATCGGCTTCGTCACCAAGTCGCTGTATGACGGCGTCAAGCTGCGCGGCGAAGGCCGCTACATCCGCGACTTCTACCACGATGGCTTCAACGACTACCGCATCCTGATGGGCATCGAAATCCCGTTGGGCCGCGTGGTCGAGCGCGTCATCGAAGTGCCGCCCTCGATTCCGCCGACGATGGAACCGCTGGTCAAGGAAGTGCCGCGTCCCTGGATCGACAGCGACGGCGACGGCGTGGACGACGAGCACGATCTGTGCCCCAACACCCCGCACGGCCTCAAGGTCGATGCTCACGGTTGCGTCATCCCCGGCCAGACCATCGAACTCAACGGCGTCACCTTCGAGTTCAACAAGGCGCGTCTGAGCGCCAATGCCCAGACCATTCTCGACACCATCGCCCCGGCCTTCATCGGCCAGCCGGGTCTGCACGTCGAGATCGCCGGCCACACCGATAGCATCGGCAGCGCCGCCGCCAACCTGACGCTGTCGCAGAAGCGTGCCGAGGCGGTGCGGGCTTACCTGATCGCCAAGGGCGCCAAGCCGGATCAGCTGCGCGCTAAGGGCTACGGCAAGACCGAGCCGCTGATCTCACCGGAACGTACCGCGGACGATCGCGAGCGCAACCGCCGCGTCGAATTCCGCGTGCTGGATAAGTAATCAGGACTCAGGTTCAGGGAAACGTCATCATGAATAGCTCGATCAAGTTGGGTAAGTTGTCGCGCAGCGCCGCAGCGCTGCTGGTCACCGCGGGACTGACGCTGGCCGGTTGCTCGGCCAACGGCGGCCCTGGCGGCGTCGGCAGCAGCGGTAGCAGTGGCACCTCTTCCGGTGCGTCCAGCGGCGCCTCTTCGGGTGCCTCCAGCGGTGCATCCTCCGGAGCCAGCAGCGGCGCTTCTTCCGGTGCGTCCAGCGGCGCCTCCTCGGGCGCCTCCAGCGGTGCATCCTCCGGAGCCAGCAGCGGCGCTTCTTCCGGTGCGTCCAGCGGCGCCTCTTCGGGCGCCTCCAGCGGTGCATCCTCCGGAGCCAGCAGCGGCGCTTCTTCCGGTGCGTCCAGCGGCGCTTCCAGCGGTGCATCTTCCGGAGCCAGCAGCGGCGCTTCTTCGGGCGCTTCCAGCAGCGGTGCGTCGAGCAGCGGCGGCGGTTCCTCCGGCGTGTCGATCAAGCTGGTCCCCAACCAGTTGCCGCCCAGCACTACGTTCGTCCTGACTTACACCGGCCCCGTGGCGCCGGACAGCACCACGACCTGCACCGCCTCCAACACCGGCGGCGACGCGACCTGGAGCGGCGCAAAGGCCAGCGGCGGTGGTTCGGTCTCGTTGACCTCGCCGGCGAAAGCCAACATCTACGCCTACACCATCACCTGCAACACCGGCGTCAGCCCGAATGTCGTGACTGAAACCGCCACGGCGTACCTGTTCGACGGCGTGCCGATCCCGACGCCGACCGATTGCGGCGTGACCAACGCCGCCGGCGTGACGATCCCCACCCTGGATCTGCTCACCCCGGATGCAGTGGTCACCACCCACACCGACGGCATCTGCCTGTTCTGCTCCGTGTCCCAGCCGGAAAACGTGGTGGACCAGGATCCGACGGACTACGCCATCATCAACCGGCCGGTGGCCGTGGCGGGCACCGAGTCGCTTACGGTGACCAACACCAATACCGATCCCTCGGTCACGCCGTACGCCGCCGGGCATCTGGTCGGCTTCGTCGCCTCCAATCCGGCTGAACTGCTGACGCTGGAATTGCTCAAGGGCGTCACCGTGAACACCTTCCTCAAGGGCGTTCCCGCTGACACGGCCGGTGCTACCGTAAGTTCGGTGCTGCACCTGGATCTGCTGACGCTGCTGGCCAATCCGAAGTCGGCCTTCGTCGGCTTCATCGCCACCCAGCCCTTCGACGCGGTGCAGATCGCCAGCAGCGGCCTGGTGTCGGCCGTCGCCCAGACCAACGTCTATCAGGCCTGCGTCAGCACCGGGCTGGTGTCCTCGTCGAGTTCGTCCAGCTCTTCGGGCGGCAGCAGCTCCTCCTCGAGCAGCAGCGGCGGCTCTTCCTCCAGCGGCTCGTCCAGCAGCGGCTCCTCGAGCAGCAGCAGCGGCAGCACCGCCACTGCCGCACCGGTCTCGATCAGCGTGTCGCCGAACCCGGTGGTTGCGGGCGGCGCCTTCACCCTGACCTACACCGGCCCGGGCATCAGCAGCAACTCCTCCTGCGTCGCCACCAACACGGCGAAGGACAGCAACTGGAACAAGGTTGTGACGGATGCCGGCAACAGCGTGTCGCTGACTGCGCCGACCACCCCGAATGTCTACAGCTATAGCCTGACCTGCAGCGTGCCGACGGGCGGTTCCAGCACGGCTTCCGCCAGCCTTTACGTAGGCCTGCCGGCGCCGATCGCCACCGACTGCGGCGCCCTCAAGGCGGACGGCACGGCGCTGCCGACATTGAGCCTGACGGATGCCAATGCCAGCGTGGCCACCGGTAGCGGCGGCCTGTGCCTGTTCTGCTCGGTCAGCCAGCCGCAGAACGTGCTCAACCAGGATCCGACCAACTTCGCGGTGCTCAACACGCCGGTGGGGCTGTTCGCCAACGAATCGGTGACGGTGACCAACAACACCAAGTTCACCGCAGGCCACACTGCCGGCTTCATCGCTTCCCAGCCGGGCGAGCTGCTGACCCTGGCGCTGTTGAAGCAGCTGTCGGTCACCACCCTGCTGCACGGGGCGGTGCAGGAAACGGCGGGCGGCACGCAGTCCTTGCCGCTGCACCTGGACCTGCTGACCCTGCTCAGCAATCCGACGGCCTCGTTCGTCAGCTTCAAGACCACCAAGGACTTCGATGGTCTGCAGCTGGTCGATGGCGGCCTGCTGTCGGCCCTTGAGCAGGTAAACGTCTACCAGGCCTGCGTCAGCACGCCCTAAGATTCGATACTCCTTACGGCCCGGTCCGTCGCAAGACGCACCGGGCTTTTTTTTGCCTGAGATCCTGACCGGCCGACGGGCGGCCGGTCAGGACAGGCGGCTCAGGCGGCGATAGCCTTGAGCGTGACTTCGATGTTGCCGCGGGTGGCGTTGGAATAGGGGCAGACCTGGTGCGCCTTCTCCACCAGCTTTTCAGCCTCGGCCTGGGCGATGCCCTTGACGGTGACGGTGAGGTCGACCTTGAGGC